>JANODX010000069.1:0-14277 GCA_031412915.1 Vicinamibacteria bacterium | reverse complement strand
GGCTCTCCATCTTGAAGATCGCCGCTAGGCCGCCGCCGATGTCGACCACGCCGGCATTCTCGCCTGGGCCCTGGATCACCTGCGGCCCGCTGGTCGGCAGCTTCCTCAGATGCACGCGTGAGCTCTTGTAGGAGCAATGCTCGGACCACATGACCGAGAACATCCCCAACTCGACCAGGTTCGGCGCGCGCCCGAGCAGCGTCTTGATGCGTTCGTACTCGTCGGGTTTGAGACCATGGGCTTCGAGCGTTTGAGAATCATGCATCGGGGGCCGATTGTATTCGGTCCGTCTTTGCGGAAATCACCGGGCCGCGATGCGAACCCTGGCCCGCCCGGGCGGAAGCCGGCGCGTGTCGGCGGAACGCCTCGCTGATCGAAACCTACGAACTTCCCTTGCGCCCGGCATCGAGGCTCCAGATCCCCGAGCCCTGGGCCGAGATGAAGAGGAACAAGAAGCAATACACGACCGCGAGCTCGCCCCGGTTTTCGAGGGGAAGCAACGCCTTCGTGCCGTGGGACATCCAGTACGCGAAGGCCATGAGACCGCTGCACAGGAAGGCGGCCGGGCGGGTGAAAAGACCGAGCATCAGCAGCAAGCCTCCGAACAGCTCGATCGGACCCGCGATGTAGGTGATGTGAAACGGACGGATCCCGGAACTTGTGCCGGGAAAGCCGAAGAGTTTCTGAACCCCGTGCCAAAGCAGGAGAAACCCGGCCACCATGCGCAGGACCGCATACGTCTGAGCCGTGAACTTCGACATGAAATCGATCATGCGTCAAGCATACGAGATGCCCCTGAACAGACTCGCGCGCCGTCGGCGCTTTGACTCGCCGAGCGGCCTCCCCTATGGTTTCGACAATAGTCGGTCGGTCGGCGGGGGCCCGCTGCATCCCATTGAGCAGGACGAAGAGAGGCCAGGAGACATGAACAGAGCAGGAATCGCAATCCGAAGAACGACCTTGATGGCAGCCGGCGCCGTGGTGGGGCTGGTACTCCCGGCCAACACCGCTTTCGCGCAAGCACCCGCGCCCACGTTCAGGCTTCTCACTTTCGAAGTCGGAAACGGCGGGCCGCGCCTCGGAGCTACGCGGGGGAGCGGGGAGCAGGAGGTGGTGGATGTGCACAATGCGATCCTCGAGCTCATCAAGGCCCAGGCTCCGGAACTCAAGGGGCTCGCTCCCATCCCCCCGGACATGCTGTCTCTGATCGAGGCGGGAGCGCCGTCGATCTCGGCGGTGCGCACCGTTCACGACGCCATCACGAAACTCAAGGCCGGCGGCAAATTCACGGAGCCCGGCGCCGCTCATCGCGTCTTCTATCCGGAGCGAGGCATCACATACCTGCCTCCGGTTCTCAATCCATCGAAGATCTACGGCGCGGCCGGCGCTTATCTGCGGAAGAACGCCGACGGCACTCCGGGCGCCTATGACAACGTCGAGTATCCGAGCTTCTTCATGAAGCCCCCGAGTTCGATGACCGGTCACGAGTCCGAAATCGACTTCGACGGCCTGCTGACCACGGGGGTGCACGAGCCGGAGATGGCGGTCATCATCGGCAAGCTGGCCAGGGATGTCACGGTCGAGCGGGCCATGGATCATGTCATGGGCTACACCATCCTGAACGACGTGAGCGCCCGCGGCCTGGCCGAGGGGAAGCATCAATCGCAGGGATCGGTCATCAGCAAGGGTCTGGACACGTTCAGCCCGGTCGGCCCCTACATCACGCTCAAGGAGGATGTCCCCAACGTCGGGCGACTGGAGGTCTACGCGAATCTCGACGGCGTACGTCACGTGTGGCCGGTGCCGAACGGCAACACCTCGTTTCTCACCTTCAACGTGGCCGAGCAGATCGCGTACCTGAGCGAGAGGCATACCCTCCTTCCCGGCGACATCATTTCGACCGGCGTTCCCCAGCCCACGGTCCCTCTCAAGGAGGGCCAGACCGTCGAGATCGTCGTCGAGGGTCTCGGCGTCCTGCGGAACCGCGTGGTCTCGAAGCCGGCTCCCGGGCATGTCAAGTTCCCGGCCCGGAAAGCCCCAAAGAGCTGATCGAGCCCGCCCCGGCCAGATCCCGATATGATCCTGGCCGCCCCACCACCATCGGAGGTCGACCCATGACCAGCAGACGTGATTTCTCACAGGCGCTCTTCGTCGGCGGCTACGCAACCCTCTTCGCTCGAAGCGGAGAGGCCTGGTCGCCCCCTCCTCTTCGCGCGGCCCCCGACAAACCCGACGAGTCGTTCTGGATCGACGTGAAGCGTCAGTTCCTGGTGCCCCAGGAGGTCGCGGTTCTGAACGCCGCCAACCTATGTCCGGCCTCGGCGCCGGTCGTGGAAGCCGTGATGAATGCCCACGACCTCGACCACGACCTCTCGCCCGCCAACCGGACGCGCATGCACGACGCGCGCGAAGAGACCCGCCGGGCGCTGGCTGAATTCCTGCGGGTCAGCCCCGAAGAAATCGTGATCACCCGCAACACCAGCGAGGCGAGCAACCTGGTCTCGAGCGGCCTCGATCTCAAGGCGGGCGACGAGGTGCTCGTATTCGCGGACAACCACCCGAGCAATCTCAAGGCGTGGCAGGAAAAGGCGAAGCGCTTCTCCTGGAACGTCAAGGTCCTCGAGCAGCCCAATCCTCATCCCGGCCCCGAGTATTTCGTGGAGGCGTTCTTGAAGGCGGTCGGCCCTCGGACCCGCATTCTCACCTTCACCCATCTCACCAGCACGGTCGGCGATCTGATGCCCGCGCGCGAACTGTGCCGCGCCGCCCGTGAGCGCGGCGTGCTGACCCTGCTCGACGGCGCCCAGTCGTTCGGCCTGATGGACGTCGATCTCAAGCAGATCGAGCCCGACTTCTACTCGGGGAGCGCCCACAAGTGGATGTGCGGGCCCAAGGAGGCGGGCGTTCTGTTCGTCCGGGCCGACGTGCAGCCACGGCTTTCGGCGAGCGTGATCAGCGCCTACCCGGGCGCCGTCGGCATCTCGAAAGTGGTCGAAGGGATGGGCCAGCGGGACGACACCGCGATCATCGGATTCGCGGAGGCCTTGCGCTTCCAGACCCGGCTGGGGCGGGGCGCGATCGAAGCCCGCTCGCGCGAGCTGGCCCAGACCCTGATCCGCGGGTTGCGCGAGGTCCGCGGCCTTCGGCTCTGGACGAGCCCGGAGCCGAGCCGTTGCCACTCCGTGGTCTCCTTCGACCCCGCCGGCCTGGATCCGGAGCGGCTCCAGCAGTCTCTCTACGCGAAGGACCGGATCGTGTGCGCGGTCCGCGGCGGGACCGATCGTCCGGGAATCCGTCTGTCGCCTCACCTGTACAACACGCAGGCCGAAGTCGAACGCGCGGTGCAGGCAGTCAGGCGCGCGGTCCAGGCCGGAGTCTGACCCCGGCGCCTTGGGCGGGGCCGGAACTCCGCTTCGGGGCTAACCCCTATCCTGTCTTCCTCGGCGTCCGGCCCACCATCGGGCGGATGATCCTGGCCGGATCAGCGTCCTTCTTGGGGCGGAACATCTGCGACCGGTCATTGGCGACCTCGGTGACGTAGAGGTTGCCTTCCTGGTCGACGTCGATCTGGTGCACGCCGTCGAACCGGCCGGGCTCGGGGCCATAACCGCCGATGTCCAGTTGATAGTGCCCTTCGAGGTCGTACTTGACCAGGCGATCCGTTCTCCAGTCCGCCACCCAGACGTAGTCGTCCTCGGTGACGATGTGGGCGAGCACGTTCGACATGTGCCCGGTGGGGAACAGGTTGAGGAACTTGCCGCTCTCGTCGAACACCTGCATGCGATGGTGCTCGCGGTCGGCCACGAAGACGCGGCGGTCGCGGCTGATCCCGATTGAGTGGACCGACCAGAATTCGTTGGGCCCGGGGTTGTTCGGATCCTTGGGCGGCTGGCCCCAGTCCTTGATGAAGGTTCCATTCTTGTCGAACTTCGCGACCCGCGTCCCCGCATAGCCGTCGGCGACGAAGAAGGTGCCGTCGGGAAGCCAGGCGATATCGGTCGGGCGCAGGAAGTTGTTCGGACCGCGTCCCGGCACACCGCGCACGCCCATGGTCTTCAGGAGCTTGCCGTCATTGCTGAAGATGTTGATCTCGTGCATGTCGTCGTCGACGATCCAGATCTTCTTCTCCGGATCGTAGGGATTCTGGAGCAGCTTGTGCGGTCCGCGAGACACTTCGCCAAGGCCCGTGCCCCGCCAGGGAGCCAGGTACTTGTCGTGCTGCAGCCATTCCTCGATGGTGTTGCCGTTTCGATCCACCGCGAAGACGATGTGATGACGCCGCATCTCGTAGGGGTAGGGATTTCCGGCGTAAGGCCGCCGTCCCGTGTTGGTGCGGCGCGGGTTCAGGAGACACGGACAGATCCACGGCTCGGCTCCGGGCGGAAGCGAAATCTCGCCGCGCTGCGACACCCAGACCTTGTCCGGACTCTCGGCGAAAACGCCGGAGCCCGAGCCCCAGGTCCATCCATCGTGAGAGAGATCCTTGTCGGGCAGCGGCTTCGGCCAGTTCGGGACGACCTGGTAGTCGCCCATCTCTCCTTGAGGCGCCGCCCCGCGGGCGCGCGGCGGTGTCCCCTGCTGCGCGCCGGTGTTGTCGCTCATCGACAGGAAAACGGCGGCTCCGAGCGCCACGGACACCATCACCAGCGGACCTTTGACGCGCATATTCACTCCTTGGAATCTTGAACTGGCCGAGGATGCCGCTTTCCTGCTCCACTGTCAACGAGGAGCCGGTCGCCTTCCCGGGCGGTCTTTCACTTGACACGCGAGGTCATCCGCGGTTGACTACGAGACCATGAGGATCAAGGACATTCGTGACGGTCGCGTGAACCAGTCGTTCCAGCCCCGTTTCCGTGTGCTGGCGGTGATGGGGGGCCTGGCCCTTCTGGCCGGATCGGCCTTCAGCCAGGCCGGGGCTCCGAAGGAACCGGTCGCGAAGGAACTGGCCACGGTGCCGACGAGCCACGCGAGCGTCCACATGGCCGCGGGCTCGGGCAGCGAGCTTCTGGTCATGGTGCCCAAGGGCACGGTCATGCCCATCCTCGGACGCAAAGGAGAGTGGGTGCAGGTTCGGCTGACTCCGGAACTCCGCAAGACCTCGATAGTGATTCGCTGGTACAAGAACGAGGACAATGGCTGGATGCACGACTCCACCGTGGTCATCTCGAAAGTCAAGGAACCGTAACCACCCCCCTGGGTGCATCGGAACCTCGAAGACTCAAAAAATCAAGCCACCGCACTCTCCAGCAGCCGGAATGTTCCGGCGTCGGCATTCATTTCGGCCATGATGCCTTGAGGGACGGTGAACTGCTTGTCGATGTGGCCGATCATGGCGCCACGGTAGGTCGGAACGCCGAGGGGCTTGATGTGGTCGTCAAGCACTTCTTCGATCGTTAGCGATCCGTAACCACTGCTGTCCGGTTCGCACTCCGTGCACTGGCCCCAGATGAAGCCCCTGATCCTCGAGAGCAGTCCCGCGAGCTTGAGATGAGTCAGCATCCGGTCGATGCGATAGATGCCTTCGTGGACGTCCTCCAGGAAGAGGATCTTCCCGGCGAAGTCCGGCAAATACGGAGTGCCCACGAGGTGGGCGAGAACGGTCAGGTTGCCGCCCAGGAGCCGGCCCTCGGCTTTGCCCGGGGTCATGGTCTGGGTGCGGAGGTCCACGGGCGCGATGCGCCCCTTGTAGTCGACCTCGTTGAGGTAGGGCGCGGTCTCGCCGTCCATGACCACGCGCTTGAACCAGCTCGCCGAGAGTTCGGTCCAGGCCGAGAAACCCGTGGGCGCATGGAAGGTCACCAGACCCGTCTTGGCGGGAATCGCCATGTGAAGGGCGGTGATGTCGGAAAAGCCGAAGAGCACCTTCGGGTTCCTCGCGATGGTTTCGAAGTTCAGATAGGGAAGAGTGCGCGCGGCGCCCCACCCTCCGCGCACCGCGCAGATCCCCTGGACTTCCGGATCGGCGAAGAGCGCGTTGATGTCCGCGGCACGATCCACATCCTTGCCCGCGAGGTAGCCGTAGCGATCGAGAGCGTGCGCTCCGGCCTTGACCTTGAACCCCAGAGCCTTGAGGTTGTCGATCGCGATCTCGAGGTCCATCTTCTGAAACGTGGCAGAAGACGGATGGATCAGGCCGAGGGTGTCGCCGGGCTTGAGGCGAGGGGGCTTGACCACGGCGCCCATCCTGGCCTGCGCCTCCGTGGTTGAAGCGACCGCGGCAAGGGCGGTGGCTCCGGCGGCGGCTATGAACTCTCGACGATCGGTCATCGGTTTGACATCTCCCAACCGAATCATCGCATTCAGATGTCCGAAAACGGGCGAAGCGGACACTGGCGCGTCAACCGGT
The DNA here is from genome assembly GCA_031412915.1 of Vicinamibacteria bacterium. Taxonomy (GTDB): domain Bacteria; phylum Acidobacteriota; class Vicinamibacteria; order Fen-336; family JAGNNV01; genus JAGNNV01. The sequence continues at coordinate 7,931 of JANODX010000069.1, read as the reverse complement.
CCCTTCGACTGCGCTCAGGGACCGATTCGAGCCCGGTGGCTGAGCGGAGCCGAAGCCACGCAAGCGGTCTAGGCCGCTTGGTGCGGTGAACGCGGCTCTGCCGCCTCCTCCCTCACCCGCCGCAGACCGAAACGTTTCATCTTCTCGGAGAGGGTGGAGGGAAGCAGGCCCAACGAGGACGCGGCTCGGCGCTGATTCCAGTGCGAGAGTTCCAGAGCCATCAAAACGATCTTGCGTTCGTAGTCCTCGACCATCTCCTTCAGGGGACGCCGATCGGGAAAGAAAAAACCTGGGCTCGTCTCTAGCATGGGAACTGTCCTCAATTGGAAACGGAGATAGAACACCTTTGTCAGATAAGACGCATTGAGCGGGTCAATGGTTCCCCAGAGGATCGGAGGATTCTGCCTTCCTCTGACTATCTTAACGAGGCCGAAGCCAAGCGAGGTGCGGGACCCACCCCCGTGTTACCCTCTCCGGCGAATGGTTCTCGCTCGCGCCCTCAGACTCGTGAGCCTGGTCGCGGCCACCTCCGCCCTGGCCCAGGAGCCACAGACTTCCCCCACGCCAGTCCCTTCTCCGGAACAAGTTACAAAACCTTCCATCGAAGGGGTTTCTGCGGCGGAACCAGCGCCCACCGTGACGCCCTCACCGACCGCGTCGCCCTCGCCCTCCCCGGTGCCGGTCGTGGATGACCCGCCCCTCGGTCAGAACGAACTCCGGATCCGGGCGAATCGCCAGGAAGGAGGCCAGGGCCGGCTCCATTACGAAGGCTTCGTCGACCTGCAATTCGGCCAGATCCGAATCCAGGCCGACGTTCTGGACATGACGGACGAGGCTCAGCCCGACGGCACCTCGGCCCAACGGCTGGAGGCCAAGGGCAATGTCGTCTTCATGAGCGGGCAGGAACGCATCGCGGGCGAGACCCTGCGGCTCGACCTCGACACCGGCCGGGGCCTTTTCACCAAGGCGAGCGGCTATCTCCAGCCCGATGTCCTCTTCGAAGCCGACAGCGTCGAGCGGGTGGATGCCGACACCTATCGCCTGAAGGGCGCCTCCTTCACCGCCTGCACCCAGCCCAACCCGCGATGGATGTTCAAGGCCAGGAGCGCAACCGTGGATATCGACAAGAAGATCGCGGCGACCCTGGTGGCCTTGCGGATCAAGGGCGTGCCCACCCCTCTCATTCTTCCCTATTTTCAGTTCCCCATCAGCCCCGACCAGCGGTCAACCGGCATCCTCATGCCTCGCTACGGTTCCAGCAGCGTCAAGGGGCGAGAGATCGGGGTTGGCTTTTTCTGGGCCATGGGACGAAGCATGGATCAGACCTTCTCCTACGACTGGTTCACGGAGTACGGCACTGGTTTTGGGCACGAGTTCCGGTTCATCAGGAACTCCGGTTCGAGAGGCACGTTCCGCTCCTATTTCACGCGTCCCACCGGCGCCAACACGCTCGCCTACGATCTCGACTGGGCCGCTTCCCAGGCTCTCCCCCATCGTTTCAAGGCGACACTTTCGACGAACTTCTACTCGGACCTGACGTCAAGGCAGGATCTGCAGGATTCGCTCGACTACTCCTCGACTCGAACCCGGCGAGGGTCGGTCGGGCTGCAGGGCCCGATCGGTTCGGCCTACCTCAGAGTGGAGTCCGACCTCAGCGATGTCTATTTTCCGGACGACACGGTTCAGAGACGAAGGCACCTGCCTCAACTTCGGATCGCTCAGTCGCCGAAGAAGATCGGCAAGACGGGATTCAACTTCGGGTATGAAGCAACGGCGGAGAGACTGGGCCAGGGGGACACAATAAAACTGGAAGAGTATTCCCGGATCGACCTGGCGCCTGAACTCACGCGATCCGTGGCGCTTCCCTTCCTTCAGGTCTCGCCCAAGGCACTCGTTCGCTACACGCGCTACGGCGCGTCCCTCGACGAAAACGGGGAACTCAAAGGCCCGGCTCTCGACCGCCAGTTCTTCGAAGGGTCGGTGGAAGGACGTGGACCGAAGCTCTTCAGAATTTTCCGCCTGCCCGGGGACGTCTACTCCGAGAAGTTCAAGCACACCTTCGAACCCGAATTCCTTTACACCTACCGGTCGAAGGTCGAGTCCTTCGACTCCCTCCCGAGCTTCGACTACAGCGATAAATACACGGGCACGAACCAGATTCGCTACGGTCTGTCGAATCGTATCCACGCCAAGCGCATGGGGCCCGCGGGGAAGCTCGTCACCCACGAACTCTTCAGCTGGCGGCTGTCTCAGACCTACTATTTCGACATCAGCCAGAATCCCGCCCAGTTCGATCCCGCCTATTACTCCGCCACCTTCGAGGAGAGCAGGGTCGGTCTCTCGCGCCAATCTCCCATCCAGTCGAACCTCACCCTTCGGCCGACCCTGTCGTCCTTGTTGAGCGTCAACAACGAATACAACCCCGACTTCAAGCAATTCACGAGCATTTCGGTCAACGGCAGAATGAACCAGCCACGAGTAGTGCTTCAGGGCGGCTGGTCGCGCGGGCTGCGGCTTGCCGAGGACGTGGCCCGGCGCCAGCCCCTCTTCAACACCCTGCGTGGTTCCGGCCGTCTCGTGCTCTGGCCCGAGCGCCTGTCCGTGGATGGATCCGTGGCCTACGACCTGCTCCAGAAGACGATGCTCCAGGTCACCACCCGGGTGCACTACGGCATTCAGTGTTGCGGCTTCGCGGTCGAACGGGTGAACTACAACACGCGCTATCGGAGCGAATCGAAGATCACATTTTCCATCGAGCTTGCGGGAATCGGATCGATCGGCAGCTTCCTGGGCGACAACCCCGCGAATCAGAACAATGCCGGCCGCAAGTAAGCGTTCCCGGGTCCTCGTCACCGGTGCCGCCGGTTTCGTGGCCTCCCATCTGGGCGAGGCATGCGCGGAACGGGACGACCTGGAGCTGGTCGGCCTCCAACGACCAACCAGCGTCACCCGCGTCCTGCCCCCCGGGTTTGTGAGCGCTTTCGAAGCGGATCTGCTCGATCAGGACGGGCTCAAGGACGCGGTCGGCGAAGCGAGGCCCGACACGATCATCCATCTGGCCGGACAGAGCAGCGTTCACGAGTCCTATCGCAATCCGGGGGGCACACTCCTCGCCAACATCCTGGGAACTCAGCACCTCCTCTTCGCCGCCGAGCGGGCCAATGTGCGGCGCGTTCTGGTGGTGGGTTCGGCGGACGAATACGGCGACGTCAAACCGGAAGACGGCCTTCTTCGCGAGGATCGTCCGCTGGCGCCCCTCTCGCCGTACGCGGTGAGTCGGGTCGCCCAGGGAGCGTTGTGCGCGGAATTCTCGAGGCGTAAGACCATTGAGATCGTGCGCACCCGGACCTTCCCGCATACCGGGAAACGCCGGGGCGCCGTGTTTGCGGAGAGTTCGTTCGCCCGGCAGATCGCGGAGATCGAGCTCGACCGGATAGCCCCGGTCATCCACGTGGGCAACCTCGACGCCGTCCGCGACTTCTCGGACGTGAGCGAGGTCATCCACGCCTATCTGCTTCTTCTGGCCCGAGGAGAGACCGGCGCCGTCTACAACGTCTGCTCGGGCAAGGGTGTGGCCATGCGCGAAATCCTTGGCGCGCTGGCTGCGCTCTCGAAAGTCAAGGTCGAGGTTCGGGTGGACCCGGCGCGCCTGCGCCCTTCGGACCTTCCCGTCCTGGTCGGCGACCCTTCGAGGCTTCGCTCCGCCATCGGCTTCGCCCCTTCGGGAAGACTCGACGCTGCTCTCTCAGACCTCCTGACCGAGTGGCGTAGCGCGGTGGAGCGCGGCCAGAAGATGGAAGCAAGGCACTCATGAAGGTTCTGGTCACCGGCGGTGCGGGGTTTCTGGGGAGAAACGTCGTTTCCGCTCTCCTTGCCCGGGGACACGAGGCGGTCCTGCTGGTGCGCGGAGGACGAAGGCCGGGCCTGCCGGAGAACGCGACCGTGGTCGCGGGAGACGTGCGCGATGTCGACGCTTTTCGGACCGCGGCTTTGGGATGCGACGCCATCCTCCACGCCGCGGCCCTGGTGAAACTCTGGAGCCCGAGGATCGCCGACTTCGATGACATCAACGTGGGCGGTATCGGCAACGCCATCGCGGCTGCGCGGGCCCACCGGATTCGTTTGGTGTACACATCGTCGTTCATGGCCATAGGCCCCACCCCGGGGGCGCCCGCGGACGAATCGCAGAACCATCCTGGACCTCCCTATCGAAACGACTACGAACGCACCAAGGCCCTGGCCGACGGCGTGGCACGCGACTACGCGCGGGAGGGCGGCGACATCGTCCTCCTGTATCCCGGCGTGGTCTATGGCCCGGGCGAGCTCACCGATGGCAACATCGTGGCCAAGATGATCGCCGATCGAATGGACAACCGGCTTCCGGGAATCGTCGGGCCGGGCGACCGGCTCTGGAGCTACGCGTTCGTCGACGACGTCGCACAAGGCCACGTCGCGGCGCTCGAACGCGGAAAGAGGGGTGAGAGATACCTCCTGGGCGGCGAGAACGCGACCCTCACCGAAGTCTTCGCCGCAGCCTCGAAACGAGCCGGGCGGGATCTGACTCCGCGGAAGCTTCCCTATGGTCTTTCGCGCGCGGTGGGGCGAGCGATGTGGATGTGGGCGGACATGACGGGGAAGCCACCCGATCTCACGCATCAGGCCGTCGGTGTGTTCGAGAATGACTGGGCCTATCGAAGCGGCAAGGCGATCAAGGAACTGGGCTACCGGGTGCGCCCCCTCGAGGAGGGCATCGGGGCCACCGTGGACTGGTTGATCGCGGAAGGACACGCGTAGTGTCGAAAAAGTCGAAGCACGCCGCCAAAGACCGGCACCACGCCGCGGCCTCCTTCCCCACGGTTCCGTCCGGCGAGTGGAAACGGAAGCTCGTTCACATCGGGGTGGGGGGCTTCGCTCTGGCCCTGCGTTTTCTGTCCCCGGTTCAGGCCGCACTCCTCGCCATCGCGGCGTTCGTCTTCAACTGGCAGGTGCTTCCCCGCATTGGTGGGAAAACGATGTGGCGCGCGGGCGAACTCGCCTCGGGCCACGCGCGCGGGATTCTGATCTATCCGCTCTCGGTGCTCGGACTCATTCTGGTTTTCCACGATCGACTCTGGATGGCGGCGGCGATCTGGGGTCTGCTGGCCCTCGGTGACGGCATGGCCACGATCGTGGGACAGGCTCTGCGCGGGCCGCGCCTTCCCTGGAACGGATCAAAGGGCCTTCTTGGTCTGATCGCCTTCGTTCTCTTCGGAACCCTGGGCGCCTTCGGTCTGGCCGTCTGGACAAAACCCGACCTCGACCCCGCCCACCTCTTCGCGGTTGTTCTCGCCCTCGCCCTCCTGTCTTCGCTCGTGGAGTCGATGGACACCACACTCGACGACAATTTCACCGTCCCCCTGGTCGCCGCGATCGTCCTGCCCCTCCTCATGGGCCTTCAGGGGATGGGCGTCAACGCGGTGGGGATACAGCTCCGAGTCGTCCAGGGTCTGCTCGTGAGCATCGTTTTCGCGTGGCTGGCCTTTCGCTCGAAGTCCATCGATTTCCCGGGCGCGGTTGCCGCCGTTCTCATCGGCACGATCATCACCGCCGGGTTCGGTCTCCCGGGGTTCGCATTGATGGCCGGCTTCTTCCTCGTCGGATCCGTGGTAACCAAACTCGGATACGCGAAGAAGGCCACCCTGGGCATCGCCCAGGAGAAGGGCGGCGCGAGGGGCTGGCGCAATGCCTTCGCCAACGGCGGTATCCCGGCTCTGCTCGCGCTCTTCGGGTTGCTCTCCCAAGGGCCGGCGCGGACGGCCTATCTCATCGCCTATGCGGCGGCGGTCGCGACCGCGGCCGCGGACACTTGTTCGTCGGAGATCGGAAAGGCCTATGGAAAGCGAACGTTCCTCATCACCACGTTGCGACCGGTGCCGGCAGGAACCGAAGGCGCCATCAGTGTCGAGGGTACCTTGGGCGGCCTCTTCGGCGCGCTCTTCATAGCTTCTCTCGGGGTCCTGACCGGGCTTTTCGGAGCGGAGGGGGCTCTCATCGTCACCCTGGCGGGCTTCCTCGGCGCCCTCGCCGAGAGCGTCATCGGCACCGTGGCCGAGAAGCGCGGCTGGCTCGATAATCACACCTTGAACGCGCTGAACACCGCGATCGGCGCCGCACTCGCCACCTTGATCGGTCGCCTCGTCCAGTAAAGTCTCGCGGCCTCCTTCGAGGAACCCCTTGAATAAACTCAAGCTCTACTCCGAACTCGCGCGGCCCTTTACACTCCTGCCCCCCGCCCTCGGTGTGATCTCGGGCGCGGTGAGTGCGTGGGGCGCTCACCAGACCAAAGTGCCCCTGACCTCAGCGCTTCTCTATCCCATTCTCCTGGGCACCGCGATGGCCGCGGTCTTGAACGCCGCGAACAACGCGATCAACCAGATCTACGACCTCGATATAGACCGGGTGAACAAGCCCGCTCGTCCGCTCCCCTCGGGGCGGATGTCCCTCACCGAGGCGTGGACGTTCACCATCCTCAGTTTCGTCATAGCGAACATCCTGGCCTTCCTGGTAACTCCCGTGGGCACGCACGAGTGTTTCTGGATCGTCCTCTTCACCACGTTCATGTGCTGGATCTACTCCGCGCCGCCCTTGTGGACGAAGAGGCGCGGCATCTGGGCGAACATCACGATCGCCATACCGCGGGGCGTCCTGCTGAAGGTCGCCGGCTGGTCGACGGTGAAGACGGTCCTGGACCTTGAGCCCTGGTTCATAGGCACGGTCTTTGGACTGTTCCTGCTGGGCGCCGCGTCGACCAAGGACTTCGCCGACATCAAAGGCGACCGCGCGGGCGGCTGCCGGACGTTGCCCATCGAGTACGGGGTCAAGAAGGCCACCTGGATCATGGCGCCTTTCTTCATCATCCCTTTCATTCTGATTCCGGTGGGCGTCTACGCGGGCATCCTCACCGGCAATGCCGTCCTGCTGAACCTGCTGGGAACCGTCCTCATCGTCTACGGCTGCTACACCGTCTACCTTCTCGTCCGCAACCCCGAGGAACTGGCTACAACCGAGAACCACCCGTCCTGGACGCACATGTACCAGATGATGATGCTCGCCCAAATCGGCTTCGCCCTCGCCTACGTCTTCTAGGTGGAGGCCGCACACGCGATCAGCAGGCATCTTTGTGGTGGCCCGCGGATCCCAAGGGCGAGGCGGGCATGCCCTCCAGCGGGAGCGCTCCTCACCTCGGGCTGAACGGAGACGGGGCCCCTGAGCCTGTCGAAGGGGCCCGAGCTTGCCTGCGCTGATCTAGTCGAAGGGCCGAAGGGCGGAATCGCTACTCGGCTCGTCGCTTATTGGGCCCGAACTCCGCAAAAGGAATCCGGCGACTCGCGCCCACAAACGAGCGCCAGCGACTTTGCGGCGAACGGGTCTGCGCGGCAGAGCCGTTCAGAAAAATCCCGCAGGATGGGCATGCCCGCCTCACCCACGGGATCCGCTCCATCACCTCCGCACGGTCCAGGAACTCCTCGGCCACGCCGACATATCGACAACCATGATCTACACTCATCCTCTGAATCGTGGAGGAAGAGGTGTCCGGAGCCCACTCGATGCCATACCCACCCTCATGCGACGTGACTCCTCGGCGTCCTAGCAAAACTAGGTCGCCGACCTACCCCAGCAGCGCCCGGGCCAACGTCGAACCAGAACCCGCGATTCCCGAGGGAGTCGGAACCGAAAGGCCAGAGACGCGCCAGCAGAATAGATCGCGATCCGCGCGACTCACGCCGCGCCACGTAGCTCGACCTAATCGGTGTTGAACTAAACCGCTTCGCGGTGGAGTGGGGATCAACGGGGCGCTGATCAGGAACTGACCCCGAGGACTACCGTTTCTTGTGAGTCGTTTTCTTTCACAAGGAGACAGTCATGGGAAAGTTTCGAGATGCGATGAGTGA
>JANODX010000068.1:0-4610 GCA_031412915.1 Vicinamibacteria bacterium | reverse complement strand
CCCGCGAGTACCTGCTGGGACGAAAGTTTTCGAAGACCACCCTCGAGTTCATCCGCGCCGGAGCCGCGCGGGATGCCTGGGAAGACATGGTGCGTGCGCTCAAGATCCAGTTCCGCGAAGAGCTGATCGAGCTTGCCGGCCTGGCCGTCCGCGGACAACGCGGCCTGTACGACCGATTTCGAAACCGCGCCATTTTTCCGATCCTGTCGGACCGTGGACGAGTGGTCGCGTTCGGCGCGCGGGCCCTCGACCCGGCCGACGAACCCAAGTATCTGAACTCCCCGGAAGGCCCGGCCTACCAGAAGAGTCGGACGCTTTATGGCCTCAGCTGGGCCAAGGAAGAGATTCGAAAGACGGGTCGATCGATTGTCATGGAGGGTTACCTCGACGTGGCCCGGTCGATCGAGGCCGGAGTCCTGGCCGCGGTGGCTCCGTGCGGCACCGCGCTGACCTCACCACAGGCCCGCCTCCTCAAAAGACTCGCTCCCCGCGCCGTCCTCTGCTTCGACGGAGATGAGGCGGGCGTCAAAGCCACGAAACGCTCCATTGAGATATTCCAGGACGAGAAGATGGATGTTCGGGTCGTGGCCCTCGAGACCGGCCACGATCCGGACACGTTCATACGCGAGCATGGTCGAGAGCCTTTCCTGGCCCGGATCGAGGCCGCCGAACCCGCCATCGAATGGCTGGCCCGTCTGTCCGCCCGGGAACACGACATTGAAAGTCCGGCCGGAAAGGCCGCGTACATGAACGCTCTTCTTCCCGCGCTTGGGCGAATCGAGAGCGGAGTCGAACGCGCGGCCTGGATTCCCCGCATCGCCCAGATCGGCAGGATCGATCCGATTGCGGCCACGGAGGAACTGGCCCGGTCCCTGGGTTCACGCCAGGCGGTTCGTCCCCAGGCCTTCACCCCCGCCATTCGCACCACCATGGCCGCCCCCCGGCAGGAACTCACTCGTTCCGAGGTGTGGCTGGTGGCCCTCGCCCTCAGGAATCTTCCCGACGTGTCGGAGGCCATTGCCGAGCTCGAGGGGCTTGATCTGTCGTCGCTCCGCGCGGGCTCGATTCTCACCGCCCTGCTCAGGTTCTCCGCGGTCGGCGGAGAGGCGTCGATGGGCGCGCTTCAAGACGCGCTTCCCGACGACGAAGACCGCCGTGTCCTGCGCGAGATCGCCGTTCAGGATCTCGAGGTGGAGACGTCCTCGGCTCGTTCCTGTGCGATGTCTCTCCGCAAACTGCTCCTGGAGCGCAGGCTGGCCGAGATTCAGAAGACACTGATCAAGGGCGGCGCCGGTCAGGACATCGACACTCTTCTGGACGAAAAGACGCGCATTTCAAGGGAAATCGAGGCGCTTCGGTCGGTCTCCTGAGGGGGGTTGGCTAAAACCACCCGAACAGGGGAAAATAGAAGGTTCCTGAAGCAGCGGAGCACTTAGAACCCAAAAATGGCCCTCACCCTCGAAGAGAAGTACGACGAAGTCCGCACTGGCATCACCATGGGGAAGGAGAAGGGCTACCTTCTCTACGAAGAAGTCAACGAAATGCTCCCCACGGACATTCACACGTCCGACGAGCTGGAAGACGTCTTCGCCATGTTCGGCTCGATGGGCATCGAGATCATCGATTCCGAGCAGAAGTTCCGGGAGAAGTCCGACGCCGAAGAGGGCGAGACCATCGACCTTTCGCCGGGGACACTGGATAAGACCAACGACCCCGTCCGCATGTACCTGCGTGAGATGGGCACGGTTCCCCTCCTCACCCGCGAAGGCGAAGTGGCGATCGCCAAACGCATCGAGCGTGGCAAGCGGATCATGCTGGCCCAGATCACCCGCACGCCCATGGCCGCGCGTGAGATCCTGGCCGCCGGTGAACAGCTCGAAGCGTCCCGCATCGGGGTCAAAGAACTGGTCATCTTCGTCGAGGAAGAGATCACCGAAGAGAAGCTCGAGCGCAAGAAGCGCGAAACCCTGAAGCTCGTCGGCAACGTCAAGGCCGCCTTCGACGGCTATCTGATCCTCAAGGCGAAGTACGAGGAAACCACCAAGAAAGACCCCAAGTGGGTCAAGGGCAAGTGGCGGGTGGGTCGTCAACGTGTCGGCTTCTCAAAGGCCATCCGCCGTCTCGAACTGACCGAGAACGTCAAGCGCCGCCTGCTCGACCGTTTGCGTGAAGCCGTCGACCGCGTGTCCCAGCTCGAGGAGCAGGTCACCCGCATGGTGGTGAAGGCCGAGGGCCGCCTCTCCGAAGAGCAGAAGAAGGTCATAAGGCGCGACATCCAGGAGAAGAAGCAGGCGTTGCGCGATCTCCAGGACGATTTCGGTTCGACCACCGCCGACTTGAAGCGCACTCTCGACTCCGTCCTCATCGGCGAGATCCAGGCCGAGCAGGCGAAGAAGGAACTGGTCGAAGCGAACCTTCGACTGGTCGTCTCCATCGCCAAGAAGTACACGAACCGCGGCCTTCAGTTCCTCGATCTGATTCAAGAGGGCAACATCGGTCTGATGAAGGCGGTCGACAAGTTCGAGTACCGCCGCGGCTACAAGTTCTCGACCTACGCCACCTGGTGGATCCGCCAGGCCATCACCCGCGCCATCGCCGACCAGGCCCGTACCATCCGCATCCCGGTCCACATGATCGAGACCATCAACAAGCTGGTCCGCACCCAGCGCGCCCTGATCCAGGAACTCGGCCGCGAGCCTTCGTCCGAGGAAGTGGCGAAGCGCATGGATATTCCGGTCTACAAGGTCCGGAAGGTCATGAAGATCGCGCAGGAGCCGATCTCCCTCGAAACGCCCATCGGCGAAGAGGAGGATTCGCATCTCGGCGATTTCATCGAAGACAAGAACGCGGTGTCGCCGGTCGAAGCCATGATCGACGTGAACCTGCGCGAGCAGACCGAAGCGCTCCTGAAGACGCTGACCCCGCGCGAAGAGCGGGTCATCAAGATGCGTTTCGGCATAGGTGAAGGCAACGAGCACACTCTCGAAGAGGTTGGCCAGAACTTCGCGGTCACCCGCGAGCGCATCCGCCAGATCGAAGCGAAGGCGCTGCGCAAGCTGCGACACCCGTCGCGCAGCCGCAAGCTGAAGGCGTTCCTCGAAGGCTCCATAGTCTAGGAATCGTTCCCTTCGTGCTGCCGGTCGCAAACAACTCCTGTGGCCCCGGCCTTCGTGGCCGGGAGCGGCGCGGCCCGGCCGACCCGCTAGAAGCGCAGATCCTGGAGTCCCGCGGCTCGAGGGGCGATGGCAGAGGCGGCGGTGGCGCCCGCGGATGCGGCCACCGGCGGGCACGATCCCACGCTTCGGACGATCTGCAGGGCTCCGGCATCGTCCCGGGTTCCGAAGTTCGAGAGCATGACGTTCAAGGTGACACCGGGGACGACGTTCGCCGAGCCCTTTTGGGGCTTCGCTCCCGGCTCGAGGCGCAGGAGGAAGTTGCAGGATCGGGCGTTGAACTGAGTGAGCGTGCACTCCCCTTGCGCGACATACAGACCGACCGGGTTGGAGCTGAACGTCCAGTCCAAGGTGACATCGAGGCGAAAGGGGACGTCGGCGGCGAGCGGAAGGGTCTGCACCAGACCCGCGGGGATCGTTCCCGTGCCCTGGAAGAGCACGTCCTGTGTGCAGGGTTGAGGTGTCGCCGCCGTCATCGCGCCGTCATCGCGCTGGGCGATGAGGGAGAGGACGAACCTCCGCCGCATCCCCAGTACGGGCCGGCAAGGAATGACAGGACGATGGACGTGACGGTTCGGCTTCTGTTTCGGGAGCACAGTGAGGGATCCTTGACTGGTTTCATGTGTTCCTCCTTTCGAATTCCGAGGCTAGCGAGGAGGCCATGACCCGCGGTCTCGGCGTGTGACGCTTCATCGACCATGACACGTAACGCGTAGCACTACGCTGCTTCGTCACCCCACCGTGACTGAGCCGGTTCTTGCGCACGGGTGACCCTCTCGGGCCGCACGCGCGACGTAGAACGCGTTAACCGTGCCAGCCTGCAACCAGTCCTGAACCCCGGCAAGCAGGCGAGCCGCTCAAGCCGGGAGCGTGGGTTTGCCGAGTCGCACCTCGACCCCGTGCTCGCGGCCGTCATCGACCAGAGTCACCGTGCCGTCCTCCTGGGGCACGCCATCGAGGATCAGGCCGGCTCCTTCGATCGGACCGCCCGCAGCGTCGAGTTGAACCACGCGGATCGCATACGTGGTCCCAAGGTGCCGGTAGCGCAGGCTGAATCCCGGCCACGTGGGCGGAAGGCACGGTGTGAGGCGGAGCCTCCCCGCCTCCACTCGCAGCCCCAGGAGCGACTCCGTGATCAGGCGGTACATCCAGCCCGCGGAGCCCGTGTACCAGGTCCAGCCTCCGCGGCCGATGTGGGGAGCCACCCCGTAGACGTCGGCGGCGACCACGTAAGGCTCGACCTTGTAGATGGCGATGGCCTCCGCCGAGTTCGAGTGAGAGATCGGATTGATCAGGTGGAACAATTCCCAGGCCCGTCCGTGGTCGCCCATCGCGGCGAAGGCCATGCTCGCCCAGATGGCCGCGTGGGTGTACTGGCCGCCGTTCTCGCGCACCCCCGGGACGTAGCCCTTGATGTAGCCGGGATTCAGATCCGAC
>JANODX010000067.1:0-1959 GCA_031412915.1 Vicinamibacteria bacterium | reverse complement strand
CCCTTGCCCGTGTTCTTGAGGTCGTCGGCCATGTGCAGGTCGGCGTTCATGCGCGCCTTCAGCAGCGGGATGCGGCCGAGCTTGTTGAGGTCGGTGGCGTGGCCGTCGTAGTTGAAGGCGCAGGCGATGAGCACGTCGAAGTCGGCGTCGCCGGCTTCGCGAAGGGCTTCCACCAGGTCGGGCCTCGACACCGTGCCGAACTCGGGGCCGATGAAGATGCCGGCGCGGCGCTTGGTCTCGCCTTCGAGGTAGTGGCCCTCGGCGCAGATGTAGCGGCCGGGCCACGGGACGAGCGACGTGAACGTGATCTTGTCGGCCTTGTGCGCCTGCTGGACTCCGGCGGTCTTCAGGTTTTCCAGGATCATCTGGGGGAAGGTCTGCTTTTCTCCCCAGTCGTTGCCTTCCTTCTCTGACGCGCCGTCGATCAGTTCGTCGTTCTCGTCCACGCCCAGCACACGGTGGGGCGAGAGGCTTTCCACCGTGAACGGGCCGGCCACGCGGACCTTCTTCTTGTCTTCGTAGGGCTTGTCGTAGAGGTACTCGTACTCGGCCTTGGCCGCGATGGAGGCGTCGATCTCCTTCTGCCGCGCGATGCGCGCCTTCCACCAGTCGGCGTGGAGCTTCTTCGCGGCGTCAGTCCACACCAGGCTGGACCCTGAGCCTGTCGAAGGGTCGCGTGGGATCTCCCACTCGTGCCAGCTCTGCTTGAGAGCGGTGTTGAGCGACTCGCGGAGCGGTTCGAGCTTCTTCTGCCAGGTGTCCCAGATGACGTCGATCTCGGCGTTGTTGGCGATCGACTTGAGCGTGACGTGGGGGACGCGTTCATTGACGAAGCCAAGGCGAATGTTGCCGCGCACTGGATGACTAGACGGAACCGTGCGGGTGATTTCGGCTTCCTTTACCTGGCCGTCGCGCGAGTCGGCAAGCAGATAGTAGGGATACTTCGAGCCCATGATGCGCGCGCGAGCGAGCGCAAGCGCAACTCGCGAGGTATCGATCGTGATCCAGCGGCGGCCCCACTGCTCGGCCACGGTTGCCGAGGTGCCAGACCCGCAGGTGGGATCGAGGACCAGATCCCCGGGATCAGTTGCCATCAGGATGCAGCGTTCGACAACCGCCTTGTTCGTCTGGACCACATAGACCTTCGACTCGGCGAAGCCGGAAGTTGTGGTGTCGGTCCATAGATTTGAGTGCGGGAAGATTCGGAAGTCGTCGATGAACCGGACGTAGCGCAGCGTGTTGCCGATGAAGATCATGCGCTTGGCACTCGCGAGGCGGCGAAGCCCGGTACCGTCGGTCTTGAACGTGCCTTTCTTTACCTCGAATGCTTTGCCCTCGTAGCTGAACTCGCGAATGTCGTCGCCCTGGGCAGGGCGTTGACTCGTGATGTTGTCGTGCGAGAACACGCTGAGCCCGGCTTGCTCGATGCCCTCCTCTGACCAGTCGACGAGGGGCCGACGAACTCCATGCACGTCTTGACCGAGCGAATACTGGGTCGCTCCTTCCTCTCCCGGCGATTTCATTTGGAAGAGCGGCCGGTACTTGTGCACTTTGGAGCGCCGGAACCAGAGCAGACAGTCGAAGACGCCCGACAACTCGTCGAAGACGCCCGACAACTCGTCGGACGACGTGGACGACGTCTTCTGGAAGACGATCTCCGAGACGAAGTTGTCCTCACCGAACACCTCATCCATCACCGCACGGACGCGATGTACGTTCTCATCGCCGATCTGGACGAAGATCGAACCTGAGTCCGTCAGCAGGTCGCGGGCCACGGTCAGGCGGTCGCGCAGGTAGGTGAGATAGCTGTGGATGCCATCGCGCCAGGTGTCGCGGAAGGCTTTCACCTGCTCGGGCTCGCGCGTGATGTGAGAGGCGTTGCCGTCCTTCACGTCGCGGCTGGTGGTGCTCCACTGGAAGTTGCTGTTGAACTTGATGCCGTAGGGCGGGTCGAAGTAG
>JANODX010000066.1:0-7156 GCA_031412915.1 Vicinamibacteria bacterium | reverse complement strand
CGGTGACGTTCGGGGGAAGCCGATCGCATCCGGTCCCTGAGCTCGTCGAAGGGACCGGCGTTGGGGGTGGCTTCGACAAGCTCAGCCACCGGCATCCACCGGGTCTTGCAGGATCGCCCCACAACCATGTCGCACACCCGGGCGCACGGCGCGAGCCTCGGCACCTCCGTCCTTCCCCGTCGAACGGCGGAAGCCATCCGGCGGTCCCTTCGACCGGCTCAGGGACCGACATGGGTCGACGCCGCGCTGGCCGGCCTGATCTGGACCGCGACGGCTACGGGCGGAACGAAGGTTTAGTAGATGCGCGGGCCGGGCTGCCGAAGCGATTCCGCGCTGATGGAAAGGGCGATCGCGGCGGCGAGAATCAGGCCCAGGGCGAGGAGCAGCAGGCTGGCCGTGAACCCTCCCGTGGCGTCGCGGACCCAGCCCACCATAAAGGGCCCGACGAATCCGCCCACGTTGCCCACCGCGTTCACGATGGCGATGCCGCCCGCGGCCGCAGGGCCACGGAGGAAACGGGCGGGCATCGTCCAGAAGGGAGCGAGCGAGCCGAATATGCCGAGGGCCGCGATCGAAAGGGCGGCGAGGCTCATGAGCGTGGTCGAGGGCCCGGCCACGGTCAGCACGAATCCCAAAGCACCGATGAGCGCGGGCCCGGCGACGTGCCATCGCCGTTCTCCCGTTCGGTCCGAGTGCATGCCGATCGCCACCATGCCCACCGCGGCCACGACATACGGAACGGCCGAGATCAAGGCTACGGCCGCGGAACCAAGCGTGCCCGCGGCCTTGATGATCTGCGGCATCCAGAAGCCCACGCCGTACAGGGCGGCGACCAGGCAGAAATAGAGGGTGGCGAGAGCCCACAGTCGTCCGCTGGCCAGAGCCGCGCCGAGCGTGATGTGCGCCCCCGTGGTGTCCGCGTGTTCGGCCGCCATCTCCTTCGACAGGCTCCGGCGTTCGTCAGGCGTGAGCCACGTCGCGTCCTCCGGTTTCTCCGTGAGGTATCGCAGGACCACCGGCGCGAGCACGATCGCGGGCAGCCCTTCGACGATGAAGAGCCACTGCCAGCCGCGAAGTCCGAAGGCGCCGTGCATCTGAAGCAGGGCGCTCGAGATGGGCGCGCCGATCACGCCCGCGATCGCGGTCGCGGTCATGAACAGGGCGACCGCGCGAGCGCGTTCGCGGGCAGGAAACCAGAGGGTCAGGTAGTAGATCAAGCCGGGGAAGAATCCCGCCTCCGCGGCGCCGAGCATGAACCGCAACAGGTAGAAGGTCATGGCGCTGTTCACGAAGATCATGGCCGAGGAGATGACACCCCAGGTGACCATGATCCGTGCGATCCACACCCGCGCGCCCACCCGCACGAGCCACAGATTGCTCGGCACTTCGAGCAGGGTGTAGCTGAGGAAGAACACCCCCGATCCGAAACCGTAGACCGCATCGCCGAAACCAAGATCCCGGTTCATGTCGAGCGCGGCGAAGCCGACATTCACCCGATCGAGATACGCGACAACGTAGAGGAGGAAGAGGAACGGAATCAGCCGCCATCGGACTTTGGTGAGCGCGGATTCCAGAAGGGGTTCGGACACCTGGGCCGATTCTGCTACATAAGCAGGGTGTCGTGCTGAAACCGGGCGCGCCGGCGGCCACGGCCCGAGGCGGGAGATCACATGTATCCTGACCGCTTGTTATTTCATCTCAGTACCGAGGTCCGATCCATGATTCTTGCTTCCCTGCTTCTTGTCGCGGCCCAGGCCGCGACCGCCGAGCGGCCCGACCCCATGACTCTGGGACCCGCGGTCGGACAGCCCCTGATCGCGTTCGAGGCGAGGGATCAGACTGGAGCCCTGCGGAACCTCGACTCCCTCAAGGGCCTGAACGGTCTGGCCCTTCTCTTCTTCCGTTCCGCCGACTGGTGACCGTATTGCAAGGTGCAGCTCGTGGAGCTGCAAGGCCAGTTGGATGGTTTCCAGAAGCGAGGACTGGGTGTGGCCGCCCTGAGCTACGACTCCGTCGAGATCCTGAAAGACTTCGCCCTGCGCCGGCACATCACCTACCCGCTGCTTTCGGATCCTGAATCGAAGATCATCCGCTCGTACGGGATCCTCAACGACGTCGACTTCCCGAAGGGCCACGCCCTCCATGGCCTCCCTTTCCCCGGCACTTTCGTCACGGACGCCCAGGGAATCATCCGGACCAAGGACTTCGAGCCGACCTACCAGGAACGGCGCACCGCGGCGAGCTTCCTGATCTCCCGAGGCGATGCGGCCCACGCCTCCGTCCGCGAGACGAGAAACGATCAGTTCGCCCTGCGGACATCGGCCAGTAACGCGGAGGCGGCGCCCGGTCATCGCGTGACCCTGGTCCTCGACTTCAAGATGGCCGAGAGCATGCACGCCTATGCGCCCGGCGTGAAGGGTTACCGGCCCCTCAGTCTCCAGCTCGTGGAGAATCCGCTCGTGACCCTGCATGAGGCGACCTACCCGCCCTCCCGGCCCTTCATCTTCGAGCCTCTCCGCGAGACGGTGCCGGTTTTCGAGGGCGAGTTCCGAATCCTGCAGGACGTCACGGTGATCGGGCCGGCGCGCGGCGCGGCTCCGGTAGAACAGATCGACCTTGCGGGCACGCTCCTCTTTCAGGTCTGCAGCGACAAGGTCTGCTACGCCCCCTCGTCGATGCCGGTCCAATGGAGTCTGAAGCTCCTTCCCCTCGACCGAGAGCGGGTGCTCGAGGCCCTGAGGAAGAAGCCTCAACCGTAGAGGAATCGAGAGAACGCCTACTGGATCAGTGTCGTTCCTGGGAACTGGGAGAACCAGGCGAACCAGAACGTTCGGCGGGCCGGCACGCGAGGGCAGGTTTCGCCGCCCGGGCCGTCCAGCCCTTCCTCCCCGATCTTCCACGCTCGGTCCCGATCGTCTAACACTTCCTCGCCCGACATACGCACGAAGCTCGTTCCTCCGGCCTCGTATATCCGGTTCGCGCCGCCCGGGGTGGTCAGGGCCACATAGTCGACGCCGCTCGCGGAGAAGGGGTGAACCGGGCGCTTCCTCAGGAACGCAGCTTCGAGGGCTACGGGGACCACCGCGAGTTCACCACCCGCGAAGAAGGTTACGACCTCGGCCTTGCGCTTCAGCCGCTTGTCCTGCGCCGGGACTTCGAACATCAGGTCGTCGTGGGAAAAGTACGCTCGATAGGCCACACCCTCGTCGTAGTCCCTCTGGTAACCGGTGTCCAGGGAGAGGACCGTCGTGCCGGGATGCGCCTTCCTCCACTCCTCCCAGGTGGTGGTCACCACGGGACGGGGCTTCAGGGCGATGGAACTGTCCGCGAGCGGGCCCACGACGGGCCGCCCCTCGATGGTCGACCACAACGACATGGTCTCCAGGTCGAACATGAGCTTGTTCGAGCGGTAGAGCAGGCCGCTGGTGCCGAGAGCGAACGACCGGCCCCCGACCACGGTCTCGTATGGAATGACGGTGCCGCAAAGCGTGCAGTACACCACGGCGAGCTTCACACCCCCGACGGTGTCCCGGGCCATCTCGTGCCAGGCCAGGATGCGCTTTGGATAGGCCCGCGCTTCGCCGTTGACCACGATCCCGAACACCACGTTCTTGCCGGCCAGGTATTTCGCGGCGTCGGCGGTCAGGACCTTCGGCTGATCGAGCGGCGGGATGCCGTTTGGTCCCACTCCTCCCCAGTCGATTTCGTCGAGGCGGATCCGCGGCTTCACGGCCGACTCGAAGAACGCGGCCATGCGCGGATCGACGTTGGCGTAGAGACGGCCCTTGAAGGCCGCGTACCGGGGATGCGGATCGTCGGGCAAGGTCCACAACCACTTCCGCCAGAGTTTCAGATCGTTCCCGTAGGTCTTCCCGGTTTGTCGGGAAAGAAACCGCATCAAACGGCCGCGAATGAGCGACTCCGGGGTTCGGATCGCCGGGCGGAAGGGCTCGCGGTCCCCGCGCGGCGCCCCGCCGGTCCGAGGTTCGTCATCGCTGACCGGTCGGTCGTCTTCGACCTGACCTTGAGCGGGCTGACGATCCGGCCGAAAGAAACGGGCGAGATCCAGAACCATCGCCGCGTAGTTGTCCTTCCAGCCCTGGGCCAGGCGCTCCGCGGCGGCTTCAGAGACCTTCTCGTCCTTCGCGGCGAGGGCCGCGAAGTCTTCGAGGGCAGGCGGCGACTGTGCGACGGCCGCAGTTGCGAACGAGACGGCGCACATCGCGGCGACGAAAGCCGAATGGTGCATCGTGTAAGGGAGCGTCCCGCGGCCTTCGTCCCTGGGTTAACGCGCCTCGGCCTCGGCCGCGCGCTTGACGTAGATCTCGCGCGCCTCCTTGAACTGGCCGAGCACGTGCGCTTTCTCCCTATCGCTCCGCCAGCCGGGATGCTTCTCCGCCATGCCGGTGAGGACGTCCACCCACTTCACGAAGTACACGGCCGACGCGCGATCGCGGATGGCCTGACCACCCACCACCACGTAGATGGGATTCGTCACCGCGAGCGGCCGGGAATTCTCGACCGGGAAAGTGCGGTCCTTGCCCACCGCGCGCAGCGAGTACCAGCCCGACTTCTCCACCGTGACCGGCAAATCGAATGCGCCCTTGTCCTGGGACGGGGCCAGGGGCGCCTTGTGGATCACCTCGCCCATCGACACTAACTCGAATCGCTCGAGCGGCGCCAGGGAGTTGACGGCGCCGCGGAAGGTCACGCGCCCGCCCCCTTTGGGAAGGGCTATCTCTTCCCCCGGCATCACACCCTGGTTCGCCGTGAACTCGAGGAGAGGGCCGCTGGTGACGAAACCACGACCGGCAAGCAGGGCCTTCATCCAGTTGGCCCAGGAAAGCTGACCCACGCCCAGATGGAAGTAGCCGCGCGAGGCTCCCACAAGTTCCACGCGATGCAGGCTCGAAATCGAATCCTCGCCGCCCGTGACCGGAACCCGGAAGCCCGCATTGAGGAGGCGGTACCAGACCATCAGCGGCGCATCGCCCGCGTTTTGCGACCACAGCTCGTGATAGCTCACCGCGCCCAGGGCCACGTCGACCGGGAAGGCTTTCGCCGTGCCCAGGGTGCCGTCAATGGGATCGGCGTTGCCGTTATAGGGGTGAACGTAGGAGCCAATGCCGCCTTGCTGCTTCGCGTAACGGAGGATGTCGGTGTTCGACGGATAGAGGCTCTCGACCCCCGTGCCCTCGTAGCCCGTGAGGAACGGCGAGATCAGGTGCTCCTTCAGGTTGAAAAGCGCTATGTGGCCATAGAACGGGGGCCGGTATTCCTGTCCCACGTGCAGGATGCGCCGGGCGGTGGACAACCGGTGCTGCGCCCGACCGGGCGTGTAACTCTGGTAATCGAGGACGCGGTTGTCCTTGTTGGCGATCTGCAGGCTGATCATGTCCGCGTCCTCGGCCGCATTCATCATCATCACGTTCTCGGGGGTGTTGTGCAGATTGCCCGCGTAGTTCATGTGCACGTGGTTGCTGCCGGAGTACCAGCCCTTGGCCTTGAGGTTGACGATCCGCTTGAGCGTCACCGTCACCGGTGTGGTTACACCCGGCTTGACGTTCACGGTCTGCCTGGTCACCGCGTACTCGAACCCCTTCACCGCCTCGATGATGAACGCGCCCGGAGGCGCTTCCGTGCTGTAACGGCCGCGCGTGTGGAACAAATGCCGGTTGAGCTGCGAGAGACGCTCGTAGGAGTCGGAGGGCGTGTAGGGCTTGCCATCCGATGCGGTGTGATAGATCCGAGCCTCGGTAGGAAGTCCGGTCAGGGCATCGACCACACGCACGTTGAGGCGTCCCATCGGCGTCTTCCATTTCTTCTGGATGATCTTGAAGACCTTCGCCTCGCCGCCCCACGCCTTCAGGATCTTGATCTGGGGCAGACCGAGTTCGTTCGAGATATATGCGATCCACTCGCCATCGGGCGACCACCGGGGCAGAAAGCTGTCGTACTCGCCGAAGGTCATCTTGTAGGGCTCGCCGCCCGCCGTGGGCAGGACGAACAGGTTGGTGAACTGTCCTCCCAGGTGCGAAGCGTAGATGAGGCGCTTGCCGTCGATCGACCACTGCGGCCGGGTGCGGAAGAGAGTCTCTTCCTTGTGGATGAGCACGGCCTTGCCGCTGTTCATCACGTCGGGCTCCACGGGCACGCGCCAAACCCCACCCGACCCGAGCGGAATGCCCCGGTTCGAGACGAGCAGCAGCTCCTTGCCGTCCGGAGACCACGACGGCGCCAGATGCACGTCCGTGTCGCCGAAATACAGCCGGTCACGGCCGAAGTTGTGGTCCGTCGTCACCTGCACGACCGTCCCGAGACGTCCGTTGTCGATGCCGGCGACGAACACGTTGAAGAAGCCGTTCGGCGCGGTCGACACGTAGGCCAGCCGCCTGCTGTCGGGCGACCAGGCCGGTTCCACGTTGACGTGATTGCCGGTCGTGATCGCGGTCGTCTCGCCGGTGGACAGGTTCAGCACCCGCACGTTGATGCTCTTCCCGTCGTCGTCCGCGGTGTACGCAAGATAACGACCGTCGGGAGAGTACTCGGGAGAGGAGAGGAAGGCCGGCTCGCGCAGCACTTCCTCCGCGATGCCGTCGGCCCGGCCGTTGGTCACGTGCATCCGCCACAGCGATCCGTCCATGGCGAAGGCCAGGCCCATGCCGTCGGGCGACCAGGAGGGCCACCACGGCGAGCTGCTCGCGGCGGGCGGCAGATAGTAGTTGTGCATGTAGTTGCCGCCCGACCTGGCGGCGGGATACACCTGCGCCGAAGCGAGAGAGGGCGCGAGTGATCCCAGCAGCGCGAGGGCAATGATGTGTTTTCGCATGGCGAAACTATACGTGAAGGGGCGGGACCTCAGAGCTCGGTGTGAGGACGCGCGCGTATCGACTGACACCGGGCGCGGCCTGGAGAGGGTGTGCGACATGTTTGTGGGTGGAGAGCGTCAGTTCGCGCCAGGCGAAGCGGTCCGATAGTAACGAGGCGGTCGGGCGGTCGCTGAGGGAGGTCCGCATTGAAGTACTCGGTGACGTTCGGGGGAAGCCGATCGCATCCGGTCCCTGAGCTCGTCGAAGGGACCGGCGTTGGGGGTGGCTTCGACCCTTCGACAGGCTCAGGGCAGCGCAAGCTCAGCCACCGGCATCCACCGGGTCTT
>JANODX010000065.1:0-7516 GCA_031412915.1 Vicinamibacteria bacterium | reverse complement strand
CAATCTCCGACTACATCGACGGGCACAACGACAGCCCTCGACCATTTGTCTGGAAGGCGAAGGCCGAAACGATCATCGAGAAAGTACGTCGCGCACGCCTCGCCCTGGATAAGACTCCAACAGCGTGAAACACATGACTAGAACAACTCGCAGGTGCCGGGCGACGTACCGAAGGCGGTGCAGGAAAGGCCCGGGCAGCATTCGCCGCCTAGATAGGTGCACGGCCCCCCCTGTGTGACGCAGCTCTGGGCCGAAGCGGCCGGGGGAACGGTGATACTCACGACCACGGGGAGCAGCCCCGCGGCCAGGCCGCGCAGGACCGAGCGCCGAGGCAAGTGCGCTCCCGGCCGCAGAAGGTCCGCGGCCGAAAGCTCGCTCACCGCCGCATCCACGATCTGCTGCTTCGACGACGAGCCCAAGGCATTGCCCAGATCGCGCGCGACTGCGGCCAGATCCTTCTTGCCGTCGAGTTGCTCGAATACCAGGGCGGCGGTCCGATTGAGAGAGTGCGCCCGGTGGGAAGAGCGATCGTAGACGATGATGTCCTCCCCCAGCTTCTGAACGATCAGATCGCTCTTGCGCTCGGGGATGCCGCTCAGCTTTCTCGCCATGATTCCCTCTTCCGAAGAAGTATCGGTGGCCTGCCAATCCGGTGTCAAGCAGGCTGAAAGCGACGGCTGGGGCGGCTGCTCAGTGCAGAGGTCGCCCCGGGCCCCGGAGGAGCGGACTATTTGACCGCGGTGACCATGGCCTCGACCAGGGCATCCGGGTTGGCGAGCCGCCGCACGCCGAGGCTCGCCCGCACCGGCGGGTCGGAGGCGAAGACTGGCCGGTAACCCTCGTTCATGTCGCCGAACTTCTTGACGTCCGTCAGGTACACGTCGACCGCGACCACGTCCTTGTAGTCGAAACCGGCTGCTTTGAGCGCGGAACCGAACTTCGCGAGGGTCTCCGCAGTCTGCGCCTTCATGTCCCCCTTGTTCGCATCGGTAACGCCGGTACCCCCCGAAACGAAAAGGCGATTGCCGACCCTGATGGCCGGGGAGTAGTTGGGGCCCGCCTGGCCCGGGGTTCCGTCGGGGCGATTTGGAATGATCACCTCTCGCGGGGATGAGCCCTTGATGGCGACGAAGGTGATCTCGACATCGTAGGTCCCGGGCGGCGATACCTCGCAGCTGACCCGCGCCGGCCGGTCCTTGTCCCAGTAGGTGCGGTACACGTCGTTCATCGGCGCGAACAGCTTCATGTCCTTGAGCGCCACATGTCCCGCGACCAGATTGCCATACGACATGCCGGCCGCCTTGAGTATCGTCCCGGCGTTGTCCATCAGGGTCTTCACCTGGACCCCGATGTCGCCCTGCACCTGGGAGCCGTCCGTTCCCTTGCGCGATACCAGTCCCGCGATGTAGAGAGTGTCATCGGCCTTGACCGCGTAGGAGTACGGGCTCTTGGGCTTCGCCCAGCCCTCGGGCAGAATCGCGGTTCGCGTGACGCCCGGCGGCACGGCCGTCACCTGGATTTCCAGAAGCGCTCCCGGCCGCACCATCTCACCAATTACGGTGGTGCGGGCGGGTAGCACCCCGGTGAACTGCTGGCCGTAGATCTCGTCCAGGGCGGCGAAGTCCGAGGCGTTCTGCAACATCACGGTGGTGGCGACCACGTTGTCGAGCGATGTCCCGGCCTGCTTCAACACGGAGCGCAGGGCCTCGAACACCTGTCTGGTCTGGGCGGCGAAATCGCCGGTCACGTCGGTGGGCAGTTGCCCCGCGACGTAGATCGCCTTTCCGGCTTCGATGGCCAGGCTGTAGGGGGGGGTCTGGCCGGCCGCGGGTCGCACGAACTGCTTGGCCGGAGCGCCAGACTGGGCCAGCAATCCGCTGGCTGCGCTCAAGAGCACGACGCTGGCGATTTTCGCGATACGCATGAATGGCTCCCTCGGCGGAAACGCCGAATTCGAAGAATTGAAGAACGGATTGCGGAGCCGCGGGCAGGTCGGGTGGCCACGCCCGCGGCCCCAGGAATGTCACACCGCGGGGGCGTCAGCCGTTCACTACCCTGGCGATGTTGTCGAGAGCCACCTTCACGAGCTTGCGCGACGTGCCGAGGTTCATGCGCATGTGGTTCTGACCGCCCTTTCCGTAGGTGTGGCCGGGGTTCAGGTTCACCTTCGCGTTCTTCACGAGGTAGCGCTGGAGCACGGCCTCGGGCATGAGATCCACCTCGCCCGCGCCGCGGCCCAGGTTGGCTTCGGTGGTGAGTTTTCTGAGGTCGATCTTGTTCGCCACCGCCGTGAGGTCGAGCCACAGCAGGTAGGTCCCCTGCGGCTTGGCCGTCTTGATCGAGGGAATATTCTTCGCGATGTAGTCGACCGCGAAGGCCTGGTTGCCGTCGATGTACTCGTTGCACTGGTTGAGCCACTCTTCGCCGCCGGTGAGCGCGCCCAGGTTTGCCACCGCCCCGAGGGTGCTGATGTCGGCGCGGACATTCCTCTTCACCCGCTCAAGCAGGATCTTGTTGGTCGAGAACATCCAGGCGAACTTCTGCGCCGCCAACCCGAACGACTTGCTCGCCGCCTTGAACGTGATGCTGTTGTCGACGATGGCCTTGTTGGGCAGGCTCGCGAACGGTGTGTATTTCTCGCCCTTGGCCACGAAGTCGCAGTGGATCTCGTCGGCCAGAACGACCACGTTCTTCCGGAGGCAGATCTCGCCCAGGCGAGTGAGATCCTCGGCGGTCCAGCAGTTGCCGGTCGGATTCTGAGGATTGCAGAGGAGGAAACTCTGCACCTCCGGGGTGATCCGGCGCTCGAAATCATCGAAGTCGAGGGAGTACCGGCCGTCGACCTGCTTGATCAGGTTCTCTTCGGCAATCGTTCGGGTCGCCTTGAGGTCGGACCAGAAGCCGTTGTAGGTGGGCGTGTTGAGGAGCACCTTGCTGCCCGGAGGCGACACGGTCATGAGCGCGGAGATGAGGCCCTGGTGGACGCCGGTGGTGAAGACCAGACTCTTGGGATCGATGGAAAGACCGTGGCGTTTCTTGTTCCACGCGACCACGGCCGCCCCGACCATCTCCAGATACTCCTCGCTGTCGAGATAGCCCCAGTTCTCGTGCTTGAGGCGCTCCTGAAGGGCCGCGGTGATGGAGGGCGCGACACGGAAATCCATGTCGGCAACACCCATGGGCACCTCGAGGCTGCCCTTGCCGAAGTTCCGTTCCTGCAGGTCCCACTTGCTCGAGTGGGTGCCCCAACGGTTGTAGACCGTGTCGAAATCGAACTTTCCGTTCGGTGGATCGGCGACCCCCGCGGCGGCGGCCGTGGCCAGGCCGAGCGGCACGCCCACGGGCACCGTGCCCGCGAGTGCGGTCAGACCGGCGTTCCTCAGAAACCCTCTTCGATTCAATCCATCGTGCTGTGACATGGCTGTACTCCCGCCGATCCTTAGGTTAACGATTAACGGCTTTTTTTTCGAGATCGCCTTCGGAAGTCCATGGACCTCGCTCGATCCCTTTGGGGCCGCACTGTGCCGAGATAGTACACCTGCCCATGGCCGATGGCGGGCCGGGAGCATGTGCTTCAGGGGGCGCACGGTCGGAAGCGCCTCGAGAGCCTGTCCGCACACCCATCTCCTGGTCGCTGTCGGCCAGTTGCCCTCGCTTTGGCCGGAGCAGTGACGCCCCCTTGTGCGTCCCGATTGCGGGACTCCGAGAAAATCGTCCACCTACGCCTGTTCGGGTCTATTATTTTCGAAGGACATCTAGTACAGTCCCTGGACCGTCACGCACTGAGGAGGGATCCCATGCCGCTATCGCGCCGTTCATTCCTGGCCGCTCTCGAACCGGAAGTCTCGTCGTTCTCATCCGCCGCCGTCGCCTCGCGCGGCCGGGAGGCGGAACAGGCCGCGGCTTCGAGCAAGAAAGCAGCGGCGGTGGCCGCGCCACCTGCCCCGCCACCTGTCGATCCCAACGCGCTCCGCCTCGACAGCAACGAGAATCCGCTCGGGCCGGGGCCGAACGCCATGGCGGCCATGACGAAGGGCTTCGACTACGCCGGCCGCTACCCGACGAATGCGAAACCCAACACCTCCGATCTGCGCGACACGATCGCGCGCAAGTTCGGGGTGCGATCCGAGAATGTCCTCGTCGGCAACGGCTCCGGTGAGTTGTTGCGGATCGCCACCCGCGTCTATACGTCGCCCGCGCGTGCCCTGGTCACTGCATTGCCCTCGTTCGAGTCACCCGTCGGGATGGCCGCGCAGATCGGGAGTTCGGTGAAGAAGGTCGCGGTCGACAAGAGTGGCAGGCTCGACCTCGAGAAGATGGCCGGGGCCGCACGCTGGTCCGGCCTGGTCTTCTTGTGCAATCCGAACAACCCCACCGGCACCGTCCACTCGTTCAGGGCGGTCGCCGACTTCGTGGGGCGGGTGCGCCGGGAGTCCCCCGAGACGGCGATTCTGATCGACGAGGCGTATCACGACTACGTCGACGATCCCAACTACAGCAGCGCCACGGCGCTGGCCCTCGAGCATCCCAACGTCTTCGTCACGCGCACCCTCTCGAAGGCCTACGGCATGGCGGGGATGCGGGTGGGCTACGCGATCGGTCAGGCCCGGACCATAGAGAGTATGCAGCGCTTTGTCATGACCTTCAACACCAACTCGCTGGCCCAGGCGGCCGCGGTCGCCTCGCTCAAGGATCCGGCCCACATCGACCAGGAGAGAGAGCGCAACAGCGAGGTGCGCCGATACACCACGCGTTTCTTCAGCGACCTCGGCTTCAAGACGACCGATTCCCAGGGCAACTTCGTGTTCGTGGACATCGGACTGCCCGCCAAGGAGTTCAAGGAGGCCTGCGCCAAGCAGGGCGTGATGGTGGGTCGCGAGTTCCCGCCGCTCGAAAAGACCTGGGCCCGCATCTCCCTCGGCACCATGGAAGAGATGAAGAAGGCGACCGCAGTGTTCGCACGCGTCCTGTCGCCCGAGGAGTTGGGCGTCGGTTCGCGTAAGAGCGGTCCTGCCGCCGGCCCGGTGTCCAAGTGAGGTCGCTCGTAAGGTCGCTCATGTCACCCAAGGAGGCTTCCATGCCGTTCTCCCGCCGTTCCTTCGTCAAGACCGCCGGCCTCTCCGGGGCCTCACTCCTGGCCATGCGCCGCGAGGGCTTTGCTGCGTTCCAGGGCTCCGTGCCCGGGGCGCTGCCGGCGCCGCGCCTCCTCCTCCATAACAACGAGAACCCTCTTGGCCCAGGTCAGGCCGTCCTCGACGCGCTGAAGGCTCAGCTGAAACAGGGCGAGCTGGCCGGCCGCTACTCGTACCGGGAAGCCGAGGTCACATTCAAGGCGATTGCCGACAGGTTCGGCGCCAAACCCGAGAATGTCGCGCTCGGCTGCGGCTCCACCCAGGTGCTGCGCTCCGCCGTGGAGGTGTTCACCTCGAACACGAAGGCGCTGGTGAGCGCCACTCCCACCTACGAGGAGTGCATGGACGACGCGGCGTTGATGGGGCGCCCGGTGAGGGCGATCCCCCTCGATGCCCAGTTGCGGCTCGACCTCAATGCCATGGCCGACGCCTCCAAGGGCGCGGGCCTGGTCTTCGTGAACAACCCCAATAACCCGACGGCCACCCTGTGGTCCGGGGACGCGATCGCGGGCTTCGTCGACAAGGTGCTCAAGGCCTCGCCGGACACCACGATCCTCATCGACGAGGCCTACCACGACTACGTCATCTAAAAAGGATATCCTGATAGAAGATGGGGTGATCACCAATATTGCCAAATCTATTTCGGATGGACAAGCAAAAGTAGTGGAGTCCCCTAACTTGCATGTTTCCGCGGGATGGTTGGATATTGGTGCTCAGCAAGGGCAGCCCGGCTTTGAATACAGGGAGACGCTTGCTTCCTTAGCGCAGGCCGGAAGAGCCGGTGGATACACTGCGTTGGCTATTTTTCCAAGAACAAACCCACCAATCCAGAGTAGGATTGAAATCGAATATATACAGCAACTGAATGATGCATTGCCTGTGCGGATATACCCGATCGGAGCTGTCTCGCAGGATCTTGCTGGCAAAGACCTGACGGAAATGATCGACATGATCCATGCGGGTGCAGTCGCTTTCAGTGATGGCCGTAAGAACCCGCTTGAATCAGGTTTGCTGACAAGAGCACTTGAATATGTAATTCCTTTTGGATCATTGATTATAGATTTTCCAACCGATCGAAGCCTTACAGCTGAAGGTCAAATGCATGAAGGAAAGATAAGTGCATCGTTAGGTCTGACGGGTATTCCCTCGGTAGGCGAAGAAATCATCATCCAGCGTGATCTTCAACTCGCAGCTTACACCAAGTCAAGAATACATTTTCACGCCATCTCCACCTGGGCATCGGCATCACTCATTCAAAAAGCGAAATCAGATCGCATGAGTGTGTCTTGTGATGTTCCTGCAATGCACCTATTGCTCGAAGACAAGGATGTAGGTGACTTTAACAGTTACATGAAAGTATTGCCTCCGCTAAGAGAAGCAAAGGATAGAAAAGGGTTGATCAAAGCACTGAAAGATGGTGTCATCGATCATATCTCTTCTATACACACGCCCATGGAAGTAGAAACCAAGGAATGTGAATTTACCTACGCTGCCTTTGGATCGATTGGCCTGGAGACTTCATTTGCAGTTGCTAATACAGCATTGCGGTTTGTGATGCCGCTGGAAGATATCATTGCTAAGTTTTGTAACGGGCCCAGACAATTGCTTGGCATAGAAATTCCGCAAATCCGAAGAGGCTATGATGCAGAGTTAACTTTATTTGATCCTGATATTGAATGGACCTATGGTGGCACCAGGCATTCGTTATCCAAAAATGATGCACTTACCGGCCGTTCCTTTACAGGAAAAGTGATCGGATCTGTATTCAAAGGCCATCTACTGATTAATTAATATATTTGAATCCATTGTCTCTCACTTTAAAAACCAACTATTACTATGTCTACAACTGTTAAATGGGGATTGATCACCGGGATGGTGAGTGTATTCTTTGGTCTTGTAAGCAATATGCTAGGCTTGTCTGAAAAAGGTGGGTTCACCGGAATGTCTTTGGTATTGACTGTTCTTTCTCTTGGAGGTACTTTTTACACCATATATCTGGGGATTAAAGAGGCTAAAGAAGAAAAATTTGGAGGTTACCTTACAGTGGGACAGGGTTTCAGGACAGGAATGGGTATAGCTCTAATCGCCAGCCTGATTAGTTTTGCCTTCTCTTTAATTTACCTGAATTTCATTGATCCAGACATGGTGGACAGGATTACTGCAACAGCGGAAGAGCAATGGGAGCAACAAGGCATGTCCGAAGAACAAATTGAAGCTGCTCGTAGTATGTCAGGCATGTTTATGAATGCATGGTTTTTTAGCCTTATGGCAATCGTCTTTGGTTTGTTCTGGGGTCTTATCCAATCATTAATTGCAGCATCCATGCTCAAAAAAGAAGCTCCGCCAACATTGCATGAAGCGCCACCCACTATGCCTACTGCATA
>JANODX010000064.1:0-5180 GCA_031412915.1 Vicinamibacteria bacterium | reverse complement strand
CCGGGCTACGCCTTCGGGAACCAGGGAACGAACACGCTCGTCCGCCGCGCGTAATCGGCGAAGGCCTCGGGCCGCTTCTTCCTCATGCGCCGCTCCACCAGGCCGACGCCGAGGGGGCCAAGGAGAACCCAGAGCAAGGTCAGGGGACTGACGATGGCGAGTCCTCCCCACGGCGTCTCCAGGGCGATGAGGAAGAAGCCGGTCCACACCAGCGTTTCGCCGAAGTAGTTCGGGTGTCGCGAGTATCGCCACACCCCCGACTGCATGATCTTGTTCTGATTCGCCGGATCGCGTTTGAAGGCGGCGAGCTGAATATCGGCCACGGTCTCGAGCGAAAGGCCGATCACATAGAGCCCCACGCCGATCATGGCCAGAACACCAAGCTCCGGCTCCCGCGTGCGCTGGGCCAGAAAGAGCGGAAAGGAAATCGCGAAACCGGTGGCGGCGCCGAGGGAAAGAAAGACGTGGGTGAGACTGTAAAGCGCGTAGTTCTTGCCGAGGGAGGCCGCGTGGGCGCGCAAGCGGGCGTAGCGCGGGTCCTCATGGCCCCAGTTGCGCCAGCCGATGTAGAAGGCCAGGCGCGCGGCCCACACGACGACCATCCCGAGAATCAACGCCTGGCGCTCGGGGTTTCCCTTGCCGACGAAGAAGAAGACCGTGGCCGCAAGGACCATACTGAGCGAGTACAGCGGATCGCCGATGCTCGAATCGTGAATGGCGAGGCTGATCAACCACAGCGTGATCCAGAACGCGGCGATGGTCCCAAGAGCGATCAGGGCAAGGCTCAAAATGTCTGCGGGCAATGGAGTCCTCCGAGATTCGTCAGTCTAGACTCGGGCGCCCGCGGGTGTACCTCCATGACTCTTGCCAAAGTGATCGCGACGAGCCTCGCGCTGACCGTGGTCGGCGCGCAGGCGCCGGTCGCGCAGACGCGCATGGCGGCTCGCCAGGTTCCCACGTTCCGGGTTGATCCGGGGTGGAGTACCTTTGGCGGGGCTGGGCGCTGGGCCGGCCAGTTCTCCGGCGCGCACAACCTCGCGCTAAACGCCAGGGGCGATCTCTTCATCACCGAGACCTACGAGGGCAAGCGGGTCCAGAAGTTCACTTACCTGGGGCTCGGCGCTCCTTCGCTCGCTCCGTAGATGGCCGACGCCACCCAAGGTCGCACCTCGGCTACCGAGGAGTGGGTCAACCCGGCCTACGGATGGTACGTGGTCTTCGTTCTGACCCTCGCCTACACCTGCTCGTTCATCGATCGCCAGATCCTGACCCTGCTCATCGAGCCGATCCGGCGCGACCTGCATATCAGCGATACGCAAGTGAGTCTCCTCGGCGGCCTCGCCTTCACGATCTTCTACACCACCCTCGGCATTCCCCTGGCCCGCCTCGCCGACCAGACTCATCGGCGCAACCTGATGACGGTGGGGCTCGGGTTCTGGACGCTCATGACCTGGGTCTGCGGAGGGGCCAGGGGATTCTGGGGACTGTTCGCGGGCCGGGTGGGCGTCGGCGTAGGCGAAGCGGCGCTCTCCCCTGCCGCCTTTTCCCTGCTCTCCGACTATTTCCCGCCGCAGCGCCTCGCCCGGGCGATCAGCGTCTATTCGACCGGCGTGTACTTCGGCGGAGGCCTGGCCTTGATGATCGGCGGCTCGGTCATCCGGGCAGTTTCGAACGCACCCCATATCCAGCTCCCCGTCCTGGGCGAGATCTACGCCTGGCAGTTCACGTTCTTCGTGGTGGGGGCGATCGGCCTGCCCATCCTGCTGTTGATGTTCACCATTCGCGAACCGAAGCGCCGGGGCTTGAAGGCGATCTCCGCCGATGCGGAAGTCGCCGAGAGGCCAAGTGGCTGGCCGGCCCTGCGGGCGTTTCTCCGCGTCAACACGCGCACCGTGTCCTGCCACATCGCAGCCTTTTCGCTCTATGGCATCGCTATCGGGTCGTACCAGTTCTGGTCGCCGAGTTTCATGATGCGCTCCCATGGCTGGACGGCGCCCCGGGCCGGCTTCACCATCGGCGCCTTGATGTTCGTCCTCGGAACGGCCGGCGTCTATTGCGGTGGCTGGCTCGCCGACCGGTTCGCCACCCTCGGACGCCGCGACGCCATCCTGCGCGCGGCCCTCATCGGGATGTCCTGCGGTCTGCCCTTCATCGTCGCCACACCGCTCGTCGGTAACGATCGTCTCGCCACCGTGGGCCTCGGCATCGCCATCTTCTTCCTCGCCTTTCCCCAGGGTCTGCCCGCCGCCGCCCTGCAGGTGATGACCCCGAATCCTCTGCGCGCGCAGATGACCTCCATCTATTTCTTCATCGGCAGCCTGATCGCGAGCGGGATCGGGCCGATGCTTCCGGCCATGCTGACCGACTATGTGTTCAAGGAGCCGGTGATGCTGCGCTACTCCGTGTCCATCGTGGCCGGGTGCGCGGCCCTTCTATCGCTTCTGATCCTGTCCTTTGGCCTCACGCCCTATCGCGAAAGCGTTCAGCGCGCCGAAGAGCGTTTGGGCTGATCCCTCCACCAGGCGTGGACTTTGATGGCCGCCTCGCTCCATCGAACCATTGAGCGCCGCCCGATCAGCTGAGCTTGACCGCCATCGCCTCCATGACCTTCGCCAGCATCGCCTTTCGCGTGCCTGCGGCGGCACCCTTCAGATGGCCGACATGGGTTCGCAATTCGGCGGCTACCTTCGCGTCCTTCCGTCCGGCGTCGAATCTCGCCTGAGCCTTGTCCAGCATGGCCGAAAGTGTCGCGATCTGCTCCTTGGTGAAGGCGCCGTCACGCTGCAATTGGTCGATATAGGCGCGCGCCACCACTGGCGCATCGGGCCAGCTCACCGGATACTGCTGCTGCGGATTGAAGATGCCGCCCTGATTGGCGAGTTTTGCCGCGGCAATCTCGCCTGCGGTCAGATACGGGCTGGGCGAGAGCTCCAGCACATCGAGACCGCGGGCGATTTCGGTGCCGTAGATCCGCCCGTTGTACCAGTAAGTGGACCAGTAGCCGCCGAGGACTTCGGCCTTGTCGCTGATCGGACCGCGGTCGAAATAGGCGATTTCGGTGGGTTTCGTGCTGTCGGTGAAATCGATCACCGACAAGCCGCCCTGATACCAAGCCTGCACAAAGATATCGCGACCCGGCACCGGCACGATCGAGCCGTTGTGCGCAACGCAATTCTCATTCTCGGTCTGCGGAGCGGGCAGTTTGTAGGTGCCGCGATAGATCAGCTTGTTGGAGACGATGTCGTAGATCGCATCGGCGCCCCAGTTGCGAGGATCGTATGACCGGCAGCGCGGGCGTGAACCACCGCCCCATTCGTCGGTGAAGATCACCTTGGTGCCGTCATTGTTGAAGGTGGCCGAATGCCAATAGGCGAAACCCTTGTCGATCACCACGTCGAGCCGCTTCGGCTTCAGCGGATCTGAGATGTCGAAAATGATCCCGTTGCCCGAGCAGGCGCCGGCCGCCAGCTTGCGCGAGGGGAACACGGTGATGTCGTGGCATTGGTCGGTTTCGCTCGTCTCCTGCGTGCCTTCGCCGTGACTGCCGCCCATCCACAATCCGCCGAGACGCCCGGTGGCTTCGTCCGCGAAGACAGCGGGACTGGAGACGATGCGCGACTTGGACGGATCGGCCTTGGGGATTTCGACCACATCGATGCGGAACAGGGCGGTGCGGTTGTCGCCCGGCACATTACCGACGCAGCCGGCCAGTTCCTCTTCCTTGCGGACCCCGGCGGTGCCGGAGTTGTAGACCACGATACGGTCCTTGTCCTCGAACACCACCGAATGGGTGTGCGATCCCCGGCAGGTCTGCACCTGGCCTACCTGCTGCGGGCTGGTGAGGTCGGAAATGTCGAAGATGCGCAGGCCACGGAAGCGCTCCTGGCTCACATCCCCGGTGACGCCTTGACGCCCGCAGTCCACGCGGCCGAGGGTCTGCTCAACCGACATGATCAGGAGGTTGCCGACGATGGAGACATCGCCCTGTCCGCCTGGACAGACCACTGAACTCAGCAGGGTGGGCGTCTTCGCATCGGTCAGCCGGTAGATGTTGAAGCCGTGGTAGTTGCCGGTCACCAGCACATCGCCCTTAAACGCCATGTCGGTCTGCGAGAAGGAGAGCAGTGGGGAACGGTCGCTCCATTCGGTGCCCTCGTTGCTCTGGCCAGAGGAGGTGGGAGCCTTGGCCGCCTCGTCCTTCTTTTTTGGCTTGGGCAACGGCATGCCTTCCACGTTGGTCGGATCGAAAAAGCCGGTAGGCATGCCCAGCGTCGCGACCAGCGTGAGATTGCTGGCCGCCTGTCCGGCGTCATTGAACCCAGGCCTGAGGGCAACACGGGGATCGGTCGCGAGCGTGCCCAGGAGCGCGCTCATCCGCTCGATCTCGGCCTTCTGTCCTGACTTCACGTCGCTGGTGAACTGGAACAGCACTGGGTCATAGGCGCTGCCGGACGTCTTCACGAGTGCTTCGACCATCTTGAGCGCGCCGTCGTGATGCGCGATCATCAGGCTCAGGAACAGGCGGTCGAAGTCGGAGCCCTTCAAGGTCGCGAGCCGGGCCATGTCGGCGGGAGAGGCCATGCCGGCCATCGTGCCCTTCATATCCATGCCGCGATGCATCGACGCATCGGGTACGTTCTCGCCGCGTTCGCGCAGCCAATTCTGCATAAAGGCGATTTCGTCGGCCTGCGAGGCGTTGATCCGGCCGGCCACCGCAACCAGTTCGGGCAGGTTGGTACGGTCCTTCACCAATTCGGCCATCTGCACGGCCTGGTCATGGTGATGGATCATGTCGCGCATGAAGGTGACGTCGTCAACGGTGTAGCGCGTGTCGGCGAGCTTGACCGCTTGCTGCGCCGTCAACTTCGTGGTTTTCTGCCCCGGCGCTCCCGGCTGGACGATGGGAACATCCTGCGCGGCTATGGCGCCCGAAGCGGCCCACAACAACAGGGCGCCGGAGGTCATGAGCGAGCGTGCGGTAGCGATGCGGTAATGGTTCATACTCAATTCTCCCATTTTTGAGCGCTGCCGATGAGAGGTGGGTGTGCGACATGTTTGTGGGTGGAGAGCGTCAGTTCGCGCCAGGCGAAGCGGTCCGATAGTAACGAGGCGGTCGGGCGGTCGCTGAGGGAGGTCCGTATTGAAGTACTCGGTGACGTTCGGGGGAAGCCGATCGCATC
>JANODX010000063.1:0-3739 GCA_031412915.1 Vicinamibacteria bacterium | reverse complement strand
GACCTTGCTCTGGGTTCTCCTTGGCCCCCTCGGCGTCGGCCTGGTGGAGCGGCGCATGAGGAAGAAGCGGCCCGAGGCCTTCGCCGATTACGCGCGGCGGACGAGCGTGTTCGTTCCCTGGTTCCCGAAGGCGTAGCCCGGGGAAGCCGGACCGGTGGAGCGGCGAAGCGCCCAACGGCTGCGCGCGGGGCGTCGTGGTCGCCTAATTACCAATTAACGAAGGGTCCGATGCCCGGGCTTGAGAGCCCGGCCCTCCCCAGCTACACGCCGTTTCTGAGCATCACGCCGGGCAGCGTCCAGGGTTTCTGGAGGCAGGTAGTGGAAACGGACGAGGTAGACGCTTTCACCCCGGCCGTGCTTCGCGACCTTCAGGAGGTCCACGACTCCCTTGAAGCCCGAGGCTCGCGCCAGGTCCGGGGTGATGTCGGAGAGACCGATGGGCAGCACTTCATCCACATCGATCTCGCCCTCCTCCATACGGTAACGATTGCCGGCTTTGACGTGCGGTCGCATCCAGATACGGATGCTGCAAGTGATCTCGCCCCGCCGGACGCCGTCTCGGAGACGTCGCGCAAAGAGCACCGAAGGAGTCTACGACGGCGCCGGGTTGGCCCAGCCCCGCTTTCCCGAACGCCTCAGGCATGCCCGCCGCACTCGTGATTCCGCCACCTGGGCGGCATCCCTATGTTCGACGGCTCGCCCGCAGCTCCAGAGCCGTCCATGCGCCTCCGGCAGCGTCGACGACTCCGAAGATGATCAGGGCGGGCGCCGCCTGGCCCGCGACTACGAGCAGTGTGAACCCAACCAGGATCGCACCGCGCCCCCAGACGGTCCACTGAAAGAAGGCCGTCACCTCCTGTCGAGCGGCCTGCACGTAGTAGCAGCCCAGGACGAAGACGACGACGCCCAGCACCCGGATCCACAACTCGCGCGCCTCCGAGAATCCGAACGGGCCAATGACGATGGCCGGAAACGTACTCAGCAGGACGCCAAGCACGACGATGTAGATACCGAAGATGAAGATGCTCCGTGCCGCTCGACTCATGTCACCCCCGTACCCGGATCAAACCGACCGTCGTTTCTGTCCCTGGGCCGACTGCCGGATGATGCACCGCATTCGAGGCGCGTCAAGGCGTCGTCCGCCCGTACGATATCGCCATTGTCCGCCCACTCGCGCTACGCTCGACCGAGTATTTGTTCCGTCGTGAGGCCGAAGTCTCCGGCGATCTTCAATTGGGCCCGGCCGCGCTCTGCGCCTGCCGAAACGGGTGCTGTTGAAAGAACGCCCACATCTCGCTCGAGGCGTTGATGCTGTGGCTCGTGGTCCCGGCGAACCATTCCGGCAAAGGCCCGCCGCCCGGCCAGGTGTGGCCTCCGCCGAGGATGGTGTAGAGCACCACCGGGGCTTCATCAGCGCATTCCGTGTACTCGCGCCGCCTGACATCCTTCGCCACCATCCGTTCGATCGGGTTCGGTCCGCACCGGTTTCGTTGAGCCACGGTCGCCATCCACGCTTCGATGCTCGGAAACACCATTTTTCGGGCCACCCACGAGGTGCCTCCCTTGTACCAGGCCTGCCGATCGGCGGTCCCATGGAACGCAATGACCGGAACCGGCCGATGATCCGGGCACTCGGCCCAGGGCAGAAACTGGGCCGACGCCACGAGCCCCACGGCCGCGATCCTCGCGGACAGCATGCAGGAAAGCACGAAGGCCATGCCTCCGCCGTTGGAGACACCGTCGGCGTATACCCGAGTGGAGTCGATGTTGTAGGCCGCGCCAAGCGTGTCGATCAACTCCGAGATGAATCTGACGTCCTTCGCGGAACCCTCTCCGCCGGCCGCTCGCCAGGCCCTATGCCTCGAAAGCGGCCCAATTCCCGACGGGTAGACAACGATGAACCCGCGCTCGTCGGCCAACCTGTTCCATCGACTTATCACCTCTTGAGCGGCCCCCCACATTCCTCCTCCGTGCATGCTGATCACGAGTGGCGTCTTCCGCGCGCGGTCGTAGCTCTTTGGAACGTAGAGCAGGTACTCCCTCTTCTCGCCCAAGGAGACCATGGCGCCATTGCTCCGATTCGCGACGTTGAACGACACCGCCTCCAAAAGCGCCACAAGCACCGGCAGACCGAGAAGGGCCATCACGGCGCCGAGGACTCTCGTTCGGCGGCCTCGCGGGGTCATCGATGACGATTCCACGCGAGTGCTAAAGGCGCGGCCGAGAGTCGGGCCAGCGGGATCTCCAGGATTGCTATGAGCAGGAGAAAGTAACGCGCGACGTGAGGTGTTGACCAGAACCACACGAGCAGACCATAGAGGGCGATCACCGCAGCAAGCCAACTCGCGGCGCCAGCCACGAGCGTGCGGTCGCTGACGAGCCGGCCGTCATAGAGACGGGTGGCGATCCAGGCCGCGGCGGACACCTTGACGCAGACCAGTATTGCAAGGATCCCGGGCAATGCATTCAGCAGCGCGGCCAGCACTTTTCCGTCGTCGTGGATCCACCTTCCGATGGGCCAGATGATGACGAGGAGTGACAGAGCAAGGAGCACGCTCGACTTGATAAGCCACTCACGGCCGGAGAGGTCGAGAAAGAGGCTGTGCACGAGCCGCTTCCATGTCGATGCCATCAAGACCAGGAGGCCCAAGAGCATGGTCACGACAATCCTCGGCTCTCCGAAAGTCTCGATTCCTTCATTCACTCGGCCGATGACCACGGGAAGGGTGCCCGACAGGGCCAGCCCAAGGGGGATGGCGATCAGGACCAGGAGCCAGGTGACGAGCGTGCTCCATAGCGTCACCTTCAGCTTGGCGGCAATGAGGGCCGCGCTGGTCAGCGGCCGGGTGGCGGTGAAGGGCGGCACGCCGTAAGAATCGCGTCCGGCAGTATTCGGCCGGCTGACCGTCGAGGCGACGAAACCGGCCATCAACGGTGGAGTGAGCAGCACGCTGAGGAGCGTGTAGAAGGTCATGGCCGGAGGCTCGTCCTTAGCCAGGAAAAGCAAGGCGAGCTCAAAGGGCAGCAGCACCGCCACCCACACGGGGAGAGACCCGCCATGTTGCCGCCACTCAAACCATATTTGCGCGCGGGCGGGCGAGGAAAAATGGCCTCGCGGGCGCCTGAAGACGTCGAAGATCCGGAAGAGCCGAGCCGGCATTCCGCTCCAATCGGGCACGTCGCCACCGCGGGCCCGGGCAACCGCGAAACAGGCGGCGAGATACGCGAGAGGAAGCTGCGGCGCCAGGAAGGCGACCATCACGGCCTCGCGGACCTGGTATTCGACGTTCAGGAAAACGGCGGCGTCCAGGGTCATCAGCCACAGCACCGTGACGATTATTCGCAGCCCTCGCAAACCGTACGGCATCCACGTCAGAGCCTGGGTCCAGCCGAGAAAGACCGCCGCCAGCACGGCCGGCCAGAGCAGAGGCGCTTCGATTCCCCACGGTTGAAGCTTGAATCGCCCGAGGACCCTCGTGGTTTCCCAACTGAGGAAACGCCCCGCGGTCAGAAGCAGGATCATCATGGCCGAAGCGCCATAGAACATCGGCCAGCCCGCGAGCGCCCTGGTCGTGACCGGCAGCGTGAACATGCGGGCGGGATAAATCGACTCGCGCGCGGCAAGGTCGGCGGCAAAGCCGAAACTGAACGCACCCAGAAAGAACAGGAACGTCGTCGTCACCGGAACGATCACCAGGAAGGCCAGGTCTTCGTCGTCTTCAAGGCTGACCGGCTGCCC
>JANODX010000062.1:0-71733 GCA_031412915.1 Vicinamibacteria bacterium | reverse complement strand
GGTCTACAGAACCTCGAAACACGGTCTGAGGCGGACAAGGTCCTGGCTCTGCGAAAGCGCGCTGCTCGCCTCGGTTTCGAACTTCTGCCCTCTCCGCAAGTCTCTTAGAAACAATAGGTCGCAGCAAGGTTACTCAGCAGCATTCGGATCTTCTACGTCGCGAAGTTCGAAGAGGGTGTCTACGCGCTGCACTGCTTCGAGAAGAAAGCCCGGCGCACTCCGAGTCACCACCTTGAGATCGGCCGAGAGCGGTACCGGACGCTCTTTCGGGAGCGCCGAGCCAGAACCAACTAGCCAGCAGGAGCCAGGACTACCATGAAAAGCCAGATCACTCCTTCCAGCGGCAACGTTTTCGTCGACCTCGGATTCGACTCCGAGGAGGCGGCGCACCTCGAAGTGCGCTCGACTCTGATGTTCGCCATCCACAAGCTGATCCGGGACCGGGGGTTGACTCAGGCCAAGGCGGCTCTGTTGCTGGGTGTGACCCAACCTCGCATCAGCGACCTGGTGCGAGGGCGCATCGATCTCTTCGGCATCGACTCGCTCGTGGACATGCTCGCTCGGGCCGGAGTCAAGGTCGCGGTCAAGTGTTCCCCCATGCCTCAGCGCGGCGCCGCGTAACACAGGGCGTTCACCTGCAAAGCGCGCCTCAACGACTGCCCGCGATGCGGGCGGCCCACGCCGCCGTTGTTCGGCGAGTAGGCGCGGCGAACCTCTCTCCCGACCTGCAGATCAACAGCTTCATTCAGTTCGACAACGAGTCGCGGTCGATGGGTACGAACACGCGCGTTGCGCAAGCTCAGGGACCGACGCAAACGGTGGCTGAGCGTGTCGAAGCCCCCGTCCCGTCAGGACCCTTCGACTGGCTCAGGGTCCGTTGCAACGCGGTGGCTGAGCCTGTCGAAGCCCCCGTCCCGTCAGGACCCTTCGACTGGCTCAGGGACCACCCTCCTACCGAGCTCAGGGTCCGTCGCAACGCGGTGGCTGAGCCTGTCGAAGCCACCGTCGTCTGTGTCGTCCGGTCCCTTCGACTGGCTCAGGGACCACCCTCCTACCGAGCTCAGGGTCCACAGCAAGGCGGTGGCTGAGCGGGTCGAAGCCACCGTCCCGTCGGGACCCTTCGACAGGCTCAGGGTCCGTAGCAACCGGTGGCTGAGCTGGTCGAAGCCACCGGCATCTCGGTCGTCCGGTCCCTTCGACGCTTCGACAAGCTCAGCGCAGGCAGGCACAGGGACCGGCTTCGACGCTTGGCAGGCTCGGTGTGAGAGAGCCGGCGCCAGTTCGCTAGACTCCCGTCACCCAATTCCCCATGACCGACCTCTACGAAGACCTCGTCTGGCGCGGCCTGATTCATCAGGCGACCGACGCCGCCTTCATCCCCGAGTGGTTGCGCACGGGGAGCCGCACGCTCTACGTGGGTTTCGATCCCACCGCCTCCAGCCTTCACGTGGGGAGCCTGCTGCCCCTGATGATGCTGCGCCGGTTTCAGAAGGCGGGGCACAAACCGATTGCCCTTCTCGGCGGCGCCACCGGCATGATCGGCGACCCGAGCGGCAAGTCCGAGGAGAGGAATCTCCTCTCCTCCGAAACGCTTCGCGCGAACGCGGCCGGGGTCGAGGCGCAGTTCCGCCGTTTCCTCGACTTCGACTCGGGCGGGAACGCGGCGCGGCTCGTGGACAACCTCGACTGGATGCGGAGTTTCTCGTACCTCGATTTCCTGCGCGACGTGGGCAAGAACTTCCCCGTGAACGTGATGCTCGCCAAGGAGTCGGTGAAGAACCGGATCGACCGCGAGTCGGGCATCAGCTACACGGAATTCAGCTACATGCTGCTTCAGGCCTACGACTTCGTTCACCTGAGCGACGCCATGGGCTGCGATCTGCAGGTGGGCGGCAGCGATCAATGGGGCAACATCACCGCCGGTATCGACCTCGCGCGGCGGATGCGCGGCAAGCAGCTCTATGGCCTCACCTGCCCGCTCCTGACCACGGCCGACGGCCAGAAGATGGGCAAGACGGAGAAGGGCGCGGTGTGGCTCGCCGCCGACCGGACGAGTCCGTACGCCTTCTATCAGTACTGGATCAACGTCGCGGACGCCGACGTGTCGCGATGCCTTCGTTTTCTCACCGAAGTGCCGCGTGAGGAGATCGAGGCGCTCGATGCTTCGCGCGCCACCGACCCGCAAGTTGGGGAGTCGCAGCGCCGGCTCGCCGAGTCGCTTACCGAATTGACTCATGGCAAGGGGGGGCTCGAGAGCGCCCGGCGGGCGAGCGAGATTTTCTTCGGCGCGTCGATCCGGGATCTCGACGACGCTCAACTCGGCGAGGTCTTCGCGGACGTTCCGAGCCGGGAGCTGCCGCGGGTTTCTCTCGATGCCGGTTTGCCCGTGATCGATGCCGTCGTCGCGTCGGGGCTCTCGAAGTCGAAGGGCGAGGTCCGGCGGAAGATCGACGAAGGCGGCGTCTACGTCAACAACGTCCGCTGCGCCGACAAGGACAGGTTGCTCGGCGCCGCCGATCTCGCCAGCAAGTCGATGCTGGTGCTGAGGCTCGGACGGAAGAACTACGCCTTGCTGAGGTTTGTCTAACGCGATACCTTCTACGAGAGACGCTTGGACATGGCACTGATCATCAAGGACGCCGCCATCGAGGAGATGGCCGCGGAGATCGCCCTGCGGATGGGCGAGACCAAGACCGAGGCGATACGCAAGGCGCTGCACGAGCGTCGCCTTCGGCTCGTCGTCCCCGCCGCTCGCGAGGAGCGGTGGGCGCGGGTGCGGAGGCTTCTCGAGAATGAACTCTGGCCGGAACTCAGCGGCAAGGCGCGGCGAAAGACGACGAAGGCGGAGAAGGAACGGATTCTCGGCTATGGGAAGGCCGGCGTTTAGCCATGATCGTGGAAGGCCGGCGATCGTCGCGATCCTCCTGAAGGAACCCTTCGACCGGCTCAGGGTCCGAAGCAATCGCGGGAACAGAAGGGGTACACTTTCAGCGGATGAGGAAGAAACGCCTTTCACCGCTGTCGCTGATGTCGCAGACGTTTGGCCATCGCGCCTTCGTCGTGTTCTTCCTGGCGTCCGTCGTGCCCCTCGGTCTTCTGGCCCTGGCCGGGCGCGAATTCGTGATGCCCCAGACCAGCGAGGGGGCGGGGTTCCAGGCGGCGATCCTCTTCACCGCACTTCTGGTGCTGGTCTCGTTCTTTGCTCTTCGTCACGCCACCCGCGAGGCGACCGCGGAGATGGCAGCGCGGAACGAGCGGCTGCGTTCCCTGGTGGCGGCCACTCACTCGCTCACCAGCAGCGGATTTGTCGACACCATCGCCAAGGAAACCCTGGCCTCGAGCGTCGCCTTGTGCTCGGCGTCCGCGGGGCTGCTGCTCTTCGAGCCCGATCCCCGGCAGGCGACTTCGGCGCCGAAATGTATCGGCGAAGGCGCGGAGCGGATCCTGGAACGTCACCGGGCGGCCCTGATGGCTCTGGCAGAGCGGGTGCGCCGCGATCCGAAGGGCGCGCTCATCGACGAGGAGGATC
Organism: Vicinamibacteria bacterium; assembly: GCA_031412915.1. Classification (GTDB taxonomy): domain Bacteria; phylum Acidobacteriota; class Vicinamibacteria; order Fen-336; family JAGNNV01; genus JAGNNV01. The sequence goes on along the minus strand of JANODX010000062.1, from coordinate 68,204 downwards.
TCGCGGCCGCGGATCTGGCAGGTGCGGTCGAGGGTTTCGGGAATCTCGGTTCGCTTCTGGCCGCGCCCCTTCTCGCCCCGGGCCGAACCGCGGGTGTCGTGGTCTGTGTCCGTCGCAGCCAGGACGACCGCTTCGGCCAGGCGGATCTCGACCTGCTTTTGAGCCTCGCGCGGCAAGCCGGGATCACGATCGATAACGCGTATCTGATCGAATCCGAGAAGAACTTCTTTACCCACGTCACCCAGTTGTTGGTGGGAGCGCTCGACCGCTTTGCGAACCATCAGCCCGGGCATTCGCGGCGGGTCGCCCACTACGCGGTGGCGGTGGGGCGGGAGATGGGCCTCGACTCCGCCCGGTGCGAGCGCCTGTTCTTCGCCGCTCTCCTTCACGACATCGGCATGCTGCGCCTGAGTGACGGCGGTGTGATGAGCCAGGAGCGCTATCGCGAACACGCTCGCTTCGGTTACGAGATGATTGAACCGATCACTCTTTGGAGCGATCTGGCTCCGATGGTTCTCCATCATCAGGAGCGCTTCGATGGTCAGGGCTATCCGGAAGGACTCGCGGGCGAGGAGATTCCGATCGAAGCCCGCATCATCGGTTTGGTGGAAGCCTTCGACACGATGACCAGCCGGCACTCCTACCGCGTTCCGCGGCCGGCCGCCGAGGTCTTGCGGGAGATCGGCGAACTGGCCGGCAAGCAGTTCGATCCCGCGGCCGCGGCGGCCCTCACCGCCCTGGTGGAGCGAGGCGAAGTCGAGGTGGGCGAGGCCTGATCGACGGCGGACCCTTCGACAAGCTCAGGGACCGCCCTTCGACAAGCTCAGGGACCGGAGTTGCGTCGGTGGCTGAGCCAGTCGAAGCCACCGTGGCGGCGGACCCTTCGACCGGCTCAGGGACCGTAGCAAACGGTGGCTGAGTCTGCATGCCGTGAGCTCGTCGAACGGTCGAAGCCACCGTGGCCGTGGGACCCTTCGACCAGCTCAGGGTCCGTAGCAGACGGTGGCTGAGCTGGTCGAAGCCACCGTGGTGGCGGGCCCTTCGGCGAGCTCAGGGTCCTTAGCAGACGGTGGCTGAGCTGGCCTGCGCTGAGCCGGTCGAAGCGTCGAAGCCACCCGTGACCGTGAGGACCCTTCGACAAGCTCAGGGTCCGCGTTGCAAGCGGTGGCTGAGCTGGCCTGCGCTGAGCCGGTCGAAGCGTCGAAGCCCCCGTGGCGTGAGGACCCTTCGACAAGCTCAGGGTCCGTTGCCCTTCGCCAATTCGACCAGGCGGGCCAGGTCTCCGAACATGAGCGCCTCCTTCTTGCGGCGGCTCCAGCCTTGAACGTGCTTTTCGCGAAGGAACGCGTCCTCGACCGAGGCGTACGGCTCGCAATAGAGCAACCTGACCGGCTTTCGCTTCCGAGTGTAGTTCGCGCCCAGATCGTTGTTGTGTTCCCATAGCCGCTTTTCGAGATCGACCGTGCTGCCGGTGTAGTAGCTGCCATCGGCGCATTCGAGGATGTACATGTAGGCCATCTCTGGGCAGGAGGGTAGTTCCAGCGCGTGCCGCCGAGGGTCCCTTCGACTAGCTCAGGGTCCGTAGCAAGCGGTGGCTGAGCTTGTCGAAGCCACCGGCGTCGTCTGTCTCGTGGGTCCCTTCGACCAGCTCAGGGTCCGTCGTACGTCCATCCCGTCAGGTCCCTTCGGCGAGCTCAGGGTCCGCACTTCGACGCTTCGATTTGCGCTGTTCCCTTATGCCGTCGCCGCGAGGGGCCGGACGTCGCTCGACTTCGGCCTGGCCGCGAGCGGGCGGGCGATGAACACCGGGCAACTGGCCCTTCGGACGACGTGCAGCGCGTTCGACCCGAACAGCAGGTGCTCGAGCGGACCGTGACCCTGGGCTCCGATGACGATCGCGTCCGCCCTCTCCTCCACCGCGATCCTGAGGATCTCCTTGTAGGCGCGGCCGACCACGGTGCGCGGCGAGATCGACGATCCCGCTTCCCCTACGTCGGCGATAGCTTTATGAAGCCGCTCGCGGGCCAGTCTTTCGTGCTCCTGCCGGATCGGCTCCAGTTCGGGAACCGAGAAGTAGGTCGGCTCGCCCATCTCCGGAACGTTTTCTATGACGTTAAGAAGCGTCACCTGGGCGCTGCTGGCCCGGGCCAGGGCCAGGCTGAACTTCAGGGCTTCCGCCGATGTGCTGGAGAAATCGGTGGCGCAGAGGATGCGACTCAGAAGTCCAGGGGCCTCCCAGGATCGCCCCTCCTCGTGGCCGACGGTCAGCACCGAGCAGGGCAGGCGCGAGATCAGTGTCTCGGCGACCGACCCCAGGAAGAGGTGTTCGAACCCGCTCCTCCCGTGAGTCCCCAGAACCACGAGGTCCGCGGGCATTTCGTTCGCCGAGGACAGGATCTCGCGCCAGGGTTCGCCGGCCCGGTGTTCGATCTCGTGATCGACATGCACTTCGCGCGCGGGCGCCAGGAAGCGATGCATCTCCTCCTCAGCGTACCGGCGCAACTCGGGGGCCATGTTGAGCCAGGAGGTTTCCAGAAAGGCCGAATCGCGCATCGGAACCACCGAAGGAACGACGTGAAGGACCTTCAGACGCGCGCCAAACCGCTGAGTCAGGGCCAGAGCGTGACGAAAGGCGAGACCTGAGAATGGAGAGAAATCGGTCGGGCAGAGGATCCGCTCGATGGGGGAAGTCGTAGCCATAAGTCACCTCGCATTCCTCTTGAGCAGCAATCAGGATGCCAAGCGCCGGGGTCCCGCCTGTAGCACCCAACGGCCATGGACTTCAGGACTGGTCTCGAAGTGGATGCGGTCCGACGCGTTCGGCCACGAAGGACGTGCGCGCCGAGCCGCAAGCCTTGCGGGACGCCCGGACGCCCCGGCCTTTTCAGGAAGCGGGGTTCGGGGCCGACCAGTCTTCGTCGCGCACCATCCACTGGATGACGTCGGCCCTGGCCACGACTCCGACGAGGCGCCCGAATTCGACCACCGGCACCATGTTGACATGACGCTTGACCATCAGGTCGGCCAGGGTTTCGATCGCCACTTCGGGACCGATGGTCAGGACCTGTTCGGTCATTACGTCTCGCGCCGTGGTTCCCACCATGTGCTGGATGCGCTTCTTGAAGTGCTTCGTGGTCTCGAGGGGGATCCCCCCATCGAGGATCGGGAAGAAGGCCGGCGGCTCGATGCGGGTATTGCGGATGATGAGGTCGAGATCGGTCACCATGCCGAGCAACCGTCGCCCCTCGTCGACCACCGGTACCCCGCTGATGGCCTTCTCGTGCATCAGGCGAGCGATGCGTCCGACCGACGCGTCGGGACGCACGGAGACCACGTCAATGGTCATGATGTCCTCGACCCTGGCGGTCTTTGGCTCCGCCGGTCGCGGCTTCTCGAGCGTTTCCGGCCCGGGGGACGTCTTCTTGTTTTGAGTCATCAGGCGGGTCATGGGTGTTTCTCCATCAATTCTTTCCAGGCGGGGGCACAGGAGTCAGGACGAGGCCAGGGGATCGGGCATCTTTGGGCCGCTCACTGATCCGCGGAGGGCGGACGGTGAGGACCGGGCAGGTGGCCTTCCGGACAACCTGCTGGGCATTCGACCCGGAGAGGAGATGCTCCACCGGACCATGTCCCTGGGCGCCGATCACGATGAGGTCCGCCCTTTCCTCCGCGGCCACCCGCAGGATCTCCTGGTAGGCGCGGCCGAAGGCCACGCGAGGCTCGGCTCTTCCGCCCGTTTCCCCGGCGTCGCCGATGGCCTTGGCGAGACGTTCGCGCGCCATCCGATCGAGATCTTCGCGCAGGGGCTGAAGGTCAGGGAATCCCAGGTGGCTCGGCTCGCGAGTGTCCGGGATGCTCTCGATCGCGTTGAGGAGCGTCACCCGGGCGTCTTTCCCGTCGGCCAGAGCCAGGGCGAACGACAGGGCCTCCGACGAGGTCTCCGAGAAGTCGGTCGCGCAGAGGATGCGAGTCAGAAGCCCGGGGGCTTCCCACGTCCGTCCTTCCTCGTGGCAAATGGTCAGCACGGAGCAGGGCAGACGGCGGATCAGTTTCTCGGCCACCGAACCCAGGAAGAGACGCTCCAACCCGCCGCGGCCATGGGTGCCGAGGACCACGAGGTCCGCGGACATCTCTTCCGCGACTCCCGCGATTTCGCGCCAGGGGTCGCCTTCCCGCATTTCCGTTTCATGGTCGAGGCGGGCCTCGCGGACAGGGGCCAGGAACTTGCGCATCTCCTCCTCGGCCCGAAGCCGTATCTCCGGAGTCATGAGCCACGGAGCGGAGGAATACAAAGAATCGCCGGCGGGAAACACACACGGGACAACATGCAGAACTTTGAGGCGCGCTTTGAACTTCCGGGTCAAGGCCAGGGCGTGGCGAAGGGCTCGAACCGAAAACGGCGAGAAATCCGTCGGGATGAGGATGCGTTCGACGCGGGGACGGGCTGCGGCCATTTGGCGCCTCCGATCAAGGATGCAGCAAACCCAGTGCCAGAGGTGCTTTGGCCCCTCCCCACCCTCCGGGGAGGCCGACAACAGCGCCTTGGAGGGGCGGAAGGGTTTCGTCGGCGAAGGACCTGCGCCCCCGGACTCGCCGGACCCGCAACCGTTGCGGCCCTCCGCCCGGGTCGAAATCGACCGGTCCCTGAGCCCGTCTGCGCTGAGCCTGCCCGCACTGAGCTCGTCGAAAGCGCAGGCAAGCTCAGGGACCCGAGCTCCATCGGTGGCTGAGCCCCGTCGAAGCCACCGGCGATCGTGTTGTGGGGTCCCTTCGACCAGCTCAGGGACCGACCAGCTCAGGGACCTGAGCTCCATCGGTGGCTGAGCCTGCCCGCACTGAGCTCGTCGAAGTGTCGAAGCCCCTACCTGTCTCGGCTCAGTCTCGCGGCCTTCCGAATGAGGTCGGCCAGTTCGTTCGTCTGTGGGGCCTCGGGCAGCTCGTCGGCGAGAGACTGCAGCGATGCCAGCGACTCGCCGTTCACCCAAGAGCTCTTCCGCAGATGCTCCGCGAAACGCGCGGCGACGAAGGCGGTGCGGAAGGCGGGCGACGCCTGGTCGAAACTCCGCGCCACCGCTGCGTCCACGATCTCTCTGGAGAACTCGACGCCCTCGCTCCTCGGTCCGGTCTTATAGCGGATGCGCGCGACGCCGATCTTCCCCGAACCCGGGCCCCCCGTGAGCTTCACCTCGAAGAGGGCGGTGACGCTGTGGCCCGAGTTGATCTCGCCGGCATCGACCGCGTCGTTTCGGAAGTCGCGATCCGCGATGTCGCGCTTCTCGTAGCCGAGAAGCCGATACCGCTCGACCCGCGCGGGGTTGAACTCGACCTGCGCTTTCGCGTCCCGCGCCACCACCTCGAGGACGCTCGTGAGCCTGCGCAGGAAGAACGCGCGGGCCTCGCCCAGGTCGTCGATGTACGCGTACTGGCCATTGCCTTCGTCGGCCAGGCGCTGCAACAGGGCATCGTTGTAGTTGCCCATGCCGAAACCGAGCGCCATCATGTCGATGCCTCGCTTCGCTTCGCGCCTTATGCGCGAGAGCAGGGTGCCGGCCTCGGTCTCCCCGGTGTTGGCGACGCCGTCGGTGCACAGCACCACCCGGTTGCTCGCCCCGCGCGTGAACGACTCCATCGCCATCTCGTAACCAAGGTCGAGGCCGTCCTGGAGGTTGGTGGAGCCTTCGGGCCGCAACCGGTCGATCGCCGCCATGATTCGATCACGGTTCCGAACCGAGGTCGGCGGCAGCACCCGCCGTCCCGTCGTGCCGTAGACCACAACGCCGATGGTGTCGCGTTCGTCGAGCTTGTCGACCAGGAGGGCGAGGCTCCGCTTCACCAGGCCGAGACGGTTCTCCGCCGCCATCGAACCGGATACGTCGATCACGAAGGTGAGGTGCGCGGCCTTTCGTTCGCGGGGGTCGACCTCCCTCGCCTTCATGGCCACGCGAAGAATGTGGAAGCCCGCGTGGAGGGGATGGGGCGCACCGTCGACTCGAACCGCGAAGGCCGACGGGCTGTCGCCGCCGCGGTCGGCCGCGACGTTGTTCGGGAAGGAGTTGATGAACTCCTCCACCCGCACCGCGGCCGAGGGAGGCAGCAGGCCGCGATTCAGGTAGTTACGCGTGAGAGTGTAGGAGGCGGTGTCGACATCGAGGCCGAACGTCGCCTGCGGATCCTCTTCGGTGACGACGAAGGGATTGGCGCCCTTCGATTCGAAGAACATGTCGCGCGGCGCGGGCGGTGGCTCGGGCTGGTCGCGCCGGTCGGGTTCCGCGACGAGGCCGCCGGGTCCAACCCGGTCGACCTCGGCCTGGCTCCGTTTGGCCGCCTCCGCGTAGCTTTCCCTGGACTTCCCAAGTGAAGGCCGCGACTCCATCGCGGGAGACTCCGCCGCCGCATCAACGGTCTCCGACGTCCGCAGTCTTTCATCTTTCGAAGGCGGGGCTCCCGAAGGCGCCGGTGGTGTGGCCGCAACCTCGGCCCCGAGACTTCCTCCGGCGGCCATTCCCGCGACGCGGCCTTCATCGCGAAGCTCATTCCCGGCGTCGTTCTTCTTAGGCTCCGCCTTTGTTTCCTCGATCGCCTGCCCCAGTTCTCCCGGCCACGTCTGCCGCTCGAACTCGCGCATCGCCTCGGGCGCCACCCGCACGCGGGCCGGAGCATGACTCCGCGCCGCAGCCGGCGTGGTGACCGACTGCGGCTCGGCCAGCGCAGGAGACTTGGGAAACGACACGGGCGCTTCAGGAGCCTGAGGCAACTGATTGACTGAACTCACGGTCGCCTTCGGGACTGGCGCCTCGAGTGGCATCTGGCTTCCTCGGCGGGCGAGCACGAGGGCGATCCCCACCGCCGAAAGACTCGCAGCCAGGGCCAGCCAGGAGATGGAATGACCCGAGGCCTTCCCGGCCGGTGAGATCGACGGCCGTCGCCCGGCCAGGCTCTCGATCCTCTGACGCTGAATCACGGACAACCGGTCGACGTCCGCAGCCGGCGAGCCCAAGCCACCCTCCGCCGCCCAGGGCGGAGCCTCCTTCAAGAGTCCCAGCACCTTCGCCATCCGGTCCCGGTCTTCCCGGCACGAGGCGCAGTCCTCGAGGTGAAGGAACACCTGCTCCCTCACCGACGATTGGGCCTCACCCACGAGAACGTCCGTGATCCGGGCCTTCAGATCTTCGCGCACGCACTTCATGACCGCACCCCCAAAAGCGTTTCCGGCCGCAACTCGGCCGCCAGTGTCTTGAGCGCTTCATGCAACATCCAGCCGACGGTGCCCGCGGGCTTTCCGATGGTGTCGGCGATTTCCTTGTAGGAAAGGCCTTCCTGAACCTTCAGAAAGACAACCTCGCGTTGTTCGGGCGAGAGCTTCGTGTAGGCCCGGCCCAGGTCCACCCTCAAAGTGGCCGTGGTTTCGGGCGAGGCCTCGTGCTTTTCGTCGAGCCCTTCGTTCAGTCGCATGCGGCGTTTCTCCTTCCTCACGATGTCGAGGGCGAGATTTCGCGAAACCCGGTAGAGCCATCCGCCCAGATTGTCGGGACGGGGCTTTTCGGTCAGGAAGCGAATAAAGGCTTCCTGCACCACATCCTTCGCCGCTTCGGTGTCCAGAAGGACGGCTCGGGCATGCCGGACAAGAGGCTTTTCGAACCGATCCATGATCTTTGAGAGCCCCACTTCGGGGTCTCGATCGAACTCGGCCAGAAGGACCTCGGTTTCGCTCATCGCGCTATCGCACTTTCATGAGCAAGACGCGGCGACTCATCGTTTTCTTTGATAATCCCCAAGGGGACTCATTCGACCACGGCGAGCCGGGGAATCCGCTGCGGTAAGCTCGTCCAGTTTCCTAACAATCGACCTGTCATGAGCGCGCTTCCTGAATCCATCGGTCGCTATCAGGTCCGCCGCGAACTCGGGCGCGGAATGATGGGAGTGGTTTACCTCGCGCTTGATCCGGACCTCGGGCGGGACATCGCCCTCAAGGTCATCCAGCTCCCCCACGGCGCGAGCGAAGCCGATCGGACGAGTTTCGAACAGCGTTTCTTCTCCGAAGCGAAGAGTGCCGCGCGCCTCTCGCATCCTGGAATCGTCATCGTTCACGATGTCGGTCGGGACGCGACCACCGGTGCGGTCTTCATGGCTCTGGAGTTGCTGCCGGGGCGCACTCTCGAAAGCACCATCAAGGGGGGGAAACGCCTGGACGGCCCGGTGGCCCTCCACATCGCCCGGCGGGTCGCGGAAGCGCTTCAGCACGCCCACTCGCAAAGGGTCGTGCATCGGGACATCAAACCCGCGAACATCATGATCCTGCCCTCGGGCGAACCGAAGATCATGGACTTCGGAATCGCCAAGGTCGAGACCGCGCACCAGACCGCCACCGGACAATTCGTGGGCACCCCCCTTTATATGTCCCCCGAACAGGCGCTCGCCCATCCGGTCGATGGACGTTCGGATCTTTTTTCCCTGGGGTCGGTGCTCTACGAAATGCTCACCGGAACGGCGGCCTTCGCGGGAGAAAGCATCACCAAGGTCCTCTTCCAGTTGATCAATTCCGAGCCGGCGCCTCCGTCCAGACTGGTCACCACACTCTCTCCGGAGATCGACCACCTGCTTTCCTGTTGCCTGGCCAAGAACGTCGACGACCGCTACCCGAATGCCCAGGCTCTGGCCAACGACATTTCGGGCGTCCTGGGAGACGGGGGCCGGGCCGGGGGGGCGTCTCTCTCCAAGGTCACAGGCACCGCCGAAACCATAGCCAAGGGTAGGGTGGTGGACGTGCCTCCGGCTTCCCGAAGTGCTTTCGCCCTGCTGCCGGAGTGGGGCGCCCACGAAACCCGAGCGCTGCCCAAGCAACCGCTGACCCTGACCGCGGCGCCTCGGGCGCCGACCACGCTGCCTCGGTCGCGTTCTGCTCTGTATCTGGCCCTGGTGGCGGGGGGCCTCATCGCCCTGGGCCTTGGGGGCTGGATCAGGTCGCGCCTGATGGCGCCTCCTCCCGTCGCTTTGGTGGTCACGGTTCCGGCCGAGCCACCGGGACCGGCGGCGCCCCCGAGCATCGAGCCGGCGCGGGAAACGTCTGCGGTTTCGAAACCGCGTGCGGCCGGCGCCCCCGACGCGGACCGGCCGGCCGAGCTTGTCATAGACTTCGAACACTCCTTGAAGAACGGGGTTTTACGGGTCTTCATCGACGAACTGCTGATCGTCGACGAGCCTTTCGGAGGACGCCTCACCCGAAAGGTGGTTGGGCTCGAGATGCGCAAGGGCCAGATGAGCCGGACCCTTGAAATCAGACCCGGTCGTCGGAGCGTTCGGGTCCAGGTCTCGTGGGACAAGAACGTCAAGAACAAACGGTCGGAAACGGATTTCAGGCCCGGCGTGCGGATGCGGCTCAAGGCCAGGCTTGGAAGCCTGGGCGGTTTGCGCAAAGATCTATCACTCGAGTGGAGCTAAATGGACAAGACACCCCTGCCCAAGGCGATCGGACGCTACGAGATCGTCCGCGAAATCGGACGCGGCGCCATGGGTGTCGTGTACGAAGGGCGAGACCTGTCCTTGATGCGTCCGGTCGCGCTCAAGACCTTGTCGCTCGGGTCCCTTGAGGAGGAACTGCGGGAGCCTTTCGAAAAGCGGTTCTACCAGGAGGCGCGGGCGGCGGCCAGCCTGCAACACCCATGCATCGTGGTGGTCTACGAGATCGGGAGCGACGCGGTGGCGGATTGCCTGTTCATCACCCTCGAGTTCCTCCGCGGCCAGACCCTGGAAGACCTGATCGGCAGAGGCGCCCTGCCCTGGAGAGAGGCCCTCCATATCGGAGCGCGGCTCGCCGACGCCCTGGCCCATGCCCACGAGAACGGCATTGTTCACCGCGACATCAAGCCCGGGAACGTGATGATCCTGAAGAAGGGCGAGCCCAAGATCATGGATTTCGGTGTGGCCAAGCTCGACTCCTCGAATCTCACCTCCAAGGGCGATGTGCTCGGAAGTCCCGCCTACATGGCGCCCGAGCAGGCCCTCGAAGCGCGAGTCGACCCACGGAGCGATCTCTTCTCTCTAGGAACCGTCCTCTACGAAGCTCTGACCGGGCAGAGGGCCTTCGGAAGAGGGGCATTCTCCGAGATCCTGATGCGGCTCGCCTACGAACATCCGGAGGCGCCGAGCACGCAGGTAGCGGGAATACCTTCTGCCGTTGACGACATCGTGGCCCACGCTCTCGCCAAGAATCCCGACGACCGCTACCCGACCGCCGACGCCCTGGCCGAGGACATCGATGACGCACTGCACGAGCGACCCTTGCGGCACGCCGCGAACCGGCCGGCCGGGTGGGCCTCCGCCAGCAAGGCCCCGGGCACCAGGGCCCCGGGCACCAGGGCCCCGAAAGCGCGAACCGCCGACCCTTCCGCCGTCGCGGCCCCAAAACCCACAGAACCCACTCCCCGCCTGAAGGATCGCGACCTGCCCAGGGGCCCGCTCGCCTTGCCCGAGGGCAGGCAGGTCAGCCTCAGTTATCTCTCGGGCCCGAAGGCTGGAACCGAGTACGTTCTGCGCCACGCCTCGCTCCTGATCGGTCGTGAGGGCGGCAACGCGGGTGCGGCCATCGAAGTGCCGGAAAACCAGGTTTCGAGGATGCATGCCGCGGTCGAAGTGCGCGGCACGCGTTTCGTCCTGCGGGACCTGGAGAGCAAGAACGGGACGTTCGTCGGCAAGGAACGGATCTGGGAGCAGGAAATCGAGCACGGAACCGAATTCTCGATCGGCAGCACCCATTTCATGCTCCTGGTGACGGACGAGAGCTAGGAGCCCCTGCTCAAGTAGACTCGCGGGTCACATTTCAATGATCCGACCCTACAAAGGCCAATGGCCGCGCCTCGGCGAAGGCGTCTATATCGACCCTTCGGCCCAGGTGATCGGGGACGTGACCCTGGGCGACCATGTGAGTATCTGGCCCTGCGCCACCGTCCGGGGAGACGTTCAGTCCATCACCATCGGCGAATACTCGAACATTCAGGACAACTCCGTGATCCACGTCATGGCTCCCGACTTCCCCACCACGGTCGGACGCCATGTGACGGTCGGGCACTCGGTCAACCTTCACGGCTGCGCTCTGGCCGACTATTGCCTGATCGGGATCGGAGCGATCGTCCTGAACGGGGCCAAGGTGGGGGCCCTGAGCATCGTGGCCGCGGGAGCGCTGGTGCCCGAGGGCATGGAGCTTCCCCCCGGCGTCATGGTCATGGGCAGTCCGGCCAAAGTCCGGCGCGCTCTCACCGACGAAGAGAAGGCCGGGCTGCGCGAATACGCGCAGAACTACTTCGGGTACAAGAACACGTACCTCGAAGAGCAAAACGCTCAGTAGAGCGTTTCCAAATACGCCATGCCGATCTCCTTATCGTCGTCGTCCTTCTCGAAATTCCCGAGCGCTCGGCCACCGGTCCCTGAGCTTGTCGAAGGGCCGGCTCCGGTCCCTGAGCCTGTCGAAGGGCCGGCTCCGGTCCCTGAGCCTGTCGAAGGGCCGGCTCCGGTCCCTGAGCCTGCCCGCGCTGAGCTGCCTGCACTGAGCTTGTCGAAGTGTCGAAGCGTCGAAGGGCCACATCGACCCAGACTTCTTGCAAGGAGCCCATTTTGAAGCGCACGCACTACTGCGGTTCGGTCGACCTCAGCCACGTCGGACAAACCGTCACCCTCATGGGCTGGGCGGCCACCCGGCGCGACCTCGGCGGCGTCGTGTTCATCGACCTGCGCGACCGCGAGGGTATCTGCCAGGTGGTGGCCCGTCCCGAGGTATCGAAGACCGCGCATGACGTGGCCGACAAGGTTCGAGGCGAGTACGTGCTCGCGGTGACCGGCCGCGTCGACGCCCGCGATGCCGACACCATCAATCCCAAGATCAAGACGGGGACCATCGAGATCACGGCCGCGCAGATCGTCGTCCTCTCGGAAGCGAAGACCCCGCCTTTCGCCATCGAAGACGACATCAACACCGCCGAAGAGATCCGGCTCAAGTACCGCTATCTCGACCTGCGACGCGGCCCCATTCAGAAGGCCCTGATCCTTCGCCACAAGCTGACCCTCGCCATCCGGACGTACCTCGACGAACAGGGCTTCCTGGAAATCGAGACCCCGATCCTCACCGCCTCCACCCCCGAGGGCGCGCGCGACTATCTCGTTCCCTCGCGCGTCCATCACGGCTCGTTCTTCGCCCTCCCCCAGTCGCCCCAGATGTTCAAGCAACTCTGCATGGTGGGCGGCCTCGACCGGTATTTCCAGATCGCCCGCTGCTTCCGCGACGAGGACCTTCGGGCCGATCGCCAGCCGGAGTTCACGCAGGTCGACATCGAGATGTCCTTCCCGCACGACGAAGCGATCTTCGAACTGATCGAGCCGCTCTATCAGAAGGCGCTCGCCCTGATCGGGGTGGAGGTCGACCGACCATTCCCCCGCCTGACCTACAAAGACGCCCTGGCCCGCTACGGCACCGACAAGCCCGATATCCGGTTCGGCATGGAGATCACGGACATAACCCTTGAGATGCGGACCCTCGGTCTGGAAGGCTTCCCCGCAACCATCGAAGCGGGTGCGGTGGCTCGCGCGATCGTTCTCCCCGCCTCCGGCGCTATCTCCGGCACGCGACTTCGCAAGATCAACGAAGAGCTGTGGCTGCCGCGCATCGTCCCCGACAGCCGATGCGCGAAGCGGAACCTCTTCACTCTCAAGTACACCGACGAAGCCATCGCCAACCTCATCAAGAAAGGCGCCTCCGAAGAGGTCGCCCGGACGATCTTCGCGAAGACGGGGGCCCGCAAGGACGACACCATCCTCGTCGGGGTCGATGCCGAGGATCCCATCGCCATGGCCATGGGAATCCTGCGCATCGAGATGGGGAAGGAACTGAAGCTCATCGACGAGAAGGCGTTCAGGTTCGTGTGGATCGTCGACTTTCCTCTATTCCAGTGGGAGGCCGGGGAAAAACGTTTCTACAGCGTCAATCACCCCTTCACCGCCCCGCTCCCGGCGGACGCGGCCATGCTCGACACCGAACCCGAAAAGGCCCGGGCCAAGGCGTACGATATCGTCCTGAACGGCATGGAAGTGGGCGGCGGAAGCTATCGAATTCACGACTCGGCCACCCAGGCGAGGGTCTTCAAGATCCTCGGCCTCACCGATGAGGAAACCCGCGACCGTTTCGGTTTCTTCATCGACGCCTTGTCCTACGGCACGCCTCCGCACGGGGGCATCGCCCTCGGTCTGGACCGTCTGGCCATGCTGCTTTCCGGGGCCACGTCGTTGCGCGACGTCATTGCCTTCCCCAAGACCGCCTCCGCCACCGACATCATGTGCAACGCGCCCTCGAAGGTCAGGGACGATCAGCTGCGCGATCTCGGCATTCTCCTGTCCCGACGATGACACGCGTTTCGCTGGCGGGGCGGACCGACGAACTCTTCGGAGTGAAGGACGAGAACCTTCACGCCATCGAGGAGATCCTCAAGGTTCGGATCAAGAACGACGGCGCGGACCTCGTCATCGAAGGTCCCGAGGCGGGCCAGCGCCAGGCCCGATCGGTGCTGGAGCAGCTCACCGCGCTGATGGCGTCGGGCTATGGCCTGGCGGGGGGCGACGTGCGCCTCGCCGCCACCCTGATTTCCGAGAACGAGGACGCCGACCTCAAAGAGTTCCTCTTGAAAGCGGTGGTCCGCAGCGGCAAGAAGACGATCGTGCCCCGCAGCTTCAACCAACGGCGCTACCTCGAACAGATCCTGGCCAGCGACATGGTCTTCGGAGTGGGCCCCGCGGGCACGGGCAAGACGTATCTCGCGGTCGCCCAGGCCGTGTCCTACCTCCATTCGCGGGGTGTCGCCCGGATCATCCTGGCCCGGCCCGCGGTCGAGGCCGGGGAGAAGCTCGGCTTCCTTCCCGGCGACCTGCAGCAGAAGGTCGACCCCTACCTGCGTCCGCTCTACGACGCGCTCTACGACATGATGGACTTCGAGAAGGTCGAGCGGCTGATCGCGCGCCACGTCATAGAGGTCGCTCCCATCGCCTTCATGCGCGGGCGGACGCTCTCGGACGCATTCGTGATCATCGACGAGGCGCAGAACACCACCCCGGAGCAGATGAAGATGGTCCTCACCCGCATCGGCTTCGGCTCCAAGGTGGTGGTCACGGGCGACATCACCCAGGTCGACCTGCCCCAGGGCCGCACCTCCGGCCTGGTGGACGCCATCAACGTTCTCAACGGAGTCGAGGGCATCGGCTTCAGCTACTTCGACCAGCGCGACGTGGTGCGCCACAAGCTGGTTCAGAGCGTCATCAAAGCCTACGAAGGCCGGGGGCCGCAAAACGGCGGGTCGAGCGCCGCGTCGCCCGGCTCCTCGAACGGCGGCGCGACGTGAAGCGCGAACCTCCGAGTAGCCGCAGTTCGCGAGGCAGGGTCCCTTCGACTGGGCTCAGGGACCACCCTTCGACTGAGCTCAGGGACCACCCTTCGACTGGGCTCAGGGACCACCCTTCGACTGGGCTCAGGGACCGCCCTTCGCGCAAGCTGTCGGTCCTCTTCGTGAATCGCCAAAGGCGGCACGCGATTCGGACCGAGGCGATCCGATCCGTTCTCGAAGGCGCGGCCGCGGCCCTGAAGGTCGGCGGAGAACTGGCGGTGGTCTTCGCCTCGGATGCCCTGTTGAGACGGCTCAATCGCGATTTTCGGTTCAAGGACAAACCGACCGACGTCCTGTCCTTCCCGAGCCAGGGCGCGGACATGGGCCTGGGCGATGTGATCATCAGCGTCGAGACCGCGCGCGGCAACGCGGAGCGTTTCTCGCGCCCGCTCGACCGCGAGTTGGAGGTCCTGGCTCTGCACGGCTTCCTTCATGTCCTGGGCTTCGATCACGAGACGGATAAGGGCGAGATGCATGCTCTGGAGAAGCGACTCCGCGCCCGTCTGCTCTCCGGGAGGATCGCGGCATGACCGTCCTCGGCCTCTTCGCCATCTTCTTCTGCATCGTGATCTCCATAGCACTCGCCGTCTTCGAGGCGGGGTTTTATCTGGTCAAGCGCCGGAACCTTCACAAGATGGCGGACGACGACTCGCCGGAGATGGAGAAGCTCAGTCGCTACTTCGAAGACCCGCCCTCGATCCTGATGCCCATCCACATCGGCACCTACACCGCCCACGTGGCCATGACCGCGCTGCTGACCGCCCTCCTCCTTGATCTCCTGAAACACTGGGCCACTGTGGTGGCGGTCATGATCATGGTCGTCTATCTGCTGATCTTTCGATTGACGGTTCCCTACGCCATCGCGAGGCGAGGACCGGAAAGGGTGCTTCTGACCCTCGTCCGGCCGTTCCACCGATACGCCAAACTGCTGTCACCGCTCACCACCCTCCTGCGCCGGCGCGCCGCCGGGGACAGCGGCGAAGAAGAGTCGAATGGCCACGGTCACCGGCACGTCACGGCCAAGATCGAAATCGGGCCCGCGCCCCTCCTGGCCGAAAACGAGTCGAGGATCGTCGACTCGCTGGCCCGCTTCTCAACCACCCACGCTCGGGAGGTGATGACCCCGCGTCTCGACATCACCGCCCTGCCCACGTCCAGCACCGTGGCCGAGGCGCGGAAACTCTTCCGCGAGTCGCAGTACTCCAGGCTCGTGGCCTACGCGGAGACTCTGGACGACATCGCCGGCGTGGTCCACGTCCGTGATCTGGTCAGTCACGACGGTCCCGAAACCGCGACCGTGGAGTCGCTCGTTCGTCCCGCGCTCATCGTGCCCGATGGCAAGAAGATCGTCGACCTGCTCCGCGAAATGCAGGCGAAGCGCCTCTCCATCGCCATCCTGGTGGACGAGTATGGCGTGACCGCGGGCCTCGTTTCCATCGAAGACATCCTCGAGGAACTGGTCGGTGAAATCAAGGATGAATACGACGTGGAAGCGGAGCCCCTCGTGGCCTCGGGTGACGGAGTCATCACCGCCGCCGCCCGGGTCAACCTGGAAACGTTGAAGGACGCCCTTCAACCCGGTTTCGAGATGCCGGACGACGTCGACACCGTGGGCGGCCTGGCCATAAATCTCTTCGGGCGGGTGCCCAGGGCCGGGGAGAGGATCGAGCATCAGGGCTACGCCATCGAGATCCTGGAAGCCACCCCGAAGCGCGTGGGCCGGGTGCAATTCGTGCCTTCGCCCGTCGAGGTGGAGTCGTGAGCGATACCCCGGGCAGGGGCGACGAAGCGGCCGATCCGAAATCGGAGGCCCCCCCTCGGTTCAAGTCGGGCTTCGTCACTATCGTTGGACGGCCGTCGGCGGGCAAGTCGACCTTGCTGAACCGGCTGGTGGGCGAGAAGGTCGCGATCACGTCGGATAAGCCGCAGACCACGCGCAACCGGATCCTCGGTTACGTCAACCGACCGGGCGGCCAGATCGCGTTCATCGACACCCCGGGGCTCATCAAGCCGTTTCACGCCATGCATGCGCGAATGATGAGCGTCGCTCATTCGGCCATCGGCGAGGCCGACGTGGTGATCTGGATGGTCGACACCACGGAACGGGACGGCCCGCACAACCGTCCTATCGCCGACCTGCTGCGCCAGTCCGGCAAGCTGATAATCCTGGCCCTGAACAAAGTGGACAAAGTCGCGAAGTCTCAACTTCTGCCTTTGATGGCCGGGCTCGGAAATCGGCTCGACTTCGAGGCGGTGGTGCCCATCTCGGCGCGGACCGGGGAGGGAGTCGAGATCCTGCTGAAGGCGGTGCTCGACCAGCTCAAGGAAGGACCGGCCCTCTTCCCCACCGACGAATTCACCGACAAGTCGGAGCGGTTCCTGGTTTCCGAGCTGATCCGCGAGGCCATCATCCATTGTTGCGGCCAGGAGGTTCCCTACGCCACCGCGGTCCTGGTGAGGGCCTGGGAGGATGAGCAGGAAACGGGCGGGAAGGTCCGGATCTCCGCCGACATCATGCTGGAGCGCGAAGGCCAGAAGGCGATCGTCATCGGCAAGCAGGGCTCGATGCTGAAGAAGATCGGCACGGAGGCGCGAAGCGAGATCGAAGCGTTCCTCGACGCCCCGGTCTATCTCGAGCTCTTCGTCAAGGTGCGCAAGGGCTGGCGCGAAGACGACCGGGCGGTCCGCGAGGTCATCGAAGGCCGCTAGGCGCGGGGCTCGGCACATCCTCCGCACTCTTTTCCGAGGACCTCATGGGCGCCAGGGACGCGAAGGCGCACAACAACACTCCAAGATTCGCCTCCAGAAGAAAACCCTGATCCACATAAGCGTCCCATCCGCCCAAGAGGTCCACGGCCGGGAACGTCTGCAGCAGGCCCGCCAGGCCCAGGATTCCAAGCGCCATGCTCCGCGACTTCGATGATTCCCGCCGACGCCATCGCTCGACCGTCAACAAGGTAAGGGCGGGCAGGGTGCAAAAGTAGAGAGGCCAGCACGTCACCACGAAGAAGGGGACGAGCCCGTTCAACAAAAGGCCGGCCACAATGCCTCTCTCCTCTTCCGTCCCCTGGAACGACTCGGGCGCGCCCCCGCCGAGCCGCACCAGAATCAGGGTCAGCAGGACCAGAAGAGCCCCCACGATCGCCACCTCGGAGACGTCTCCGAAATGGAACTGGCGGCGAAGCCAGGCCACCACCGCCTGAGAATTTCCATCGTTGACGGCCACGACCGAGACATCCGAGATGGCCCGCGCGATCCGGCTGTAGAAGCGTAGGGTCCGGCGGCTCCCCATAACCAGGAACGAGGGGATCCACAACAGGGCGGAGGCGATCACGATGGCGCCCAACGCGGCTCGCCAGCGCTTGAGGGCCAGGGCCAGCGGCCAGAGGATCGCGGGGTAGAACTTGAGCGCGATCGCGGACCCCAGGAGCACGGCGGCGGATCGTTCCCGACGCCGCGCCAGGGCGATCACACCTTCGAGAACCACGACCCCCACGATCAGCCCCACCTGGCCCCACTTGAGGGAATGCAGGGTGGCCGTGGAGAGGAGCACCAGAAGCGCCGCCAGGAAACCAAAAACCGCGGTCGAGGGGCCGAGGGCGGCGCATCTGAGAATCAGGATCCACAAAGGCAGCGCCTGAAGGACGGCCCAGACCAGGGTCGCGGGCTCGGGACCGAGCAGGGTCCACGGCATCAGGAAGATGGCCAGAGCGGGGGAATAGAGATACCCAGGCACCGGGTTCAGGCCGGCCCACAGGGCCTCTGCCGACGCGTAGTAGTAGTGGAGGAAGTCGAAGGACAGACGAACGGGACGATCGACCTCGCGGACGAAGCCTCCGGCCCCTCGAAAGCGCACCACGCAATAGGCGATGGCGGCCAGAGTGCCGAGCAGCGCCCCGCGCTGAACCGACGCCGTGCGGCGCAGGTCATGCGCCCGGGCCGGTTCGGATCGCATCCGCTGATTGTCTCACGCCCTCGCCACGATTCTCGGCCGGTCGAACCAGCAGTCAGGAACCACTCTCCCCCTCTCGTCTTCCCGAGGCATCTCGGGCGGGCCCGAAGGACCCACCTACCGCAATCGGCCCCGCAACTCCACGACCTTCGCCCGCACACTCTCCGGTGTCACGGTCTCGGGCGCCATCGGCTCCCCCACCATCAACCGCACGCTCGAATAGAACCCTCGCCGGAACGGCCTCGTCATGGCCTGGCCATCGACGCGGGAGAAGAACGATCCCCACAGATTCTGCAGGGCCATGGGAATGACGGGCACCGGACGCGTGGCGAGGATCTTCATGATCCCGGCCTTGAACGACCCCAGTTCTCCGTCGCGCGTGATGGCGCCCTCGGGAAAGACGCAGAGCAGGTCGCCTTGCGCGAGGGTCTGGTCCGCCTCGGCGAACGCGTTCGCATAGATCGCGGGATCCTCTTTGTGCGACGCCACGGGGATGGTCCGGGCCAGGCGGAAGATCGCGCCCAACACCCTCATCTTGAAGATCTTGTGATCCATGATGAAGCGTATCGGCCGGGGAGACGCGGCCATCAGAAGCAGGGCATCGACATAGCTCACGTGGTTGCAGGTCAGCAGAGCCGCCCCGTGTTCGGGAATGTAGGTATCGCCGCGAATCCTGAACCGGTAGATGAGATTCGCGAGAATCCAGGAAAGAAAACGCAGAAAGAACTCGGGCACGAGCATGAAGATGTAGAGAGCCACGACCGCGTTCATGATCGCCACGACCAGGAAGATCATGGGTATCGACGCGCCGCCCTTGAGCAAGGCCACTGAGAGAGCGGCCGAGGCGATCATGAACAAGGCGCCCAGGATGTTGCTGGCCGCAAAGACGCGGGCGCGATGGGTGGGCGCGCTCCGCGACTGGATCAATGCGTAGAGCGGCACCGAGAAGAGACCGGCGAAGGCCGAAAGCAGACCCAGATCGCCAAGGACGCGGAGAGCGCCCGGATTTCGAAGAAACGCGCTCGCGGTCAGCACCGCTCCACCATGGTCGAAACCGCGCGAGGCAAAGTACAGATCGACCGCGAACGCGGTCATTCCAAATGCGCCGACCGGGACCAGGCCGAGTTCGACATGGCGGCGGGAGAGCGATTCGCACAGGAGCGAACCGATGCCGATGCCGACGGAGAACACCACGAGCAGCAACGAGGCGACACCCTCGGAGCCGCCCAGGACATCCTTGGCGAAATTCGGCAACTGGGTGAGGAAAGAAGCACCGAAGAACCACAGCCAGGAAACACCCAGGAGGCCGCGGAACACCACGACGTTCTCGGCCGCGAGATTGAGGTTGCGGAGGGTCTCGCGGAAGGGGTTCCAGCGGACCACAAGGTCGGGGACGAGCGGTGGCGCTTTCTGGATGAAGTGCGACATGCCTCGACCCAGAAGGGCCACTCCGATGCACCCGAGGGCGGCGATCCTCGGGCCGTGGTCGGGCAGCCCGACCAGCACGCCGCCAATCAGATTTCCCACCAGGATCGCTACGAAGGTGCCCATCTCCACCATCGCGTTTCCGCCCGTGAGCTCGCGTTCGTTGAGGACCTGAGGAAGGAGGGCGTACTTCACCGGACCGAAGATGGTCGAGTGCAGACCCATCAGGAACGTGCAGCCAAGGAGGACCGGGATGTTCCGGGCCACGAAACCGTAGGCGGCGAGGAACATGATCCCGACCTCGAGGGTCTTGACGAAGATGGCGATCGAGCGTTTGTCGTACTTGTCGGCGATCTGGCCGCAGGTTGCGGAGAAGAGCAGGAAAGGAAGGATGAAAAGTCCCGCGATCAGGTTGACCACGAGGGCAGGGTCGTAGCCGGAGCCCGCGGTCGCCTGGAACGTGACCATCACCGTGAAAGCGAACTTGAAGAGGTTGTCGTTGAAGGCGCCCAGGAACTGCGTCCAGAAGAAAGGAGCGAATCGGCGCTCGCGCAGAAGGGCGAACTGGGAACTGCCTTCCCCCGAAGGTGCTTGCCCCGCCCCAAGCGTCATTCCGACTCCTTCTGAATGGCGAGAGGGAGACCCGCAATACTCGCGAAGATCCGGGCGACCCCTTCGGGGTCGAGGCCCTCGCTTTCGGCCCATCGCCTTCGGGCCGCGGCGGCCCGCCCCTCGCTCTCGGGATCGAGGACCGCCTTTCCCGGGTTTGCCGGGCTGCGCCCCGCGCGACGGGCGAACCGGGAGCGCCGGCCCAACAGTCGAACGAGGTCGCGATCGACGTCGTCGATCAGTTCGCGTGTTTCGCGGAGGTCGGGAGCGCGTTCGGGCGAGGGAGGGATCACGAGGCGTTCCGCCGGGAGCGCCGTGACCTCTGGAGAGGTGGTCAGGTCGCGATCGATCGCCTCGAGAGCCGAGAGCAGGCGGAGGCGGGCCGCCGCCGCAAACGGGTTGTCGTTCTGGATGGTGGCGAAGAGGTGGCTCGCATCCGAACGAACCGCGCCGATCATCCTGGCCATGGCGTGGAACGACGGAGGGACGAAGGCGGCCCCTTCTCCCGCGCGGATGTCGATCAGCCCCTTGGCGACGAAGAAGGCCAGGGCGTGGGTCGCAGCCATGGCCCGATCGTGACCGATGGCGTCTTCTTCGACCACCTCGCAACCGAGGGACTCGAAGAAGGAACGGGCTCGTAACGCGGCGGTGGTATGGAGCGGATTCGGGCAGACGACCGCGACCAGCGGCCGCTCTCCCAGGGCAATTGAGGTCGGGCCGAAAAGAGGATGGGTGGCCACCCACGGGACATCCCGGCCGAGGGTCTCGGTCAGGTCGCGCACCGGACCGTGTTTTACGCTCGCGACATCCACCACGAGCTGGGTGTGGTCGAGATGCGGGCGCAGGGCGCGCGCCGCGTCCGCGATGAAGGCGACCGGGATCGCGAGAACGACCTCCCCAGCACCGCTCACCAGCTCCGCCAGGGAGCCCACGCTCATCGAGGCCGGGACGCTAACCAGCGGATCGAACGCGCGAACGCTGTGGCGGGCGTCGAGCAGCAAGTCGCTCAAGGCGCGCCCGAAGCGGCCGAAGCCGAGGATCGCGGTAGTGCGAGGCGTGGGGGTCATGGGCCTTTCGACTCGAAAGCGTAGCAGCACGCAACCCCGGTGGAACAGAACGGCTCGACCGAAAGCCGGACCGGGCGCTCCTCGAACGCCTCTGCGCGGAGGCCTACCGGACCGTCTCGGGCCACCGATAGCCGCACACGGGTCGCGTCGTTCCGTCGTGGAGCGCGCCGGCCTGGCCACGGGAGCCTTCTCGCATCATCGGCAGCATCGTCGTAGCGGCCCGCGGGCCCAGGGAGCGAGCGGGTTGCCGCGCCGGGTACGGCGGGTGCCTCACACTTCGACGCTCCTCGATGGAATCGTGTGTTCCTTACCCGCCTCGGGTCGGCGAAGGGGACGCCTTCCGATGGAGTGACTCGCCTCTACGCCCCGGCGCATGCAACCCACTCGCTCCCCGGTCCCGCTCCACTCTTGACCGGATCACCGACCGAGAAACGGGCCGAAATCTCGCGGTTGCGGAGACCGGGCCAAAAAGGGGGCGAGCCGAGTAGCGGTTCCATCCCTGGAGACGCCTCGAGCACGATCAGCGCAGGCAGCCTCAGGAACCAACGCCGATCGGTCCGAGGTAGCGAGAATGGAGCGGGACCGGGGAGCGATCGGGTTGCATGCGCCGGGGCGTCGAGAGCGAGTCGCCGCGATCCGTCTGTGCCTTCGCGGGTCGCCGAGGCGAGTAAGGAAGAAACGAATCCGAAGTTCGGGCGTCACAGTCTGACGCAGCGCGAAGCCTGGCCCTGGGCCACGAGCCGTACCCGGCGCGGCAACCCGATCGCTCCCCGGGCCCGCGGGCCACATGGATGATGCCTATTGAGACACGACTTCAAGAAACGCCCTTCCAGGCCCATCTGGTGAACCGGTGGCCGAGCTCAGGGACCGTTGGGCCGCGTTTCTCCCAGGAGTCGGGGACGTAGTTCGTGAAGCGACTCTCGGTGACGCCTTACGGGCAGCTTCTCCGTCCATTCGCGGGTTCTCCTTCGTCTCCGTCGCGGTGTTAATCTGCGGGGCGATGGCTTCCGAACCCTCCACCCTCACCAAACGTGCGTCGATACTGGACCTTGTGGCCAAGGGCGTGGTTCTGGGCGATGGCGCTATGGGGACCATGCTGTACAACAGAGGCATCTTCGTCAATCGGTGTTTCGATGAACTGAACCTGTCGGCGCCGGCGATGGTCAAACAAGTCCACCAGGAATATGTCGAGGCCGGCGCTTCGTTCATCGAGGCCAACACCTATGGCGCCAACCGCTTCAAGCTCGGGCCGCATGGCCTGGACGGTCAGATCGCGAAGATCAATCGAGAGGGCGCCCGGATCGCTCGCGAGGCCGCGGGCGACAGTGTTCTCGTCGCGGGCGCCATCGGACCTCTGGGCAAGCCCCTCGAGCCGCTGGGCCACATTCCGCTCGCCGATGCCATCTCCGCCTTCTCCGATCAGGCGATCGCCCTCAACGAAGGCGGGGTCGACTTCTTTCTGATCGAAACCATGCCCTCTCTCGACATGGCCAGGGCGGCCCTGACCGCCGCGCGCTCGGCGGGCGACCTCCCGATCGTCGTTTCCCTCACGTTCACCGACGAAGGATCCACGGTCATCGGCGAAACGCCGGAAACAGTGGTGGCGGCTCTCGAAGCGGAGGGCGTCGCCATCATCGGCGCCAATTGTTCGCAGGGCCCGAACAAGATGCTCCACACCATCGAACGGATGGTCTTGGCCGCGAACACCGCAAAGATCCTCGCCATGCCCAATGCGGGCGCCCCCGCCTATGTCGACGGGCGTTACGTCTACCTGTGCACGCCCGAATACATCGCCACCTACGGCCTGCGCTTCGTGGAAGCGGGCGCCCGGCTGGTCGGCGGATGCTGCGGAACCACTCCCGCCCACATCCGGAATCTCGCGCGCTCGCTGCGCATGGTTCAACCCGTTCCCTCTCAGGCCCACGTCATCCGGGTCCACGATCCCGCGAAGCCGGTGCTGCCCCCCATCCCCCGGGAGGACAAGAGTCCGCTCGCCAGGAAGCTCGGGCGCAAGTTCGTGGTCTCGATCGAGCTCGATCCGCCCAAGGGCGTCGATCCGTCGCGCGTCATCGAGAAGGCCCACGAATGCAAGGAGAACGAGGTCGACGCGATCAACGTGGCCGACGGCCCCCGCGCCTCGGCCCGCATGAGCGCTCAGTCGATGTGCCTTCTGACCCAACAACAGACCGGCCTCGACACCATCCTTCATTACACCTGCCGCGACCGCAATCTCCTCGGCATCCAGTCCGACGTCCTCGGCTGCTATGCCCTGGGCCTGCGCAACATCCTGTGCATCACCGGCGACCCGCCCAAGCTCGGCGACTACCCCGACGCCACCGCGGTCTACGACGTGGACTCGATCGGCCTCATCCGCATCCTGAGCCATCTGAACCGCGGCTGCGACCTCACCGGCAATCCCATCGGACCGCCGCTCGGAATCCACATCGGCTGCGGCGCCGATCCTTCGAAGCCGGACTGGGATAAGGAACTCCGGCGCCTCGAGGAGAAAGTGAAGGCGGGAGCCGAATACATCATGACCCAGCCCGTCTACGACCCGAGGCAGGTGGAGAAGTTCCTCAAGGCCATCCAGTACCTGAAAACACCGGTGCTCATCGGGAGCCTGCCTCTCTATTCGCACAAGAACGCCGAGTTCCTTCACAACGAAGTGCCGGGAATGATCATTCCCTCGGAGATCCGGGAGAGGATGCGGGTCGCGGGCACGGGCGAGAAGGCCCAGAACGAAGGTGTGGCCATCGCCCAGGACGCCCTTCGGGCTGGGCAGGATCTGGCCCAGGGCGTTTATGTCATGCCGCCTTTCAACCGCGTCGATCTGGCCCTGCGGGTCGTCGAAATCCTGCGGTAGTCCCTGGCACCCTGAGGTTCCATGATCCTGGCTCTCGCTCTGAGTCTCGCGAGCCCGCTTCCCCTCGCGCAGGATCCGCCGTACAAGCCCCGCGCGCCTCTGACCTTTGCGTCCGAGGCGCGGACCGTGAACCTGACCGTGACGGTGCGCGGCCCGGACGGCAAGCTCATCAAGGACCTGACCGTCAAGGACTTTTCCGTGTTCGAGGACGACAAGCCGCAGGAGATCCTGTTCTTCGCCCGGGTGTTCGACCCGGCCCGGGCCGGCGACGAGGGCCAGGAAGGAGCACCCGATCCCACCTCCATCGACCTGGGCATGCTCTTCGACACCAGCACCAGCATGGCGGAGGTGCTGAGGCTGTCCCAGAACGCGGCCAGCCGGTTTCTCGAATCGATCCCCCGCGCCCACGACCTCACCACGGTGTTCTTCGATTCCGACATACGCATCTCCCGGTTCAACGGCGAATCGCAGCAGGGCCTGTTCGACCGCCTTCAGAAAGCGACGAGCGGCGGAGACACCCTTCTCTACGACTCGATCGCGGTGTACCTCTCGCGCATAACCGACGATCCGGGCCGCAAGATCGTGGTCATCTTCACCGATGGTGAAGATTCGAAGAGCGTCATCTCGGTGAGTGAGTTGAAGGATCTGGTGCGGTCCAGCACGGTCACGATCTATCCCATCGTCTTCGGAGGAAAGTACAGCGACGAGGGCGCGGGACTGAGGGCCAGGGTGCTGATGAAGGAACTCGCGGACCTGACCGGCGGCGAGGTCTTCAACCCGAAGACTTTCAGGGACCTCGGCCCGATCTACGACGGCCTTCTCGACGAGCTTGCGACCCAGTACGTCATCGGCTACGTCCCGGCGGGCGACGTGGGGCCGGGAGAGCATCGCCTGCGCGTGGACGTGGCTCGATCCGGGACCAAGGCCCGACACCGCCGCGGCTACCGGATAGCCCCGCCCGAGAAGTAGGCCGAGCTACCCCTGGAAACCAGCGTTCGCGGACGACGCCGACTAAGATTGAGGTCCCGTGGCCACCTTCGATGAGTTCCTGAATCTCGACCTGCGGGTGGGAACCGTGATGAAAGCCGAGCCCCTTACGGGCGCGCTCAAACCCGCGTATCGAATGCA
This sequence comes from Vicinamibacteria bacterium, assembly GCA_031412915.1. GTDB lineage: Bacteria > Acidobacteriota > Vicinamibacteria > Fen-336 > JAGNNV01 > JAGNNV01. Next base: position 42,743 of record JANODX010000062.1, on the reverse strand, counting down.
GATCGACTTCGGTCCCGACCTCGGCATAAGGCACTCGTCGGGTCAGTACACCGTGAACTACCAACCCCAGGATATGGTCGGTCGTCAGGTGATCGCGGTGGTGAATTTCCCGGCTCGCCGCATCGCCGGTTTCATGTCGGAGGTTCTGGTTCTCGCGGCGCCCGATCCTGGGGGCGCCTATGTCCTTCTCGGGGTCGAGCGGCCCGTCCCGAACGGGGGCCGCATCTCGTGAAGGCCGCGATCCCGGGCCGCAGGGCCGCAAAGGAAACGCAGGTGCTCAGCGGCCGTTCGCTCGGAGCCGCGATCGCATCCATGGCGAAGGCCATCCGGGCGGATCAGCGAACCGCGACCAGTATCGCCATAGTGGGAATCCAGAGCCGCGGCGTGCCCCTGGCCGCGCGTCTGGCTATCGCCCTCGGTTCGAGCACGGGCAAGAAGATCGATGTCGGCTCGCTCGACATCACCCTCTACCGCGACGATCTGTCCACCGTCGGCACCCGGCCGGTCCTGAAGGCGACCAACATTCCCTTTTCGATCGACGGCCGCACCGTCATTCTGGTCGACGACGTTCTTTTCACCGGCCGGACGATCCGGGCCGCCCTCGACGAACTCGTGGACTTCGGCCGGCCCGCGCGAATCGCTTTGGCGGTCCTCATCGACCGCGGCCACCGCGAACTTCCGATCCAGGCCGATTACGTCGGCAAGACCGTCAAGACCGCGCGCGGAGACATGGTCGACGTCCGCCTCGTCGAAATCGACGGCAGGGATGAAGTGGTCCTGGTGAAGCGATGACCGAGTGGACCAGAAAGCATCTTCTCGGCATTGAACCGTTGTCGGTCGACGAGATCACACTGATCCTGGACACCGCGGTCCAGATGCGCGAGATCATGGACCGGCCGATCAAGAAGGTGCCGACCCTGCGCGGACGCACGGTGGTGAATCTGTTCATGGAGGCCTCGACCCGGACCCGGGCCTCTTTCGAGATGGCGGAACGGATTCTCTCCGCCGATTCCCTGTCGATCCAGGCCCTCGGTTCGAGCGTCTCGAAGGGCGAGAGCCTTCTCGACACCGTGAAGAACCTCGAAGCCATGACCCCGGACGTGATCGTGGTCCGCCACTCCTCCGCGGGGGCCGCGAATTTCCTGGCCCGAAGCTGCAATTCGCGCATCGTGAACGCGGGCGATGGCGCCCACGAGCATCCGACCCAGGCCCTGCTCGACGCCTTCACGCTGCGACAGGCCAAGGGCCGGATCAAAGGCCTCAAGGTGGCCATCGTGGGCGATGTTCTTCACTCACGAGTGGCCCGGTCCAATCTTCACCTGCTCACGAGAATGGGGGCCGAGGTGACTTTGTGCGCCCCTCCGACTCTCCTGCCCCAGGCGTTTTCCGCCCTCGCGACGTTGAGCTGGCGGCTCGACGAAGCGATCGAGGGCGCGGACGTGGTCATGATGCTCCGCCTCCAGCAGGAGAGGATGACCAGCGCCTTCATTTCCACCACGAGGGAGTATCACGCCCAGTACGGTCTCACTCTGGAACGGCTCAAGAACGCGAAGAAGGACGTGGTGGTGCTTCATCCCGGACCGATAAACCGCGGAGTCGAAATCGCGAGCGACGTGGCCGACTCCAAGTCGTCCCTCATCCTCGATCAGGTCACCAACGGGGTGGCCGTGCGCATGGCCGTGCTCTACCTCCTGCTCGGAGGCGGCCGTGAATAGCGGCTTCAATCAAGGAGACTCATGCCCCAAGCTCTTCTGATTCGCGGCGGCCGGGTCATCGACCCGTCAAAACGCCTCGACGCGCGCGCCGACGTCCTGGTCGAAGGCGGCCGGATTTCCCAGATTGGAGACGGCATCAAGGCCAAGGGCGCCGAGGTCTTCGATGCTTCCGGTTGTGTGGTGACCCCCGGCTTCATCGACCTCCACACCCACCTTCGCGAACCCGGACGCGAGGACAAGGAAACCATCGCCACTGGATCCCAGGCGGCGGCGGCCGGCGGTTTCACCGCGGTCTGCGCCATGCCGAACACCACTCCGGTCAACGACTCGGGCTCGACCACCCGCTTCATCGTGGAAACCGCGAAACGCGAAGCCATCGTCCGGGTCTATCCGATCGGTGCGGTCACCCGCGGCTCCCTGGGCGAAGAGTTGTCGGAATACGGGGATCTGAAGGCGGCCGGCTGCATCGCGGTGTCCGATGACGGGCGACCGGTCCAGAACGCGCGGGTCATGCGGCGCGCCCTCGAGTACGCGCGCACCTTCGGCCTGCCCGTCATCGATCATTGCGAAGACCTCGACCTCTCCAAGGGCGGGGCGATGAATGAAGGCCTGGTTTCGGTAGCCATGGGAATTCCGAGCGCGCCCGGCGTATCCGAGACGATCATGGTGGAACGAGACGTTCTGCTCGCGGAGTTCACGGGATCCCACGTCCACATCGCGCATATCAGCACCGCGGGTGCGGTGGACGCAGTCCGGCGCGGCAAGGCCCGCGGGGTAAGAGTCACCGCCGAGGCCACCCCCCATCACCTGGTCCTCACCGACGAAGCGGTGCGCGTTCACGACTACGACCCGGTGACGAAGATGAATCCTCCGCTCCGCTCAGAGGAGGACCGACGGGCGGTCATCGCGGGGCTTCTCGACGGCACCATCGACGCCATCGCCACCGACCACGCGCCCCACACCACCGACGACAAGATCTGCGAGTTCGACTGCGCCGCTTTCGGGATTGTGGGTTTGGAGACCGCATTCGCCCTGTGCCACGACACCCTGGTCAAGACGGGCACGCTCGAACTCGTGCGCCTCGTGCAACTGCTGACCGCCGGTCCCGCTCAGGCCCTGGGGTTGCCGGGCGGAACCCTCGCGAAAGGTCAGCCCGCGGACATCACGATCTTCGATCCCGCGGAGGTCAGGACGGTCAAGCCGGAGTCCTTCCGCGGTAAGAGCCGCAACTCGCCCTTCGTCTCGCGCACCTTGACCGGCTGGCCCATCGCCACCATCGTCGACGGTGCGATTGTCTTCAGATCAAGATAGGGGCGGCCCCTGTGGCCGCCCGCGGGGCCGGACTCTGAGACGGAGGTTTATTGCAATTGCGTGAACAATCCTGTTGGACCAACTAAGCCGCGTGCCCGGTAACGCCAGCCAGGATCGCATCGGCGGAAATCCCGCCAGCGCCAGTTCCACGGCCACTTGACGGATGTGCGCCTCCCGCGTCGCCTTGGCGCTGCTCACCGGTTCATCCGTGAAGCCGGCGTCGGTAGCCCCGGCGTCCGTCAGCCCACGCGACCGTGATGCCGCCCCACGAGGCACCCGCGTTACTTCTGGGCAAGCACCCGCGCTCCCTCCGTCTCTGAAACGCCTTCTTCGGCTCGGAGACATGCTTTGATGTTCCGATAGGACTCTGTGGTGAGGGCTTCCAGCGCCGAGGAGTCCAAGGGAGTGCCTGGCTTGAGCTTCACATGACGACCGAGTTTTCCGGTTCCCTGCAGCAGACCGACGGGATCTGGCAGTGTCGAGCCTCGAAAGAACCCCACGTTGACATGACCCCTGAACGAGTTGACGTAGCCGAAGCCTGCATCCTTGACACAGGCCGTGGGGCAGCCATCATGCATCACCTCTCGGACGTCGTCGCCGCATGTCCTCATACATTCGAACCACCGGCGCGCAATCTGACGCAGATGCTCCGGCTCGGCATCGAGCCACGCCCGAACGGCCGGATCCCGCCGCACAGCACCGGAGAAGCGAACCCACTCTGTCGCCGACTGCCCGCATAACACTGGGTCAGCGGCGAGCGCGCACCTTCGTCGCGGAACGCGCGCTCGTCCGTTGCATCCGATTGTTGGGCAGCGTGGGGACCTTGCCCGCTATTCCAACGAGGACCCGCAACGCTTCGTTGACCGCCGCCGCATTCGGAAACGCCAAGGACACGTCGGGGTCCAAGACGACGATGTTCGAGCTGGCTTTGTACCGCTCAAGGTATTTGCCCCGCACTCCACCGCTGAAGTTGTACTCGGGGCGCATTTCGTTGACAGCTTCCTTATGAATCTTGCTCATATCTCTTCTTTTCGGCTCGTGTCCCAGGCCTTGCGCCAATGATTCGAGTGTCCTCTCCGCGTTCAGTGTGTGAAACCACGATAAGCCGACCCGCAGCGGAGCGACCCATAGTGAGGAATCGAAGTTCTTCGACGGAGTGGTCCGGATCCGGGATTGTAGATGCCAAAGGGTCACCAAACACCGTGGATGCCTCTTTGAAGGACACGCCGTGCCGCGCCAGATTCCTCGTGGCTTTCTTGGGATCCCATTGAAACTTCACCGGGACATCCTACGCGCCACATTCGTCTGCCCAACACCTGCGTTGAGCCGCGAGGGCCTTCAGGCCGTTCGCGTGGACCTCGTCGGTTCCAACGCATTGTTCTACGCCCCTTGCGAGGATGCGCGCCATTCGATTGAGAGCTTCCTGCCTTGTTGAGCACAGTCCCGAAGATACAGGTTGATCAAAGTCTGATAGGGAATGCCCGACGATTCCGAACTCTCCCTGAAGAACTGGATAGTCGGCTGATCAATGCGAAGGGTGATCTGCTTCTTCAGCCGCCCTGCATACGGATTCTTCCGAGCCTGCGAGAAGTCATATTTCTTTCTCATCTGCTTAGCCTCTCTCGATACTGATTCTGCTCCGCCTTGACCGCCCGTCTCGCCGAGATGATTCGGATCACGCCCCCGACGCTCCGCACGCAGTGGCACACTGCCAAAAACCGCAGCCGGGCGCTCAGCCCGATCATCACGAAACGGTCTTCGCCGCTCGCCTCATCAGGGTCCTCGATCTGCAGCGCCTGCTCGTCGTAGAAGACGGTGGAGGCCTCCTCGAAGGACACGCGATGCTTCTCGAGATTCTGCTGGGCCTTTCGGGGGTCCCAGTCGAACGGCACGTCGGGCACGCCGACATTGTAGCTACTGCGCGGCTACGCGCCAAATGCCTCCGGGCTCTTACGTGGCGCACGTCAAACCGGGCACCGGTCTTCGCCCCGGTGCGGGTCATCGGGTCCTTCACGTTCTCGAATCGACGGTCCCGATCGACCTGAGCGAACCGACGTGTCGGCAACCGGCGCGAGGACCTCTCATCCGTTCTGCGCCCCTGCCCCGTGGTCGGCCCCGCTTCCCTGCTCCACCGCAACCTCCGCCTCGAGGATTCGGGAATGGACCCGGCGCTGCCGGGCGAGCGGCCACCAGTCGTAGAGGAGAACGTCCAGCGGCCGCCACATGGCGACCCACGCGGTAATAACCAGGCCCTCGCGCAGAATCTGGCGCATCGTCGAGGCCGGAAGCCACTGGGTCAACTCGGCCAGAGCGAGAAAGACGGTGAGAACCAGGAGTCCCACGGCCAGGGCCAGCTGCCCCAGTCGAACGTGCTCGCGAATGCGGCGCTGCAGCCTTACGATCTCGTAGCGGAAGTGCGCGCGTACCGCCTCCACGAGAGTCTCCGCCGGGAGTCCAGGGGTGGCCTCCCCTGAGATCCACAACACGATCTTGATCTCAGCCTTGGCGGGGAACTCCTGAACCGCCCCGACGATGTAGTCCACCGCGTCCTCATCGAGATCCCGTTCGCGAAAGGGCGCGGGATCCCGGCCATCGAAGAGCTGGCCGGCGTTCTTGAGCTGGATGTCGATGCAGGTCCTGCCGCCCTCCCGCCGGTAGCGGGGCGACGCGATGACGGCCATCAGGGCGCACCGGTTTCCGGGGGCTCGGGCCCGTCATACGCGCCGAAGAAGCGGCTTCGCTTGTAGGCCGCGGTCAGATCGTCCCAGAACACCGAGGCGGCCGCGGTCGCGGGGACGGCCAGCAGGAGGCCGGGGAAGCCGAAGTACTCGCCGCCCAGAAGCAGGACGAGGATGACCACGATCGAGTGAAGCCCGAGACTCTCGCCGACGATCCTGGGAGAAAGGACGTAGATGTCGCTGAATTTTCCGATAAGGAAGATGACGACGATCCAGAAGAGAGTGTTGGACCCGCAGTCGCCGGCCCAGGCGATGACGAGGGCGAGCGGCAGTCCGGCCACGAAGGCCATGAACGGCACCAGGTTGAAGAAGCCGATACCGAAGCCCACCACCAGTCCCAGAGGGACCCCGAGCAGGGAGAGGGCGATGGCATAGAAGACCGCCAGGATGAAGCACACCGTGATCTGGCCGCGGACGAACGCGGCCAGAAGCGCGTCCACCTGACGGAGCTGGTCGACCAGCCAGGGCCGGGTTCGGGACGGGATGTAGGCAACCACGCCCGACCGAATTCTGTTCATGTCGAAGAGCAGGTATCCCGCGAACACCGGGATCACGAAAAGGTGAATGAAGAGGGTGAAGAAACTGAAGGTGCTGGTGAGCGCGAAGCGGAGAAGATGGGTCACGGGGGCCAGAAGCTCGGGGAGCTTCTCCTTCACTTTCTCCTCGATCACGGCGCGAACCTGGGCGCTCTCGTCGGGATAGCGCAGATTCACTCTCTCGAGCAGCGGTTCCACCCGCGTCTTTACGTTCTGAACCATCCGGGGCAGGCTGCGGGCGGCATGGTCCACCTGGGAGATCAATTCGGGCACGGCAAAGAGAAGAAAGACGACCACGATGGCGGCAACGCTCGAGAGGGTGAGGAGCACGGCCAGGGCCCGCGGGTCCAGTTTCCTTCCCACCCAGGGCACCCGGCCGAGAAGCGGAGTCACCCGCGCTTCGAACCGGTTCAAAGAAGGATTCAGGAAATAGGCGATGGCGAAGGCGGTCAGGAAAGGCGTCAGCCCCGCGAGCATCTGAACGAAGACATAGAGCAACAGAAGAACGGCCAGAGCGGCGGCGAGCATTCGCACCCAGGGCGGGGCGTCCTTAGGAATCATGCTCGATCTCCACGAACCGCCGGGACGACGCGCGATAGAGGTAGTGGAGGCCCGACCCCACGGTCAGGGCGCCGGTGGCGGCGAAGACGATTTCGAGAAGAGGCTTCGGGAAAACCATGAGGTTGGCGGTGAAGGCGAGTGCGACACAGATCATCTGCGCGGCGGTACTCGCCTTTCCCAGGCGACTCGGCGCGAAACCTCGCCGGCTCGAGACAAAGGCTATGGCCAGGGAACTCACGACGATGATGGCATCGCGGGAGAGGACGAGCACGGTCAGCCACTTCGGGATGTGGACGCGAACCGCATCCGCGAACGACAGGGCCACGAAGGCGGAGCCGAGAAGCATCTTGTCGGCGAGCGGGTCGAGGATCGCACCCAGGACGGTCCGCTGCTTGTAGAACCTGGCGATCAGGCCGTCGAACGCGTCCGTGATCGCCCCCAGAACGAACACCGCAACCGCTTCCGGGAGATGGCCGTCGAGGGTCAAAGCCACAAAGACGGGGGCGCAGATCATCCTCAGGATCGTGAGCTGGTTCGGGAAACCGAGAATGGGCTCAGACATCGGTGGGGGACGCTTGCCGATGGGAACCGCGGTCGACGAGCGAGATCAGATCCGGCCCGAGGGCGGGGGGCAGGCCCTTCACCATGGTGAAGGTCACCGCGATGCCCAGGTCATTCAGGAGTTCGGCGGGCACGTCGCCTTGCGCCGAAGAAATCCCCACCGCGCAATTGCGCCCTCCTCGCTTCGCCCGATAGAGGGCGCGGTCCGCAAGTCGGACCACGTCTTCGGGATGAGGCTCGACGCCTCCCATCGCGAAAGGATAAGGCGCCCAGCCAATGGAAGTGGTGACGTGAATGCCCTCGGGAGGTCCAACCAGGAAAGGCGCCGTCGAAATCACGGACAGCATGCGGGACGCCATCTCGGGCGCCTGGCCTCTCTGACAATCGAGGGAGAGCACCAGGAATTCCTCGCCGCCCCAACGGATCAGGCGGTCGGTCTTGCGCAACAGGGCTTCGAGCCGGCGCGCGGTTTCCTTCAGGACCGCGTCCCCCGCGGCGTGGCCAAAGAGGTCGTTCACGGTCTTGAAACGGTCCAGATCGAACAAGAAGAAGAGGGCATCGCGGTTGGGGTCGCCCTTGGCGTTACGTTCATCGAATCGCCGCTTCAACAGACGGAGGTCGCCTTCGGCCACCTCGGCGAAGTATCGGCGGTTCCGCAGGCCGGTGAGCATGTCGGTGAGAGAGAGTTCCTGGAGCCTCTGGTTCGCGATTTCCAGATCCGTCCGGCCGGCCTTCACCGCCGCGGCCAGATCGAGGCGATCCTGTTCGATCGCCCGCACCCGCCCCCGATAAAGGGCGTACGCCCCGCCCAGGAACAGGAGCCCGACCGCCAGTTGGGCGGGCCAGGCTTCCCAGAAATGTGCCCTGGCCACGATCAGGATGGCCACCGGGGTCGGCATCCGCCCATAGCGATCCTCGGCCTCGACCTCCAACCGGTACTCGCCCGGAGCTACGTTGGCGAGCGGAATATGCGGGTCGCTCGACCACTCCGACCATTCCGCGTGTTCGCCCAGGAGACGGTAGCGATATCGGGCTTTCCGCGGCGCCACGGGATCTGCGAGCAGGGCATGCAGGTCCAGGGTGTTCGGGCGCGGAGCGAGGACGAAGGACTGGACATCGGGCTCCAGGCGCAAACGGCTGGGCGGGGGAGGAGCGTTGGGCGGTTCGAGAAGTCCGATGCCATCCAGCAACGCAAACCAGATCTGCCCCGCCCGCCCCTCCCGTAAGGACAAGTAGCGAAAGTCGGAGTCCTCCAGATCGGCGGCGGTGAGGATGGTCTGCTCGACCTTGACCGGATTCAGGCGAATCTGGGACAAGCGGTCGCCCTGATGGGCGGCGAGGAAGACCTCCCCCATCTTGTGCAGCGACAGAACGGACAGCCAGGAGATTCCTTCCGCGCTCGTCGACTCCGTGACCGCCGCCGGCCCCGGACCCCTTGAGAAGAACGCGGACCGACCGTTGTCCAGGGTCGCAACCACGCCTCCGTCCGGAGACGGGCCCACGAACTCGACATGACGGCCCGCCGGCAGTTTGACTGGGGTCACCCGTTGGGTGGCCGTTTCGATCACATCCATCGTGCCCTGTCGCGTCGCCACCCATAAGAGACTCTGCCCGTCCATCGCCCCCATCCAGGGGTCCCCGTTCGAAAGGGGGACACTTTGCGCCTCGGTCGCGCCTTTCGCCAGCCGGAATACGCCCAGAGGCGAGATGGCCCAGAGGGCGTCCGCGTTGTCTCGATGGATTCCCGTCACCAGACGTTCGCGGAGGACTTCGAATCGCGGGTCGTGCCGGACCACCACCGGAGCGGCCCCGCGAGAGGCCCGGGAGAACAGACCCACGCCCCCTTCCATGGCGAAAAGCAGGCCACCCTCGGGGTCCTCCTCGATGCCGGAAATGGTCAGCGCATCGAAGCCTTCGAATCTGGCTTCGCCAACGCCCCGGGGATTTCCGGCCTGGTCGGTTCGGAAATACAACACGCGTCGCTCGTTCGACACCCAGTGCACGCCGCTCTGATCGATGTCGATGGAGTGGAAACTCTCCTTCGACGAGCGAAGGAAGCGAACGCCCCGGCCCAGCAGGAGCAGGTTGAGTCCGGCGTCGATGGTGCCGACCCACAATTGGCCCTCGCGGTCCGATAGAAGCGTCGCCCCTGGAGCAAGCGCGCGGTCGTTCCGCGATCGCACGGGCACCAGAGTCCGGGACTCAAGGGTCAATACGCCCGCGTTCGACGCCAGGTAGACGCGGCCGGACACGGTCACCGAGATCGCTCGACTGCCCGAAGCCGCGCCCGCGGGGAACGAGAACGTCTCGACCACCCCTCCCTCCGCCGGCGAAAGAACAGAAAGCCCGCGGGAGGACGTGAAATACACGCGGCCGCGGTGGGCGGCCACGTGATCGATAGCCGGGAGACCGTCGGCCGAAGCGAAGAACTGGCCCGATCTCTGGAACCTCGAACCCGCGGGAAGCAGGCGGAGAAGGCCGTGGTTTCTGGTGGCGAGCCAAATGGCGTCCGTCTCGTCGACCGCGAAGTCCGTGGCTTCGAAGGCGAGCGCCCCGTCTATCCCGACCGCGTTCCATTGCCCTCCCAGATACCGAAGGAGCACTCGGTCTCCCGCGAGTGCCCAGAGCGTCCCGTCCCGACCGCGCCCGAACTTGCGGACCGCAAGCTGGGCCGCCACCGCCGGGAGAGGCACGGTTTCGAAGCGGTCTTTGACCATGCGCAAGATGCCGCCCGCCGTGCCCACCACGATGGCGCCCGAGGGCTCTTCGCTGATTGCGAAGACCGCGGAACGCGACAGTCCTTGTTCGGGGCCGAAAGCGTTGATGCTCGGCCCTCCAAGTTGGGCGAGCCCGGCCGTGGTCCCCGCCCAGAGCGCTCCGTAACGGTCCTGATAGAGGCTCAACACCTGCACCGCCGGCAGGCCCTCGCGCAGAGAGAAATTCGCATCGGGGACCACGAATTCAAGTTTCGCGGCCAGAAGCAGGGCGGTCGCGAGGCTTGTGATCATGGCGCAGGGCAAGTCTAAGCCCCGGGGAAATCGACGGGAGAATGTCCTCTGGTGGTCGCCGCCTGGTCGCGGATAATGGGGGTGTATGCCGCCGGATCCGCCGAGAACCATTCACCCGCCTTCGCCCGAACAGCGTCGGCCGATGGTCGGGTGGTTCGATCCGGGCCCTCTTCTCGCCACCGGCCTCAATGTTCTGATTTCGACCCTGTTCGGCCGGCATTCCGACTATCGCCTGCTCGAAGCGCTCGCCGCCGGCAGCGGCGATGAGATCTACGACTTTACGAAGGCCGGCGAGGAACTTCGCGACGAGCTCTGGCTGGACTACATCGCCGACACCGGGGACGGGTGGAACTCGACCTACGCGGTCGCGTACTGGTCCTCGCGCCCGAGTCTGACCGTGGCCACATCGTATGGCGCGCCGTCCTCGACCCGGGCCGGTGACATCCTCCTTTTCGGCGGCGATCAGGTCTACCCGGCGGCCTCGCATCGGAACTATCACGAGCGTCTGGTCAAGCCGTTCGAGACCGCGCGCAACTACTCCAGGGCCCCCGAGCCCCATGTCTTCGCGATTCCCGGAAACCACGACTGGTACGACTCGCTCGTTTCCTTCACTCGCCTGTTCTGCAGCGGCCGCTGGTTCCAGGGCTGGCGGACGCGCCAGCGACGAAGTTACTTCGCGTTGAAACTGCCCCAGGGGGTCTGGCTCATCGGCGCCGACGTTCAACTCGGGTCGGACATCGACGCCCTGCAGATTCAGTACTTCAAGAAGGTGGCGGCGCAGATGGCCAGGGGAGACCGAATCGTCATCTGCACGGCCGAACCGCATTGGGTGTTCGCAAGCGCCTATCAGGAACTCGATCCGGAGTACAACGAGAACAACCTGCGCTACTTCGAGAAAGTCCTGCAGCGAAACGGCGCCTCCATCGTGGCCTATCTGGCGGGCGACCTCCACCACTACCGGCGTCACGCCAACCTGGAAGGCGTGCAGAAGATCACGGCGGGGGGTGGTGGAGCCTTCCTTCATCCGACGCACGCCCCCGAGGCTTCGAAGCTCGACCGCGGTTTCGACCTCAAGAGCGCGTATCCGGCCGAGGCCGTCTCCCGACGACTGACCTGGCGAAACCTGTTGTTCCCGTTCATCAATCCGAAATTCGGCCTGGCCATGGGTTCCCTCTACGGCCTGCTCGGTCATTTCTGGAACCAGGGTCAAGGAGGGCTCCTCGGACCCTTGATTCTGGTCCTTGGCTTCATACTCTTCACCGATACCCATTCGATCTGGTACAAGCGCTTCGCGGGCGCGGCCCACGGCCTGACCCATGCAGCCGCGGCCTGGGCCTTGCTGAGCATCACCGGCACCCTCGTCGTGTCCCTCGGCCTGACTCATCCCCTCGCGGTGGAGGCCTTCAACGGATCGTTCATGTTCGCGACCGGCGGCATCGTGGGCTCATTTCTGATGGGCGTGTATCTGCTGATCTCCCTCAACGTCTTTGGACGACACTCGAACGAGGCGTTCTCATCCCTGCGCATCGAGGACTACAAGAACTTCCTGCGGCTCCACATCGCGAAAGACGGCTCACTCACCATCTTCCCAATCGGAATCGAGCGCGTTCCGCGCCGCTGGAAGGCCGCGGTTGGAGCGACCGCCTTCGACCCGCAACTCGAGCCCGACGATCCCGCCTCCACCCCTCCGCATCTCATCGAACCGCCGGTCGCGGTGAAGAAGGCGGATTCGAGTTACTAACCGGGGGCCGCAGATGTGGACTCACCGCGCCCGTCATCCGTGAAGCCCTTCGAGGCCGTCGCCAAGCATCTCGCCGTGGACTGAAGCGACTTTCAAGCCTGGTAGTGGCAGCCCCGCGGGCCAACACTACCAAGGCCGCGGGATCGAGAGTTGGACCGTCCGTCACTTCACGTCGTACTCGGGCTTGTCGACGCCCAGCAGGTACTTGTCGAACCAGCCGACGATGTGACGCAGGCGTTCGACGCGGTGCGACGGCTTCCCCGACCGCGACAACTCATGCGTCTCTCCCGGAAAGCGGACCATCACGGTGTCCACCTTCATGAACTTCAGGGCGCGGAACATCTGCTCCCCGCCATCCGACGGAGGCGTGCGCAGATCGTCTTCGCCTTCGATCAGCATCAGCGGCGTCTTCACGTTGCCCACGAATGTGATGGCCGAACGCGCCACGAAGTCCTTGGGGTCCTGCCAGGGGGCGGCTTTGAACCACGTCGGCTGGAACAGGACGAAGTCCGCGGTGTACCAGAAGCCCGCCCAGTCCGCGATCGATCGCTGCGATGCCGCGGCTTTGAAGCGCTGGTCGTGGGTGACGATCCAGTTCGTCAGGACTCCGCCGCCGCTGCCGCCCGTCACCGCGAGTCTCGTCGGATCCGCCCAGCCCCGCTTCACCATTTCGTCGACGCCGAGGAGGAGATCCTTCGCATCGTCACCCGGGTAGTTGTGCTGAATGATGTTCGCGAAGTCCTGCCCGTACGTGGTGGAGCCACGCGGATTCGGATAGAGCACGATGTAGCCCTTGGCGGCCATCCACTGCATCTCGTGATCGAAGGTGTGGCCATAGGCGGCGTGGGGACCGCCGTGGATATTGAGGATGAGCGGATACTTCTTCGTCGCATCGAAGTGCGGCGGCTTCTGCACCATGGTGTGGATCTTCTTCCCGTCGAAGGTCGTGTACCAGACGTCTTCGGCGGGCGTGATGTCGAGCTGGTTGAACAGCTCGTCGTTGAACGAGGTCAGCCGCGTGGCCTTGCCCGTCGCGGCATCCACGGTGTTGAGGTCGCCGACCACCACCGTGCTGGAGATGAGGGCCACCAGCATCCTCGCATCGCCCGCCGCCGAGTACTGCATGACGTCCTGATCGCCGGTGGTGAGGGCCGTAACCGCGCCGGTGCGTGAATCGAGACGCTTGAGGTTCGCGCGGCCTTGTTCGCCGACCTTGACGATGATCGAGTTGCCGTCGGCGCTCCAGATGAGGCCTCCGGCCGAACCGCCCCGCGGAGGGGCTTGATCGCCGCCCACGCCACTGCCAATCTCGAGGTCGTACGTCGCGGTCAGGTTCTTCGGTGCGCTGATCGGCGCCGTCATGACATCGGAGACGAAGAGATCCGACTGGTCGTAGGAACGCGGCGGGGTCATGTTCCTGGCCCCGGTGAACGCGAGCCGTTTGCCGTCGGGCGAGACGTCGAAGTCGCTGATCCCGCCTTCGAAGTCAAGGACCAGTCTGGATTCGCCGCCCGCAGCGGGAACCGACCAGATCTGGCTGCGCGAATCCTCGTAATAGGGCTCCTTCACGTGGAGGGAACGGTAGTAGAGCGCCGAACCGTCCTTCGAAAAGAGGGGGGCGCCGGCGCCGAACGGGTCGCTGGTCAATCGTCGCGGCTCCGTGGACGAACCGTCCGACAGCGTCACCGCGAAGAGCTGGGCCTTGCGCGCAGGGTCGTTGTAGCCGCCACCGTTCGATCGGTAGACCGCGCGGGTAATCACCTTCACGTCCGACTCCTTCGCCGGAGCTTTCGGAGGGTTCTTCGCGAACTTGATGTCCTCCTCCGTCGTGGTGCTGGTGAAGACCAGGGTTCTGCCATCGGGCGAGAACGTGGCCGCAGAGACGCCCCGGGGCAGATCGGTGATGGATTTCGGTTCGCCCCCCGACATGGAAGTCAGGAAGAGCTGGGGCGGTTGGCGTTTCCCGTCCTTCTCGGCCACCCGCAAGAAGGCGAGGAGCGTCCCGTCGGGCGAGAAGCGCGGAGCCTCGTCGCGCGGTCCGGCGGTGAACCGTCGTGGCGGCTCACGGCCGTCGGCCGGGACGATCCAGATCGACGTCTCGTAGTCGTCTTTGTTCTCGTTTGCGTCCACCCGAACGAAGGCGACCGTCCGGCCGTCGGATGAAACCTGCGGGTCGGCGCTCCAGACGAACCGGTTCACGTCGGTTTCGGAGATGAGCCGCTTCGGCGCGGCGGGCTGGGCCGGCGCGGCCGCGCCCAGGGCGCCGAGGAGGCAAAGGGCAAGAGACGTCGTTTCGATCATGGGGTTCCTCGATGGCGAAAGAATGAGGCAGAGCTTAGCCGCCGCACGACCGCGCCGGGGCGGCTTTCCTGAACCCTGAGCCCGGGCCTGGGATATCGTCGCTCGTCGCCCATGGACTTGAGACACTCCCGCATAACCGTGACCGGAGGCTCCGGCTTCCTGGGAACCCACGTGGTGGACGAACTGCGCGCTCGCGGGTGCACCGACGTCTTCGTGCCCCGGAAGAAGGACTTCGACCTCGTCCGCCGTGAGGGCTGCCTGAAGCTCTTCAAGGAAGCCCGTCCCGAGGTGATGATCCATCTGGCCGCGAAAGTCGGCGGCATCGGGGCGAATCGGGAAAACCCCGGAACATTCTTCTACGAGAACCTCATGATGGGCGCGCAGCTCCTGGAGGAGGCCCGCATCCACGGCATCGCCAAGTTCGTGACCATCGGCACGGTGTGCGCCTATCCCAAGTTCACCCGCGTGCCCTTCCGCGAAGACGACCTGTGGGAGGGATACCCGGAGGAAACGAACGCTCCGTACGGCATCGCCAAGAAGGCGCTTCTGGTTCAGGGCCAGGCCTATCGGCAGCAGTTCGGCATGAACGCGATCTACCTCCTTCCCGTGAATCTGTACGGCCCGGGCGACCATTTCGATCCCGCGATCTCGCACGTCATTCCCGCGCTCATCAAGAAGTTCGAAGATGCGATCGCGGCCCAGGCAACACAGGTCGAGGTCTGGGGGACCGGGAAGGCGTCGCGCGAGTTCCTCTTCGTCGAGGACGCGGCCCGGGGCATCGTCGACGCCACCGAGAAGTACGACGGAAGCGAGCCCGTCAACCTGGGCGCCGGTTTCGAGATCTCGATGCGCGATCTCGCGGAGCTCCTCCAGCGGCTCAGTGGATTCAAGGGCGAACTCCGTTTCGACCCCACCAAGCCGGACGGCCAGCCGCGCCGCTCCCTGGACACGTCGCGGGCCGAGGCGATGTTCGGCTTCCGGGCCAAGGTGTCGTTCGAAGAGGGCCTTAAGAGGACAATCGAGTGGTATCGGAACAACCAGAACTCTCCCCTCTGAGCCGCGCCGCCCGGGACGAGGTTCGGGATTTCTACGAATCTCACCACGATGAACTGGCGCGAGCCAGAGAGGATCGCTCGTACTACTACGACTACCTGGCCCGGATTCTGAAAGCGCGCGTCGCCCCCGGACAAAGAGTGCTGGAGATCGGGTGCGGCGCCGGCGATCATCTCGCCTCGGTGAACCCTTCGTTCGGGGTGGGCGTCGATCTTTCCGCAAAGGCGGTGGGCGCCGCCCGGGCCCGGCATCCGAATCTCCATTTCTTCGAAGGAGACGCCTGCGAGGCCGCGACCCTGAACCAGGCGCGCGGCCCCTTCGACGTCATCCTCATCGTCAACGTGCTGACCTTCCTGGGCGACGTGCGGCGGCTGTTCGACGCGCTTCACCTGGTTTCCCATGCCAAGACCCGGATCATCATCTACAGCTACTCCCGGCTCTGGCAGCCCGTCCTGAAGCTCGCGGAATTCCTGGGTCTCAAGCGGGCCCAGCCGGCCGACGCCTGGATCCCGCCCGAGGAAGTGCGCACCATGCTTCACCTCGCCGACTGGGAGCTCGTCCGGGGAGACCGGCAAATCGTGTTCCCCGTCCACATCCCCTTGGTATCGGAGGCTCTCAACCGCTGGGTCGGTCACCTCCCCGTCATCGACCACCTCTCGTTGATGTTCGGCCTGGTGGCGCGACCACGCCTCACCCGGCACCCGGGCTCCATGAAGTCAGAGCCCTCGGTGAGTGTCGTCATCCCCTGCCGCAACGAGGAGGGCCACATCGCTCCGATGGTGGCGCGGCTCCCTCATCTGGCTCCGAACAGCGAGTACATCTTTGTCGAAGGGGGTTCGAAGGACGGGACCGAGACGGCGATCAAGCTCGCCATCGCGAACAACCCCGACAAACCCCTGCGTTTCCTGAAGCAGACCGGCCGGGGCAAGGGGGATGCGGTGCGGCTTGGCTTCGGCGCCGCCCGGGGCGAGGTCCTGGCCATCCTGGATTCGGACATGGGTGTGGCTCCCGAGGACCTCCCCTCGTTCGTGAGCGCTTTGGCCCGGGGTCAGGCCGAGTTCGTCAACGGTTCTCGACTCGTCTACCCCATGGCGGGCCGGGCCATGCGTTTCCTGAATCTGGTCGCCAACAAGTTTTTCGCCGCTCTCTTCAGCTGGATCCTGGGCCAGAACTGCCGCGACACGCTTTGCGGCACGAAGGTGCTCTACCGATCCGACTACGAGCGCATCGCGGCCAACCGGTCGTATTTCGGCGATTTCGATCCCTTCGGCGACTTCGATCTCCTCTTCGGCGCCGCCCGGCTGAATCTCCACATCGTCGACCTGGCCGTGCGCTACCACGAGCGCGAGTATGGGGAAACCAACATCAACCGCTTCTCCCATGGCCTCCTGCTCCTCCGCATGAGCGCCTTCGCCTCGCGGAAGCTGAAGTTCCTGTAGTTGTGTTCTTGCCGTAAGCTCGTCGAACGCTCAAAGCCACCGACGCTTCGGTCGCGAGGTCCCTTCGACGCTTCGACAAGCTCAGCGCAGGCAGGCTCAGGGACCACCCTCCGCTCGGGGACCACCCTCCGCTCAGGGGCCACCTTCGTTCCGGAATTGCCCGAATGAACCCGCACGCCACCCGCGTGGGGCTGCGGCCTAGCTTCCAACGACGCGGTTCCGTCCGGTCTTCTTCGCGCGATAGAGCCGCTCGTCGGCGCGCTCGATCAGCGCTTCCGCGGTGGAGACCGCGTCGGTGGCCGAGCACGCGACTCCGATGCTGAGGGTCAGGCAATCTGCGGCGCTCGATCGCTTGTGGGCGACACCGAGTCTTTGAACGGCCAAACGCAACTTCTCGGCGAGTTCCAAGGCGCCTTCGGGGGGCGTTTCCGGCATGACCACGACAAACTCCTCGCCTCCGTATCGCGCCGCCGTGTCGGCCCGACGCTGAACCCGTTTGTGCAGGGCGCGGGCCACCAGTCGCAGCGCCTGATCGCCCATCGCATGTCCGTAGCAGTCGTTGTAGCGCTTGAAGAAATCGACGTCCATCAGGGCCAGGGAGAGCGGCGAACCGGTGCGGCTCGCCCGCGCCCACTCCGTTGCCAGCACCGTATCGAACAGCCGGCGGTTCGGAAGTTCGGTCAGGCCGTCGATGTTGGCGAGCGATTCCAGCATTCGCCGTTGGCGCACCACCTGCATGTGCAGATCCACCCGCGCCTTGACCACCGCGGAGTGAAACGGCTTGGTGACATAGTCCGAGGCGCCCGCATTCAAGCCGACCTCCTCCGCCTCCGGAACGTCGAGACCGGTGAGGAAGACCACGCAGATGGAGGACGTCCGCTCGTCCTCCTTGAGGCGGCGCAACACTTCATAACCGTCGAGATCAGGCATGACCACCTCGAGGAGGACCACGTCGGGCAGATACCGGCGGGCCATCTCCAGACCTTCCTCGCCGTTTTTTGCGAGCAGCACCGAGTAGTCGCCTCGCAAGAGATCGCTCAGCGTCTGCCGGCTGGCCGCTGAGCCATCGACGACCAGGACTTTCTGCAACGCAGTCTGGCTATCGCTCACCATGGCTCCGCTCGTGATTGTACCGGGTCGCGGGCTTTCCCGCGGGACGATCCATCCCTTTGAACCCGTGGAAATTCTGAGACTTTCCCGTGCGCTCCTCCGTCTAGAGGGAAGGGCGAATTTCAAGAGAAAGAAGGACAAAGCCATGAAGAACCGGTTCGTGCTGCCACTCGCGATGGCGGCGCAGTTGACATCGGGAGCGGCGTGGGCTCAAGGCTCGGGCCGACACGTGCAGATCGTCAGGATGGGAGGGCCCCAGTTGGGCGTGATGATCGAAGAAGTCGACAAGGATGGGGTCGCCCGCCTGAAACTGAGGGAGGAGAAGGGCGCCCTGGTCACCGAGGTCTTGAAGAACTCCGCCGCGGAGAAGGCCGGCATCAGGAAAGACGACGTCATCGTCGGATTCCAGGGGCAGTCGGTCCTCACCGCCGCCCAGCTCCGCCGCTTGGTGCGAGAGGTTCCCTCGGGACGCACCGTGGACCTCGATCTGGTCCGGGGAGGATCCCCCACCAGGGTCGCGGTCACGCTGGAACGCGGCGAGTGGTCAGGCCGGGATACCGACATGAAGGACCCTGAAGACCTGAGCGAGACACTGCGCGACCTCGGCGACTTTCGCTTCCGGTCGCGCGAGGGGGCGCCCCACGCCTTTGACTTCAAGCTCGACGAGGGAGGCCCCGCCATGATGGCGTTCAGTCAGGGCGGGAGAGGCCGCCTCGGGATCACCTACACCGAGATCGAGGGACAACTCGCCCGCTACTTCAAAGCGCCGAAGGATGTGGCCATCCTGGTGAACTCAGTGGGGGCAGGCTCGGCGGCCGAGAAAGCCGGAATCAAGGCGGGTGACCTGCTCCTGAAACTCGGCGCAACCACGGTTGAAGATGCTTCGGATTTGCGGGAAGCGGTCCGCGATCTCGAACCAGGAAAGGCGGCTCAGGTGACGGTCTTACGAGAAGGAGGGAACGTCGAACTCTCCGTCACGGTCGACGAAGGCGGGACGACGGGGCCGAATCCCATGCGCCGGCGTCGGCCCGTGTCTTAGAAACGAACCCGCCGCGGACGTCTATTTGAGCGCCAGCTTGACCGCGTCCTCGAGAACGGCCTTCCCCTGGCCGTTCACGAGGTGCTTCACCACCACACCGGCCTTGTCCACGAAGAACAGGGTCGGAAAAACCGAAACGCCGCCATAGGCGGTTTGGGCCTCGACGTTCGCGTGGCCAAGCGTGAACTTGATTCCGAGCTTGCTCGCATAGGACGCCCGGTCGGCGTCCGTATAGTCGAGTTCGAGCAGCTTGTCGGCGTTGAGGCCCAGGATGCTGAAGCCCTTCGGACCGTAGACTCTCTCGAGTTCGACGAGCAGGGGCGAGGTCTTCACGCACGGCGGGCAGTTGGTGAACCAGAAGTAGAGCAGGAAGGGCTTCCCCGCCATCTGGGCGAGACCGAGGTCGGCCCCGTCATAACCCTTCGCTGCGAAATTGGGAGCCGGATTCCCTTCCCAGCCCGTGATCGTCCGCTCCAGGATCTTCCCGAAACGCGGGCTGGCGACGATCTTGTCTACGTCGGCCTTGACGATCTCCCCGGTCCTGGGATCGCGCTCGAGGAACTTCGGCATTCGCGGATCCGATTCCATGATCCTGAGAATGACGTCCGCGGTTCCCGGCACGGTGAATGCGAACTGCTCCGAGATCTCCTTGAGCGTCGGCGGCTTACCGGTCGATGTCTGGGTCTGGACCACGAACAACGGTATCTTGAAGAACGTGTTGAAGAGCCGGTTCAGAGCCTTCCGTTCGGGCTCTCCGGTGAAGACCTCGTTGAAGAGTCGCGACACCACCATGGGCTCGCCGGGCTTCACGTTCGCCTTCAGATACTCGACAATGGTGGTCTCGGGGCTGGAGGCAGGGTTAAGCGCCGGAGGGGTGGCCTGAACGGCGATGGACAGGATAAGGGCAAGGGTTGATGGAATCATGGTTTCTGCTTGACATTTTCGCACGGCCGGGAGTACCTTTGCAGTTGCCCCTCCCGGGGAACGCCGCTCGGGACCCCATCCACCCACACCTCCTACTGGCGTGACAGGCTGGAGAGACAGCCTCTCGAATCGCACCCGCGGAAATCCCGGCCTGCCCGGCCTAGAGGTGGAGACCAGGATTCTTCGTTTCGGCCGGGCGCAGCGGCCCTCCCGTCCGGGCTAAGCGGGCGGCGCCAATCGGTGCAGGCGACGAATTGGGACCCGCGGGTTCGCTCACCAGGTTTCTTCGGGCCGTGCCGCGCGGTGGTTTTCGTGGCGCGCGAGCACGAACAGCAGATCGGACAAACGATTGAGATATGCAACGACCACCGGGTCGAGGCCTGCCCTCCGGTCGAGGAGGACCGCCGAACGTTCGGCCCGGCGGCAAATCGTCCGCGCCAGGTGAAGCTTGGCCCCGACGGGTCCGCCGCCTGCGAGAATGAAAGCCTTGAGCGGGGGCAGATCGGCCTCACGGGCATCGATTTCGCGCTCGAGCGCTTCGACGCGTGAATCCCCAGTCACCACCTTGTCCTTTCGTCCGGCGATCTGGTCCTTGGGGTCGGCGAGCCGCGCCGACAGGGAGAAGAGATCGCGCTGAATCGTCTTCAGAAGGGCCACGAGCCGCGAATCGACCGGAGTTTCGCTGTTGATAACCCCGAGCATCGCCTGCAACTCGTCGATGTCGCCATAGGCGGCGACCCGCGCATCGTCCTTCGGCACCCGCGATCCATCGATCAACCCGGTCTCGCCCCGATCGCCGGTTTTTGTGTAGATCTTCATTCGTTCTTTGAATGCGCCCTGAGGGATTCGAACCCCCTACCCCTTGGTTCGAAGCCAAGTGCTCTATCCAGATGAGCTAAGGGCGCACGTCACGATTCTTGCGAGCCGTTCCTGGGCGAAGTTTACCGCGTCCGACTCTCCCGGGTGTTTCCAAACGCCAACCCTTGCCGCGAGCAGCCCGGCGTGCGCATGCGCATGGCCACGCTCGGCTGAGGTATGGTTCCGTCCCCTCTCGTCGGGCGGCGACGAACGTTCACGCCACACCCCACCCTGCACTCCGTTCCACCAACTCCTGGAGGCCCCTTTGCGACTTTCTCTCCTCACCCGGGCTCTGCTCCTGGGCGCGTTCGCGGCGCCGATCCTCGCCACACCCCCTCACACCCACGCGCAGGGAAAGGCCGCGGCCAGACCCGCGGCCGCTCAAGCCACCGATCCCGAGTTCGCAAAACTCGTGAAGGAGTGGACCACCAGGCCTGAATTCACTTCGCCGCTCGTCGACTTCCTCCCCCTCAAGAAGGGCATTCCCACGCCCAAGGAAGTCCTCGGCCGCTACGTCGGCACGCCGAATCGCCTGACCAATACCACTGAGGCGTACGCCTACTACCGCGCGCTCGAGAAGGCGTCGCCGCGCGTGAAGATCGTCCTCATGGGCAAGACCGACGAGGGTCGCGACCAGATGATCGTCAACATCTCGAACGAGCAGTCCATCAAGGATCTCGAACTCCATCGGGGCTACCTCGGCCAGATCGCCGATCCGCGCAAATTCACCGAGGCCCAGATCAAAGATGTCATCGCCAAGGCCAAGCCGATGTACTACCTTTCCGGCGGACAGCATTCGCCCGAGACCGGCCCTCCGGAGATGCTGATGGAACTCGCGTATCGGCTCGTGGCCGACGACTCCCCCATGTACCAGGGCATCCGCGACAATGTGATCGTGGCCATCAATCCCGTGGTCGAGCCCGACGGCCGCGACCGCATCGTCGACTGGTACCTCCGCCACAAGGTCGACGAGACCGACGAGCGCACCGCGTCCGGCGGCCCGCCCTACTGGGGCAAGTACGTGTTCCACGACAACAACCGCGACATCAACTATTCGCAGGTCACCATGAAGAACGTGCTCGACTGGTACCTGCAGTGGCATCCGCCGATCATGCACGACCTGCATGAGTCGGTGCCGTTCCTGTACACGTTCTCCGGCCAGTCTCCCCAGAACCCGACCCTCGACCCGATTCTCTACGCCGAACTGCCGTGGTTCTCGAACTACGAGAAGTCGCAGATGGCGAAGTTCGGCATGCCCGGGGTCTGGGATTTCGCCTTCGTCGACATGTGGTCGCCCGGCTACCTCGCCTTCATGTCGAGTAACCACAACGGCATGATCCGCATGTACGAGACCTTCGGCAACGGAGGTGCGACCACCATGAAGCGCACCGTGGCCCCTCCCGATGGCAGCGCGGGCCAAACCTCGCGCGAGTGGTATCGCCCGTGGCCTCCTTACAGAGAAGTCGTCTGGTCGATGCGCAACAACACGAACTACATGGAGACCGGCGTCCTCTCCGCCCTCGAGCTCACGTCGAAGTTTCCGAAGGTGATCCTCGAAAACTTCTACAAGAAGAGCTTCAACTCCATCGAGTCGGGCAAGAAAGATGCGCCGCACGGCTACGTCGTCCCGGGCGGCCAGAGCGATCAGACCCGCGTCGCTATGCTGATCAACCTCCTTCGCATCCAGGGCATCGAGGTCGGTAAGGCCACCGCGGAAGTCATCGTCAAGGAGGGCCGGTTTCCCGCGGGCTCCTACGTGATCAAGCGCGATCAGCCCTACGGCCGTCTCGCAAAGATCCTGCTCGAGAAGCAGAACTTCCCCGACGCGAACCTGCGCACGTATGACGATACGGGCTGGACAATGGGCCTGATGGCGCACGCCGAGGTCAAGGAGATCGCGGATCCGGCCATCCTCCAGGCCGCGGTGGAACCGGTGACCACGATCAAGCTCGCCGGCTCGCAGTCGGGCGCCGGTCGCTACGTCGCAGCGCTCAACTTCGGCGCGAACAACATGGTGAGCCTGCGGTTCAAGTTCCCCGCTTTGAAGACTCTGGCGAACGAGAAAGCCGCGAAGATCGGCGATACCAACGTCCCCGCCGGTTCGCTCTGGTTCGATACGCAGAGCGGCGACGCGACCGCGGTCAAGGCCGCGGTCGAGTCCCTCGGCCTCACCGCGGTGGCGACTGATGCGCTGCCTTCGGCGGCCACCCACGAAGTCGACCTGCCCCGACTCGCCGTGTTCTCGACCTGGGGCAACACTCAGGAGGTCGGCTGGGTGCGTCATGCCTTCGACCACTTCGGCATTCCCTTCACCCTCATCTACAAGGAGCGGGTCAAGGCGGGCAACCTGGCGAAGGACTACGACGTCATTCTGATCCCGAACCAGGGCCGCACCGCCAAGGGCCTCGTGTTCGACATCGCGAACAAGGGCAAGCCTCTTCCCTACAGGAAGGATCCTAAGTTCCCGACGCTCGGCGGCTACGGCGAGTCGGACGACATCACCGGCGGCATGGGTCTCGAGGGCGCAACCGAACTCGACAAGTTCGTGAATGGCGGCGGATCGCTCGTGACCCTCGCGGCCGCGAGTTACTTCCCGCCCGAATTCGGTCTGGCCAAGCTGATCGACGCACGCGCGCCTTCGGCGGCGTTCTACGCCCCCGGCGCGATCATCGAGGCGGAGATCCAGGCTCCCGAACATCCGATCTTCTACGGCTACCCGAACAAGACGATCTCCGTCCGCTACGGCAACGGTCCGCTGCTCAGCGTGCCCGACATCATGAAGGACCGGATCCTCATGAAGTACCCGGGCGGCGAGAAGGCGGTGCTCTCCGGTCTCTTCAAGAACCCGAACGAGATCAAGGACCGGCCGGCCATCGTCGACGTGCCGCAGGGCAAGGGCCAGATCGTTCTCTTCGCCGGAAACCCCTGCTATCGCTGGCAGAATCACGGGGAATTCGGAATGCTCTTCAACACGATCCTCCATTGGAACGATCTTCTGAGCAGCCAGGCCCCGCTTCCCGCCGGGAAGCCGGCCGCCGCCGACCAGTAGAAGGCCGCGCGTCACCATGCCCAGGGCATGGGCGTATCCCCATGGGCGTCAGGTTCTCGTCTAGGCGGCGACCAAGGCACCTCGTAAGATTGGCTCGTGGAATCGTTCGCACCCTACCTCGACCTCGCCATCAAGGCCGCGCGCGCCGCGGGAGAGCTGCTCCGTGTGGACTTCCATCGGCCGGCGGGGCCGCGCGGCGAGTACGACAAGGCCCCGGCCGATACGGAAGCCGAGCAGCTCATTCAGAACATCCTCCTCTCCGGCGACGGCCAGTGGGGATTCCTGGGCGAGGAAACCGAGCGCGTTCCCGGCGCGAAGGGCGCGCCGATCTGGGTAGTCGACCCGAACGACGGCACGCGGGACTACATCAAGGGCCGAAGGGGCAGTTCGGTTTCGATCGCTCTGGTGTGGGACCGTCGGCCCGTGCTGGGCGTCGTTCACCCGTTCGGGTACCCCGGAGACGACGGTCCGGTGTACTCCGCGGCGGTGGGACGAGAGGGAGTCTGGAAGGACGGCGCACCGGTGTCCTCCACCCTGCCCCAGACCCTGACCGACCTCGACGTGGTCCTCATCTCCGGCGGGGGCGACCGCGCGGCCCGGGCAAATCTGCAGTGCGCCAGGCCTGCGCGGGTGATGGCGATACCCAGTATCGCCCACCGCCTGGCCCGGGTCGCGAGCGGAGAGGCCAGCGCCGCCACGTCGCTGTATTCACCGAAGACCTGGGACTTCGCGGCGGGCCACTGCCTCATCCTGGCCGCCGGAGGCGTCATCGTCGACCAGAATGGAAACGAACCGGTCTACGAAGACGACGCGAGTGGAACCGCGCCCCGCCTGTTCGCGGGCTCTCGAGCGGTGGCGCTCCAACTATCGTCGAGAAACTGGGATCTGGCCTTTCGATCGCCGCGTGAGTCGGACACGCCGATCGTACGGCTGGCCAAGGGCGGGGGAGTTAGAAACCCGGATCTTCTGGCCCGAGGGCAAGGCGCTTTGCTCGGCCACCTCGTGGGCAGCGCTTTGGGGGCGCTCTTCTCCGGCCCCGAGTCCGGGGCCGCAGGAGATCCTTTGAGGGTCCCGTCCATCGAGGTCGCGGCCTTGAAACGGCGGGTGCTGGCCGGTCAAGCGGGCTCCGCGGGCGAACTGGCGATCGCAGTGGGCCGGTCGCTGATCGATTTCGCCTCCGACCCCAGGAGCTTGAGCCGGGTCTATGCCGACTGGGCTCAATCCTCTCCCATCGAACCTGATCGCGCCATCGAGTCGGCGGCCAGGGGCGAGCCCCTTGCCGGAAATCTGTCCGCCATGGCGCTCGCGCGAGTGACTCCGCTCGCGGTCTGGGGCCACGCCGCGGATCCGTTGATCCTTGCCGCCACGGTTCGGACCGACACCGCCCTTACCCATCCCGCCCCCATCGCCGGCGATGCCGCCGCCGTTCTCGCCATCATCATGCAGGCGCTGCTTGAAGGCCGCGATGCGGAAGCCGCGGTGGCGGACGGCCATGCCTTCGCCCGTCGAACCGGTTGTGCGGGCGAAGTGATCGCGGCCATCATCGAGTCCTTCGAACCTCCGAAGACATTTCGTGGCGCGCGGGAGACGCCGAGTGTCCTGGACGCGCTTCAGGCGGCGCTCTTCCATCTGACTCGGTCCGGATCGTTCGAGGAGGCCCTTCAATGGGCTTTGGCCGCGGGCTCATACTCCGATGCCTTGCCCACCTGTGTGGGGGCGGTCATGGGGGCGCGCTTGGGACGGGAGGGGATACCGCAGGGGCTCCGCAACCTGGTCCTCTCCTCCCGGGCGATGGAAGGGCTCGCGACCCCCCCGCGGCCCTCGACCTACTGGGGCACGGATGCGATGGCCATGGCAGAGGCGCTGCTCACCTCGCGTTAGGAGCGGTCGGCCGGGGACGGCTCAGACCCTAGCAGTCCGTGGTGAAAGTCGGCCGCGGCACCGAGACGAGCGATGCGCCCGGCTGGCGATGAGCCGAAGCGCCCGAATATCGGGAATATTCGGGCGTCTGAGCGAAGAAGTCCAGACGGGATGCAGCGTTCGTCGAATGCCGGCGGACTTTCACCACGGGCTGCTAGTCCACGCACCCGCGGGCCGCGACTTCGAAGACCGCTTCGACGCTTTCCCCGCGAATGCCATAGACGCGATCGTGGAGATTCGACACCACGCACGCGTGGTTCGGAAGCACGCGAACGCGCTGGCCCACCTTGAAGGCGTCGCCGGGCTCGACCGTGACCACGCCGTGTTCCTCGGACAGGCGGGCCAGCCGTGACCTGGTGCCGAGGATCAGACCGAAACCGTCCGCGACCGGGCGGAGACCATCGCTCGAGAGCGTCTTGCTGCCCGCATCGAGGGCCACCCGATCGGGCGCTCCGTGGCTGACCACCGTGGCCAGAATCGACATCGCGCACTCGTCGATGTCGCAGGTCTGAAGATTCACCTGCGAGCGGTCGAGATAGACGTAGTTGCCGGGCCGCGCTTCGGTAATGCCGGGATGCGCGAAGCCAAAGCGCGAAGTCGGGGTCGAGCCCACGGACACATTGGCGATGGCCACCCCGGCCCTGCGCAAGCCCTCCGCCGCGGTGGTGATGATGGTCGCTTCGTCGCGGCTGTCCTGCGCGATCTCCGCCGGATCGGCGCGGTGATAGGCCTGCCCCGCGTGGGTGAAGACCGAGGCGAGTGCTAACCCCTTGATCGCGGCGATTCTCGTTCCCACCGCCACCGCATCGCGAGGGTCGACACCGACTCGATGGAAACCGCAGTCGACCTTGAGACTCACCGACAGAGTGTGTCCGGCCCGGGCCGCCGAAGCGCCGAGCATCGAGGCGCCCTCCACGCTATCGACTCCCACGCACAGCGTGACTCGGCGGGATAGGGCGACCAGCCGGTCCGCCTTGGAGGGACTCGCTACGGGATAGGCCACGAACAGGTCCCCGAAGCCATGCTTCGCGAACACCTCGGCCTCGGAGGTCTTGGCCACCGACAGACCGGCCGCCCCGGCTCGCATTTGCATCCACCCGATCTCTGGAACCTTGTGAGTCTTGGCGTGAGGGCGAAGGGTGACCCCCGCCGCGCGCGCGCGCGCCATCATTCTGGCGATGTTCGCTTCCAGGCGGTCGAGATCGATGAGGACCGCGGGCGTTTCGAGATCGTGAATCGTGCGCACCGTCGATGAACCTCCGTTGGGAAAGTCTCGTCAACGCGAGTCAGAGGAGGGCGAGAGAGCCGGGGCAGAAGGGGGGCCAAAGCGAACGGTCTCCCTCTTTCCGCTCTCGAGCAAGACGTCCACCGAATCGGAATTGATTCTCAGAATCCGGGTTCGACCGATCATGTCGCCTTCCTTGAACAGCTGGTCGTTGATGATGGCAATAGGGTACGAATCGCGCTCGCTGATCGCCTGGAGAGTGAGAACCATGGGCCGACTCTGGTCGGACGTGACCGAGTCTGGTTTCCCGGGTCGCCGCGACAACTGCCGGTCAGAGGCGGCGGTCGCCGGCTCAGCGCTTCCCGTGCGCGGAGCCGGAGCTGCGCGGGCGACCGGCCCGGGCTGAACGCCCCGGATCGACGCTGCCAAATCCTGGGATCGCGCCCCGGCCGTGATCGCAGGCGGCCGTTGCCGAAGGATGGGCAAAGAGTCCGCTGACGGCGACGACGCGCTTGTCCCCCTCAGGTTGGTCGAGCGAGGCCCGAACGGCACGAGCAAGGCGGCGCCCGTGGCCAGGCCCAGCAAGAGAGGGAGAGTCAGGTTTTGACGCCGCCGCCCCGGACGGTAGGAAGAGACGACTGCGCCGATGCTCCCGGTCTTGTCGTCCGGTTTGTCGACGCGCCGCAGGGCCTCGAGGACCAGACTCACGGCCACACTCCGGAAGATCGACCTTTGGGGCCTTCGATCGAATACAGGACCGCAAGCAACGCTCCTTCAACCGAAGTCGCCGCCTTCAAGCCCACTCGCCCCCCCAATCGCGAGAGTGCTTCGTTGAGTTCGGCGCCGGAGGCGCCCCGCGCGACCAGACCGCGGCGCTCGAGCACCTTGCGCGCCCAGGCCAGACGGAACTGCTCGGGTTTGGCCAGGACACCGTCACGATCGACGAAGCAGATGATTGCGGTGCCGAGATACGACCTCGAAAGAACCTCGTTGGCAAGGGTGTAGGTTCCCGAGGCGTCCGCGACCTCCGTCGTGGTTGCGTCCCCGCGCAAGACGGCCGCCTCACAGGGGCCCAAGGCGGTTTGAAACCGGGCGATGGCCGGAAGCTTCAGAGCCTGCCACTGCTCGAAAGTCAGAGTCGCCTGCGCAGAGTCGAATCCGGGAGTGCCCAGCAAGTTCTCGACCGCGGCAATCGCGGCAGGGCGTGACCGAGCGTCCGACCCGCATCGTACCCCCGCGGCCAACGGCGCGGGTACGCCGGCGGCGGGCGTAATTGAGGCGGGAGAGCCTGGCGTCGGCGCCACGGGAACCGCGGAGGCCTTGGGAACGGAGGCGCCGGGTTGCGAACCCCGGGGAGACAGGCAATAGCGAAGGGGCAAAATCAGCAGGAGGCCCAGAACGAAAAGCCCCAGGGCCTCGACCCACCGCCTTGACCCGGGCAAGGCCGGACGCAGGCTCTGGGGCAAGACTTCCGCGGCCGCCGCTTCGACCAGGGCCTCGTCAACGATCGTTTGATGGCGGCCAAAGGCGCCGAGAAGGGCCCGATCGCACAACAGATTCACCACCCGAGGCACCCCACGGGACAGAGCATGGACCCTTCGAATGGCCGCGTCGCCGATCTCAGTCCCGCGGCCCCCGGCCACCGCAAGACGGTGCCTCACGTAGCTGCGGGTTTCGTCCTCTGAGAGTGGTTCGAGATGCGATCTCGAGGTCATCCGCTGCGAGAGCTGGCGCAACTGAGGCCGGTCGAGCATCTGCCGAAGTTCGGGCTGGCCCACGAGGACCAGGGTTAGGAGCTTCTCGCGCTCGGTTTCGAGATTGGAGAGAAGTCGGAGATGCTCGAGCACCTGCGGTTTCAGTTGCTGGGCTTCATCGATGAGGACGACAACCTTGAGATTGAGGGCCCTGGCTTCGATCAGGGCTTTGGCGAGAGCGTCCACCGCGGTCTTGAGGGTTCCCCCTTCGAAGGGCACGCCCAGATCCTGAAGTATGGCGTGAAAGAGTTCGCCGGCCGAGAGCGCCGGATAGAGGATGACGGCGGTTCGAACATCGGGCCCCACTTGAGAGAGAAAATGCCGGATGAGCGTGGTCTTCCCCGTGCCCACCTCCCCGGTGAGCAGAAGAAAGCCGCTCCGTTCGCGAACCCCGAACTCGAGGTTGGCGTAGGCCTCCTGATGTTTCGGCGACAAAAAGAGATACCGGGAGTCCGGGGTCAGATTGAATGGTTTCTCGGAAAAGCCGAAGTGTCGCTCGTACATGGCCTGAACCCCGAGTCTAACGGTGATAAGAAGTGCAGTGTGAAGAACGCCACCGCCGTCTGGATGCCCGCCCCCCACGCCGCCCTGGAATTGCGCGAACACGCCCAAAGGGCGCTTCCGCCCGGCGGGGTCTTGATCGAGACCCTGGCCAGCGAGATCTGTGGAACCGACGTTCACCTCCATGAGGGCCATCTCGATTCCGTCCCCTGGCCGATCATCCCCGGCCACGTCTCGTGCGGACGCGTGGTCAAGACCGAAGGCGCCCCCAAAGACCCGTTCGGGGAAGAGATCAAGGTCGGTGATGTCGTCACGTTCTACGATGTCTTTGGACAGTGCGGTTCGTGCTACGCCTGTCTGGTGGCCAGGCAGGAAACCAGGTGTCCGCACCGCCGCGTCTACGGAATCACCACGAGCGCCCGCGACGGTCTGCTCGGAGGTTGGGCCACCCACATCGAACTGCGACCCGGGGTAAGAACGTTGAAGCTGAAGGGTGGTGTGAAGGTGAACGACTTCATGGGGGGAGGATGCGGTCTGCCTACCGGGTTCTCGGCGGTGGAGCGCGGAGGAGTCGTCTTTGGCGACGCCGTTCTGGTTCAGGGCGCCGGTCCGGTCGGTCAAAGCGCCGCGATCTTCGCGAGGCTGTGCGGGGCCGGCCGAGTCCTGATGATCGGGGGTCCCCAAAACCGTATCGCCGCGGCCCGGGCCAGGGGGGTGGACGCGGCCCTCGACCTCGATAGCGCTCAGGAGCCCGAGGAGCGGCGGCTATGGGCGATGGATCAGACTCAAGGACGAGGCGCCGACCTCGTCATCGAGGCGACCGGAAACCCCGCCGCGGTTCGCGAGAGCCTGGAACTCGTCCGGGACGGCGGTCGCGTGGTGGTGGTGGGGCAGTACACCGACGCGGGCGACATCACGATCTCGCCGCACCGACACCTGAACCGCAAGCATGTGACGGTGTTCGGTTCCTGGGGCTACGAGTTCCGTCACCTCTACCTCGCCATGGGCGGGCTCGAACGAACCCGGGAACGCTACGACTGGGCCGGATTCATCAGTCGGGAGTACGACCTGGAGCACGCGGCCGAGGCCTTGACCGACATGAAGAGCCAGAGCGTGCTCAAGGCCCTTATCCGGCCCCGGGGGTCAGCGTAGGCGCGCCTTGACTTCCAGGCGTTTCCGAAATACGGGGGGCGGAGGCGGGGGAATGTGCTTCTTGAGGTGAGTGGGCGAGGCGGGGTTCGTTCTTTTTCGGTCGAGGGTTCCGATCACCAGATGGATGAGACCACCGAGGACAGACATCAGCAGCGCGGCCAGAACGAGCGATCGGACGAGGCTGGTTCGGCCAAAAGCAGCATTGCATTGAAGGCAGCGGTAATCGTCGTTCCGCTCGAACCGCCTCTTCCAGTCACCGCCGGTTCCGGTTCGCGCAGGACGCACGGCGGCGGACCCACATACCGGGCAGCCTACCCCGCCCTGCCGCCCTAAGACCGAGCCGCTACCGCGCGAGCGCGCCAGTGTCTCGGCGGTCGTCACGGAATCCTCCAGTTCCACAGGCTGGAAAGGGAGATCGCAGTCGAGGGTCTGGCTCCCCCGCTGTCCGGCGCCATCCTTGATCGCGATCGGGAAGAGCAGACCGCAGGCCGCGCACCTGACCGGTCGAACCTGAAACATTCGGACCCACAGGCCTTCATACTGGCGGCGCGATGGCCGGACCGATTCGCTCAGGCAGACGGGGCACACCAAAGACGTTCGCCTTCTCCCCGCCCAGGCGTCTTCGAGAGTCAGTCGCATCGCGATCCGATTCTAGAGGCCCTGTGCTCAGAGCAATTGACAGGGCCGAGCCTGGCAAACTATCGTACATTGGACGTTTCGAGCCGAAAACCATCTCTGCAACTTGCAGGCCGAAGAGGGTGCGCGAGAAGAAAAATTCCATCGGGGCTACCAAACCGAAAATGCGAAAGAAACTGCTCCTCGCCGACGACAGCATCACCATTCAGAAGGTCGTAGAACTCACCTTCCCCTCGGACGAATTTGAGGTGGTGACCGCGGGCAACGGACGCCTTGCGGTCGAGAAGGCCATGACCTTCCTGCCGGATATGGTTCTATGCGACGTGATCATGCCGCAGCTCGACGGCTATCAGGTCTGCGAAGCGCTTCGGGCCTCGCCCGAGTTGAAGGATGTTCCCATCCTGCTTCTGAACGGGGCTTTCGAGCCCTACGATGCCGAACGCGCGCGCGCGGTGGGGGCGCTCGGCAATGTGTCGAAACCCTTCGATCCTCCGGCTCTGGTGGCCCGAGTCAAGCAGATCCTCGCTGCGCGCCCGAGCCCGCCCGTGGCCGCGGCGCACCCTGACCCGGCCATCCGCGCCTATACCGGCGAAACCCACGCATACACGTACGATGATACGGAAGGGCATCCCGTGTCCACCGTGGAGGTGCCTCTCGACCTTCGCGCCCTGGCGGCCCGCAGCCTCTCGCTCGATGCGCCCGTCTTCACCGACTCGGAGCCCGAAGTCATGACCGCTCAAGCCGAGCCGCCCGACTTCTCCGAGACCCTCCATGACCCTCTCGAGGGAGGGCCGCCACCCCAGGAGGGCTTAGCCTCCGAACTCGTGGAAGAGATGGCGGCGATGGAGGAATTCACGCCGATTGCCGGCACCGGAGAGATCAGGGCGTCTGGAACCGGGGAGGCCGAGTTCGCCCCGAACACCTACGTGGCCGAGCGGGAACTTCCGAGCACGCTGCCGCCGGTTGCACCACCCCCACGAGGCGTGGCCATCCCTCTCCCTGCCGTCGCCCCGGCCTCGGCCCTCTTCGAACTGTCCCCGCAGGAGCATGAGTTCGAGCCGGAACTGGATGCGCACGTGGAGGGGCCGGCCTCGCGGGACGCGGAGCGGACCGAAGCCGCCGAATTCATGGCCGCTCCGGAGCCGCTGGACCCTGGACCCAAGATCGCCACCGGGGCTGGACTCGCGGGCTTGGCGACGCCCGCTTCCTCCGTCCCCGCCCCCTCGGCCGTGCCGTCCGCCGAAGTCGCGGTTCCGGTGGATATGGTCCAACAGATCGCTCAACGCGTGATTTCTCAGGTTTCCGAACGGGTCATCCACGAAATCGCCTGGGACGTCATCCCGGGCCTCGCCGAGAAGCTGATCAAGGCCGAGATCGAACGAATCAAGGCCCGCGCGGAATCCGAGCACGACTGATTCCGTGCCGGGGCCAGGCCCCTTGGAAGATCCGGCGGCGCCGGAGCCCCCAGGCGACTCTCCTTCAAGGCGCAACGGTGGAAGGGCCGCCATCACGAACGCCAGACCAGCGAGGTTCCATTGAGCCGTTTCAATCCTGATTCCGTCCCTTCGCAATTCGAGTCGAAGGAAGCCGAGGAAAAGTGGTCAAGGGTCTGGGAGGGCGCGGCCACGTATGGGTTCTCCGAGCAATCGACCGCCCCCACCTACGTTATCGACACTCCTCCGCCGACGGTGTCCGGATCGCTTCACGTCGGGCACGTGTTCAGCTACACCCAGACCGACGTCATCGCGCGCTATCAAAGGATGCGAGGCCGCAACGTTTTCTACCCGATGGGATGGGACGACAACGGTCTGCCCACCGAACGCCGGGTCCAGAACTACTTCCACGTGCGGTGCGAGCCCGGCGCCCCGCCCTTCGACGTCTCGACCCTTCAAGCGGCGGACGACGACGCCCGCAAGCTCGCGCCCCGCAAACTGCAGCGCGGAGCGTTCATCGATCTTTGCGTCAGGCTGACCGCGGAAGACGAAAAGGCCTTCAAGGCCCTGTGGCAGCGCCTGGGACTGTCGGTCGACTGGTCGCAGGAATACTCGACGATCAGCGAACATTCGCGCCGCATGGCTCAGCTCTCCTTCCTCGACCTGTTCGAGAAGAAACACGTCTACACCGTGGAGGCCCCCACGATGTGGGACGTCGACTTCAAGACCGCGGTGGCCCAGGCCGAAGTCGAGGATCGAGAGGTGAAGGGCGCGTTCCACAGGATCCGCTTCGCGGTTGAAGGCGGCGGCGACTTCACGATCGCGACCACGAGGCCGGAACTCCTTCCCGCCTGCGTGGCCGTCGCCACCCATCCGGATGACCAGCGCTACCAAAGCCTCATCGGGAAGAACGCCGTAACACCTCTCTTCCGCGCTCCCGTTCCCATCTTTGGCTCATCCCTCGTCGATCCTTCGAAGGGAACGGGCATCCTGATGGTCTGCACGTTCGGCGACGCCACCGACGTGCACTGGTGGCGGGAGGAGAAGCTTCCTTTGCGTCAGACCATCGGCCGCGATGGCCGGATGGCCGGCGTCGAGTTCGGGGTCGCGGCCTTTCCGAGCCGCGACCCGGCGGCGGCGAACGCGACCTACACGACGATCGTTGGCAAGTCGATGTCGGAATCGCGGCGGATCATCGTGGAGGCCCTGCGCGATCCCCATGGCTCAGCCGACCGGAACGGCGCTCCCCCGCTGATCGCGGAGCCCGAGCCTCTGGAGCACGCGGTGAAATTCTTCGAGAAGGGGGACCGTCCCCTGGAATTCGTGTCTTCCCGCCAGTGGTTCGTACGCCTCCTCGATCAGCGCGACAAACTGATCGAGATGGGTGACCAGATCGAGTGGCATCCGGACTTCATGCGCCTGCGCTTCAGGAACTGGACGGAGAATCTTCAGATCGACTGGTGCGTCTCCCGGCAGCGCTACTTCGGCGTGCCCATACCGGTTTGGTACCGGCTCGGCCCGAATGGCGAGACCGATTTTTCGTCGCCCCTGGTGCCCGAGCCGGCGCGCCTGCCCATCGACCCAACCTCCGAAGTTCCCGCCGGTTTCGCGGAGGCCGAGCGCGATCGGCCGAACGGCTTCACCGCCGACCCCGACGTCTTCGATACCTGGTTCACGAGTTCGCTCTCGCCGCAGATCGCCACCGGCTGGACGCAGAATCCGGATCGCCACCGGAAACTCTTCCCCATGGACCTGCGCCCGCAGAGCCACGAGATCATAAGAACCTGGGCCTTCTACACGATCGCCAAGGCCTGGCTTCACGAGGGCTCGATCCCCTGGAAGAGGGTGGCCATCTCCGGCTGGGTTCTCGATCCCGATCGCAAGAAGATGTCCAAGAGCAAGGGCAACGTGGTGACCCCCATGCACCTGCTCGACCAGTATGGGTCGGATGCGGTGCGTTACTGGTCGCTCGCCGCCCGTCTGGGCGTCGATACCGCTTTCGATGAGAAGGTTCTGAAAGTCGGCCGCCGGCTGGTGGTGAAGGTCTACAACGCCACCCGTTACGTCCTCGGTCAGGAAGCGTCCGCGGGGCCGGTTACTCATCCCCTGGACCTCGGCTTCCTCCACCAGCTTCAGGGCGCGATCGCCGCCGCGACCGCCCATCTCGAAACCATGGACTTCGCCCAGGCCCTCGACGTGATCGAGCGCTTCTTCTGGGACAGCTTCACCGACTCGTATCTTGAACTGGCCAAGGGCCGCGCGCGGAGCGAGTCGGACCCGGCCGGCCGTTCATCGGCGGTGGCCGCGTTGCGCCAGGGCCTGAGCGTCCTCCTGAGGCTTCTCGCTCCGTATCTCCCTTACGTCACCGAAGAAGCCTGGAGCTGGGATTTCGCGGGAGAGGCCAGGACGTCCATCCATCTCACGCCCTGGCCGGAGGCGAGCGAACTGGCACCCCTCGGAACGTCGAGTGAACACGCGGAGGTCTACGAACTCGCGAAGGGCGCCCTGGGCGCGATCAACCGCGCCAAGACCCAGGCGGGCGGAACGGTGGGTCGGCACGTCGCATCCCTGACCATCGCGGCGCCGCCGAAGGTCCTGGCTCTCTTCGCGAGGGCGGAATCGGATATCCGGGCCGCCACCCGCATCCTGAATCTCGAGAGGCTCCCCACCGCCGACGGGCCGCAGTTCGATCTCGGGACGCTGGTAAAGACGATCGAACTCGCGCCCGCTCCCGAAAGGGCTTGAGCCGTCTCTCATGACTCCGGCAGCCCTCGGCCCCCTCGATTACGAGCGAGCGCTGGCCGCGGCGGGACTGAACGGGATCGCGGTCTTTCATCGGGCCACCACCGGTTCGACCAACGATGACGCGAAGGAGATTGCCTCGTCGCGGTCTCCCTCCCTCGAAACTCACATGGCGATCGTCGTCGCCGAAGAACAAACGAGGGGCCGCGGGCGCGGAGGGAATACGTGGTTCTCGCCGAAGGGCTCGATCTCCTTCACGATCACCGCACCCGGTATTCAGGTCTCCCGGCTGGGCGTTTTGTCCCTCGGGGTAGGCGCCTGCGTGGCGGGCGCCCTCAGGCGCCTCGGCGCAGCGGCATTCCTGAAGTGGCCCAACGACGTCGTTATCGGAGCCCGGAAGGTCTCCGGGATCCTCTGCGAGTCGAGTCTGCTTTCCGGCGCCGCGCGGGTCTTCCTCGGCATCGGCCTGAATGTCGATGTCTGGACCGGCGATCCCCGGCTAACGTCGACCGCAACCACGCTGAGTGCGCACGGCATCGAGGCCCGCCGGCCCCCGCTGGTCGCCGACATCACCCGGCGCGTGGTGGCGCTTTTGGCGAGCGATGCGTCGAACGCGGAGGTGGTGGAGAACTGGAGGGCCGCGGCGGTCCCCTGGTGGGGCGAGGAGGTCACGTTCGTCGAGGATGGCGTTCGGAAGCGAGTCACTTTGCTCGATGTCGATGCCGAGGGCCGGCTCATCGTGCGCGAGGGCGACGGGGTCGAGCGCTCCCTCCTCTCCGGCGTGGTGGAACAGCTGCGGTGGCCCCACGCGTGAGTTCGAACGCGGCCGATGATCCTGAGGTCGCGTACTTCCGCGATATCGAACGCGCCTTCGTCGAGAGAAGGGGAGACCCCCTCTTCATCTCAAACGCCGACTGGGTTTTCCTGGCCAGGCTTTGGAAGAAGCGCGTGCCCATGCGGGTGGTCCTGCGCGGCATGACCGATGCCTTCGACGCCCATGCCCATTCCTTCGCGCGCAAGCAGAAGATCCGGTCCCTGAAGTTCTGCGAAGACCAGATCACGGCGGCGGCGGACCGCCACCGCAGGGCCCTTCAGGCGGAGGGCCCGGGCCCTCGCGCTCGGGGCGCCGCCATCGAGCTCTTGGCGGAACGTGTCGGCGCGCTGTGCGTTCCACCCGAGATCGCGGAGGCGGTCGCCGCGGCGAGGCTTGGCCTCCAAGGGGTGGTGGAATCGGCGGGCCAGGACCAGACATTCGACGCGGACCAGGCGCTTGCCGAGCTCGAGGATCGGCTCGCCGAGAACGCGGCCATGGCGCTTGGCCCCGGGGCGCTTTACGCCATGGACAAGGCCGCCCGCGACCTCACCGCCGCGTACCGCTCACGCATGCCCGCGAGAGTCTATGAGACACTGATCGGAGAGTCCGTGCGACGAAAGATCCTGCAACGGTTCGGCCTTCCCCGCTTCCTTCTGGCCGAAATCGAATGACCGGCGAGATCCTTCACGGAAGGGTCCTCCGCGCCGTCAACGGCGGCTACGGGCTCCTCCAGATCGGTGGCCAGACGGTCTTCGCGCGGGGCGCGCTCAAAGGCGAGAACATCACGGTCGCCATCAAATCGAAGCGCAAGGGCGCGCTTTTCGGGGAGACGGTGTCAGTCGAAACCCCCCATCTTCACCGCCGTCCCGCGCCGTGTTCGGTCGCGGACCGCTGCGGCGGCTGCCACTATCAGGCCGCCCAACCGGCCGCTCAGGAAGAGGCCAAGAAGGAGGCTCTCCAGGAGCTTCTGGGCCGGGCGCACATCGACCTGCCCATCGCCCGATGGACCGCGAGCTCAGAAGTCGGCTGGCGCGCGCGCGTGGAACTCCACGGGGCGCGTCTCGAAGAAGGGTTCACCCTCGGCTTCTTCGAAGAACGCTCTCACCGCGTGGTGCCGGCCGAGGGCTGCCTCCAGGTTTCGGAGCGCATGCGCGGCCTCATCGCGATCGTGGTGCGCGCACTGAGCGCAGGCGGAGTCAAAGCGGGCTCCGTGGAGATCGCGGAGTCGTTCACCGGTCCAAGCCTCGTTCTCGTCGCCTCCGATCCGGCCCTCACGACCGTGCTGCGCCGGCATTCCCATGAACTGGGGCTGAGCGGCCTCGCGCTCCAGACCTCGAAGAACGAAGCGGCCACGATCTACGGCGACGCCCGCATCGAGAACAAGGTGGGCGGCGTTTCGCTTCACCACAACGCGATGAGTTTCTTCCAGGCCAACCGCTTCCTGACCGAAGGCCTTCTGCAGGGGGTGATGGAGGCCGCGGAAGTCGACCCGGGCGCGCGCATAGTCGATCTCTTCTGCGGCGTCGGCCTGTTTTCCATCCCCCTGGCGTTGAAGGGCCGGGACGTCACCGCGATTGAATGGAGTCCGGTCGCCTTCGATGACCTTGGTCGCAACGCCAAGGCGAACGGCGTGAAGATCGAACGCCTCCCCCTGAGCGTCGGCACCGCCCTCGCCACCGGCCTGCAACTCAAGGGCGCCGTCACCATCGTCGATCCGCCCCGCCGCGGCCTGGACCCGCTCGAACTCGATGCCATCGCCGCCGGACGGCCGAACCGCATCATCTACGTTTCCTGCGACCCGGCCACCCTGACCCGCGATATCCTCCGCTTCGCCACGGTCGGGTACAAGGCGGTTTCGTTGGAAGCGTTCGACATGTTCCCGACCACGTTCCACATCGAGACGCTGACCGTCCTGGAGCGGTTGTAGACCAACCAACCCAGTTTCAGGGCCCGCGCGGTCAGCGGACGGAATGAGCGAGCGCATTTCGACGCGGGAGGATGGGGTCTGTATTCGACCTTGGACTCCCGTAGTCTTGGCTCCCCGGATCGAAATGGACCTTCCGATGAAATTCACCGCCCGCCCCCGCATCGCCTTTGGACCCGCCGCCGCCATCGTCGCGTGGCTCAGCGCCGCGACGCTCCTCGCTCAGGGCTCGACTCGCTGTTGTATCGGTTCGACCTGCCGACCGCGAATCATGTCTTCCTTCCCGGCCATCGCATCATGGTGCAGATCCAGTCGAGCTGGTTCCCGCTCTACGACCGGAATCCGCAGAGGTTCGTGCCGAGCATTTTCTGGGCCAAACCCGGCGACTACCGCAAAGCGGTGCAGCGCATTCACCATGCGCCTGGTCGGGCGAGTCTTGTCGAATTGCCGCTCGTCGCAAAGTAGGACCGGCCTTCAGTCTTTGCGAATCTCCCCGGTCATGGGCACGAAGGTCACTCCCAGCACATTACGCTCTTCGAACGTGGATCCGCGCCTGGTCACGATCTTCAACTCCTGGACGTGGTCTCCTACGGGCAGAATGAGACGCCCCCCATCCTTGAGTTGCCGCTTCAGCGGCTCGG
This sequence comes from Vicinamibacteria bacterium, assembly GCA_031412915.1. Taxonomy (GTDB): domain Bacteria; phylum Acidobacteriota; class Vicinamibacteria; order Fen-336; family JAGNNV01; genus JAGNNV01. The sequence goes on along the minus strand of JANODX010000062.1, from coordinate 4,057 downwards.
GGACCCGAGGCGCCGCGGCCGTGACCATGATGGCGTCGAATGGCGCATGTTCGGGCCAGCCCGCGTACCCGTCGCCCGCGCGTATCTCGACATTGGTGTAACCGAGCTTCGTCATCCGCCCTTTCGCCTCGCGGGCGAGCGGTTCAACGATCTCAATGCCGAATACTCTCGCCACGATGCGGGAGAGAACCGCCGACTGGTATCCGGAGCCCGCACCCACCTCAAGAACCGTCTCACCGCCCTTGAGACCCAGGGCTTCGGTCATGAATGCGACGATGTACGGTTGCGAAATGGTCTGGGCGTGCCCAATGGGCAGGGGATGATCGTCATACGCCTCCTTGACCAGTCCCGGGGGAACGAAGAGGTGGCGCGGAACCTGGCGCATGGCGGCCAGGGTCTTCGGATCGCGAACGCCCCGCGCGATGATCTGCGACGCCACCATGGCGTCCCGAGCCCGGGCGAATGCGGAATCCTCCGAGGTCGCGGTCTGCATGCCCGCGACGGGCTCGATCGAATCGGGGAGGAACGGCATGACTGCGCCTTGGATCATAGTCCGGCCCCCATTCCTCAAAACGCCCCGGCTCGTCCCAGGGCCCAGGGGCTGATCGCGGACAGAAAACGCGACCCCGCTATGACGCCCGGGAAAGCGTCACAGGCGTCGGGCTCAGTCCCCCTCCCGGGAGACGAGCATCGCGCGCGATGCCGTTCCATCCTCAACCGCTCTTCTTCCTTGTGCTCGGCCTGGTCGCGGGAACGCTCGTACCTTCGTCCGAGGTGTCGTTGCCTGTGATCGCCGCTCTGGGACTGGCCGCGCTCCTGGCGATAGGGGCCATCCTCCGACCGGATCTGGTGCCCCTCACCGCGCTCATCGTGGCCACCGGTGCGGCCGGCGCGGCGCTGGCCACGGGGGCGCGAGCCACCCACCAGCAACACTCGCTGCCCGCCGCCATCAGTGTCGTCGTCGGGCCCGTGGTTCTTCAAGGGCAGGTGACGTCCGACCCTCGAATCGTCGGAGACGAAATGAGGTTCGACGTGGACGCCACCCAGATCGTGGCCGAAGGGACGGATCGCGCCTACCGCGGCCGGGTTCGGGTCTTTGTCAGGAGCGGGGCCGCGAATCCGTTTACGGACGCGCCGCGGATAGAGAAGGGGGATGAGATCAGGGCCTGGGTGGATCTTCGCCGACCCGAGCCGGTTCGCACGCCCGGCGGCTTCGACCAGCGTGGATGGGCCATGCGGGAGGGCCTGCACGCCTTTGCCACGTGCAAGAACGAGCGCCTCCTTCGAGTCGTGAAGACGCGCGCCACCCGCCGCACCCTCGTCGATCAGGCCCGGGACCGGCTGAAGCTCTCCTGGCGCCATGTCGGAGACCCATTGAATCGCGCGGTCACCGCCTCGATGGTCCTGGGCGATGAGGGAGCGCTGGACGCGAACACTCGGGAGGAGTTTCGCTCCGCCGGCCTCCTCCACCTCCTCGTGGTCTCGGGCTCGCAGGTGGCCGCGCTGATCATCGGCCTGAGGCGCACGATGCCCCAGGCTTTGAAGATCGCCTGGTCCGGCTGTGCCCTCGAGTGCGCCGTGCTCATGGCCTACTGCGTGGTCGCTGGTGGCGAGGATTCGATCGTACGGGCCACGGTCATGGCCATGGCGTTCGCAGTCGCGGTAAGAGTGGATCTCCACCGGAGTGGCGCGAATTTCCTGGCCGCTTCTGCCCTGATCCTCCTCGTGCTCCGGCCTCTCGATGCCCTGGATCCGGGCGCACAGATGTCCTTCGCGGCGACCCTCGCTCTGGTGACCTTCGCTCCTGCCCTGGCCCGAAAGCTCCAAACCCCGCGGATTCCCGCCCTCCTGACCGATGTGGTGGCAGCGACCCTCGTCGCGTCCCTCGCGGTGGCCCCGCTGACCCTCATGCATTTCCATCGGTTCAGCCTGATCGCGCTCCCCGCGAATCTTCTGGCCGCACCCCTCGCGGTGCTCCTGCTCTACGGGTCCCTCGCGACCGCGCTTCTCGATGCCTTCTTCGCACCCGCGGCCTCACTCGCCGGTGCTGTGTGTGGCCTGGTCGCGGAGACCCTGAGGTCTCTGGCTCATCACGCGGCGGTGAGCGACCCCGACTGGCGCGGACCCTCCCCTCCGTTCGCCCTCGTGCTGGGACTCCTCGGGCTCGCGGGCTCAGGGTGGAGACGCGTGGTTCTGCCCACGGCGGGGCTGGTCGCGGCCCTGACCATGAGCGGTCTGCCCCTGGGGGACGGACGCCTTCACCTCTGGTTCCTCGATGTCGGCCAAGGCGACTCGATCCTGATCGAAACGCCGAACGGACAGGCCGCGGCCATCGACGCGGGACCTGCTTTCGAGACGTTCGACGCGGGGGAGCGGGTGGTGGGAGCAGCGCTGTGGGAGATGGGCTATCGGCGGCTCAATTTTCTGGGCGTCACGCATCGACACGCGGATCACGAGGGTGGAGCGCCCTTTCTCGCTCGGCATTTCGATCCCGGGCGAATCTACGTGAACGGCGAGTCGAAGGCGCTCAAGGCGTTCCAGACCACGACGGCCCGGCGAGGCGATGGGTGGAGCGTCGACGGCGTGTCGTTCCGCGTCCTCGGTCCGGATTCGAACTGGCTCCTGCCGAGCCGCGATGAGAACGCCCGATCCCTGGTGATCGAGGTGCGCTACGGCAAGACGTCCTTCCTTCTCCTGGGCGACGCCAGTGTTTTGACCGAGGGGCTTCTCGATCTCCCAACCCGGGGATATGACCTCGTGAAGGTGGGACATCATGGAGCGGCGACCTCGAGCTCGGAGAGGCTGGTTCGGGAGACTCGGCCACGGATTGCGCTCGTATCGGTCGGATCGCGAAGCCGATTCTCGCATCCGAGTGCGACGGTGGTCGAACGCTGGGCCCGCGCGGGGGCTCTGGTGTGGCGGACGGACCTTCAGTGGACGCTGCATGTCACCAGTGATGGAGAGCGCATCGACTGGTAGAAGAAGGGCGCTCGCTCAGAAGGTCAAGCGAAATCCAATCGTAAGCGCTCCGCCCGAGACGTCGATCTCGTTGGGGAAGAAGTCGCCGTCCATCGTCTCCCTGCCCCAGAAGTAACGATAGTCGGCAGTCACTTGAAGATCCTGATTGAGCCGGTAGCGGAGCCCGCCGTTCGCGACCGGCCCGAACGTGGTGCCCTCCGACTTGAAGGAGTCGAACATCACCGGCTGGCCGCGCCCTTCGAAGTCGATGAAGTCACCGAACTCCTCGTATTCCCAGTACATGGCCGATATCCCCCCTCCGACATACGGTGTGAGCTTGCGATAGCGGCCGCTCGGCATGAACCGGACGATCGCGGAGACGGGTACGATCTGCAGCCTGAGCGTCTGCTGGATCTCGTTTCCGGAGGGCCTGGTGAAGTCCCGGTAGAAAGTAGGGATTTCCCGCGAATAGCCCTCGACCGAAAGTCCCAATTCAACGTTCGGGTGGACGCTGGTGGTGAACTCGCCTCCGCCGAACCAACCAACGAAATCATCCTTCTGGACCGTGTAGAGAGCCACGCTGTCCGCAAAAAGGACCGAATCGAGCCGCGGCTTCATGGCGCCAATTCGCAGTTCGACCCCGGAGGCCCCGGCCTCCCCGGGCAGAACGCCCATCAGACCGAAGGTCAATAATGCGACGGCAACCGCTTGGCTTTTTTTCACTTGCATCCTCCTTCACCCCGGAGAAATCCTCGAGGCTCACCAGGTAACAGCAGGAAAGATGCCAGGATCAGACCCCCTTTCCGAGGCGTCCGTGTCCTCCACACCGGACGGCTTGGTCTTCGGAAGGCCGGCGGGCCGGAGCGAAAGGGGGTTTGGGGGGCGGGGCCGTTCCTGAATGGCTCCGCTTCGCGGTGCCATTCCAGAGCAAAGTCGCTCGCTGACGCTCGCTCGTTTGTCACCGCCCTTGGGGCAGAGGAGCGAAGGCCGGATTACCACGATGCTCGCGGCCGACATTCGCTACGCGATGGACAAGATCAAGCAGGTGTCCGACACCGACGAACTCACTGGCGCCTACAACATGCGCGCGTTTTCGTCG
>JANODX010000061.1:0-2872 GCA_031412915.1 Vicinamibacteria bacterium | reverse complement strand
GACCGATGCCCTCTTCGCGGCTCCAGGCTCCTCCCCGAGCGTCGCAGCACTTCACTCCGGGGTCTCCTGGGTCACCGCTCCCGGCGAAGCCAGCGAGGTCCGCTCCATCGCGCGTCTGATCCTCAAGGCCGCCCGCGAGGGGCGGTTCGAGGCTTGGCGGAACTTCGGCCGGAACTCCGGGTGGGTCGGGCTCGATGGGTTTGGGGAACGAGGCGGACTTGAAGATCGCACCCGACCGCCTGCGCGTAACGCTTGAGAGTGGCGAGGGACGGGGCCAGTCTAGCCCGGGCTAGTGGCGTCCGCGGACTTGCGCCTTGAGGTCGAGAATGTCGCGGACGGGCCACATGGTGATGTCCCTTTCGACCGCGTAGCGATGCTCTCCGGGGTAGATCACGAAGAGGTGGTCGAGGGCAAGGTCGTGGATGGCGGTGCGCATGGACCTTGTCGGGCTGGGCGCCTCGGAGAACTTCACTTCCACTCCCCACCTCTTCCCGCCATGAAGGAAGAACAGATCCAGCTCCGCTCCACCGTGGGAGGCCCAGAACCAGGCGTGGGCCGGCGTCACCACGCGGAGGACCTGTTCGATGACGAAGCCCTCGAATGAGGCCCCGGCGCGGGGATGGGCGAGCAGCGACGCGCGGCTGTCGATCTCGAGAAGGCGATGCAGCAGCCCGGAATCCCGAAAGTACACCTTCGGAGACTTCACCTGCCGCTTGTTCAGGTTCTCATGCCACGGCTGAAGCTGACGCACCATGAACGTCCCGGTCAGGATATCGAGGTAGGAGCGCACCGTTTTGTCCGACAGGCCCATTGCGGAGCCGATCGAGGACGCGTTCCAGGTCTGGCCGTGGTAGTGAGCGAGCATGGTCCAGAACCGGCGCATCGCGGCGGCCGGGACGCTGATGCCCAGTTGAGGCACGTCTCGTTCGAGAAAAGTCCGGACCAGGCCCTCTCGCCACGCTACCGAGTCGTCATTCGACTTCGGGAGCCAGGAGCGCGGGAAGCCGCCGCGCAGCCACAGGCGCTCCCAGGAGCGCGCACCCACCTCGGCCAGGTCGAACCCTCCGAGCTCCACGAACTCCACCCGTCCGGCCAGCGTCTCCGAGGCTCCGCGAACGATGTCGGGCGAGGCCGAGCCGAGAACCAGAAACCGCGTGGCGCTCCGGGGACGATCGACGAGGATGCGGAGAACCGGAAACAAATCCGGCCGGGCCTGGATTTCGTCGAGGACGACGAGGCCCTTCTCCGCCCGCAGGGCGAATTCCGGGTTCAGAAGTCGCCTTTGATCGGGCTGTGACTCGAGGTCGAAGAAGGCGGCCTCTCGTTCGCGCGCGAACGCGCGGGCCAGCGTGGTCTTCCCGCACTGACGAGGTCCGAGCAGGGCGGTGATCCTCGAGCGGCGCACCGCTCGAGCGATATTCGAAACCGCGTCGGGGCGTTCCAGCACGGGCCGACCATATCACGAAAAATCGGAGTTCAGGTCCGAATATTCAAGCAACTGGAGACCCCGCAATCTGCGGCGCGGGGGGCCGGGCCGAGCGCGAAGCCTGCCCTCGGGGCATGGCCTGCGATTTCATACGGTCCAAGCCTCGTGCCGAGGGGAAGAGTCATCGCCTATCGCACCCTAACCGTGTCGAGCCCGTCCATCAGCCACAGGTTGGACGTGGTCCTGACGACGCTGTAGGTCAGGCTCTTGCCATCGGGCGTTAGTGAGAGACGAATAGAGGGGGTATAGGAGACCGAAGGCTCGGACTCCGAAGGAAGAAAACCGATCGATTTCTCGGGGCCGCCGCGAACGCTCATCGAAAACAGTTCCAGTCGGCCGAGGGCGGTGGGCTGGCGAAGGCCGTAGACGATCTGGCCATCCGCCGAGAAGGCATAGGCCAAAGCACTCGTCGGGGACAGCTCCCGCGTGGTTGCCCCATCGGGGGAGATCAACTTCACTCCCTCGTCGTCATGAAGAATCCAATCGTTCGCGGGTGACCATAGGGGCACCCACCCTTCTTGAGGGCTCACGGCCGCTTTCAACACCTGAGGCTGCGCTCCTCCCGTGGTCTTCACCTTGTTCAGGGAAGTTTTCCGCCTTCCTCGTGCGAGTAGACGTACCAATTTCCGTCCGGCGACCACGAGCCGGGGAAGTCGGCGCCCGCGCCCTTCACGAGCCGCACGGGTGGACCGCCGGCCACCGCCGACATCCACAATCCGCCCTGGCCCCCCAGCTCGATCTACCGGTAGATGACGCGCGTGCCATCGGGGGACAGGGCGGGCCCCGTGAACCCGCGCGTCAAGCCCGGCGGAAAATCGCGCGAGGTCACCAGCGGGCGGTCCGGCTGACCGGATTTCTGCAGCCAGATTTCGTAGCCGCCATAGGGGCTCCAGGAAGTTCGAGGGAGAGGCCCCGAGGGTAGCCCTGGCTTGCGCCGTCCGGGGTCCACTCAGCGTTGGGGACTCAGCGCGGTGAGGCTGCGTCGGGCCTCATGGGTGAGCCGCGGGGCTCTCGTCCGCGAACCTTCGTCGAGAGCCTGCTGGCGCTGAGGCCATTCTCGAACGCCTCTCGGCCAGCACTGGAAAACCCAAGGGATGGGGACGTTTCGGACCCTGGGTGCCATGGGCAGGCCGTATCATCGAAAATCCAATCGGCATGCCGCTCACCCCCACTTTGCTTCTCGTTCCCTCGGTGTCGGCGGGGCAAATCCTCCTGCGCCGGCTGGCCCGGGAGAAGAGGGCGATGGCTGCCATTTCCGCGATGCGGCCGAAGGATCTGGCCCTGAAGATGGCGGAAGGGAAGTGCCATGGCCTGGGCCTTCTGGCCTGGCAGAGTGGCCACGGCGCGCTTCTTTCCGCCAAGCTCCTCGCCTCGCACCCGGAACTC
>JANODX010000060.1:0-40055 GCA_031412915.1 Vicinamibacteria bacterium | reverse complement strand
CATTCTAGTGGTGGGGGACGCGGGGCCGAGTCACCGCGCCACCGCAGTGACGCTGCGGCCAAAGCACCCGGACGTTCCCTCACATCCGGCGGCCTCGATGCGTTCGCGCAGGAACGGCGTGGGGCCCCCATGCCCCAAGGGCAGGCTGCGCGCTCCCCCAAGGGGAGTGTCGAGTCGCTCAATCCCCGCTATTCTTTGAGTCAGTTTGCGGGAGTGATGACTGCTCTCAGGGCTGGAATCCTGGCTAGCAACCGCAGGGCTGAGTTGTGCGCCTTAGCAGCTAGAAGTCCGTCTCCCGGGGGCGAGCATGTGTGTGGCGATCCATCGCTGAAGCTGATCCGCAGAAAAAGGTAAGATCTTCTTTCAGCCCCTAATATGGTGCTGTTTACGGAGCTCCCAATGACTTTGAGCGTCAAGGACGACATCATCCCTCTCGGCGAATTGAAGGCCCACACCTCCAGAGTGCTTCGAACCCTTCGATCGACCGGTCGATCCATTGTCGTCACCCAGAACGGGCGGCCGGCTGCGGTTGTGATGACGCCTGAGGAGTACGACGCGCTCAGCTATCGGCATCGAGTGGTGCGAGCCATCGGCGAGGGTCTTGATGATCTGCGGGAAGGGCGCGTCACCTCCGATGTGCAACTGACCCACGAATTGGACCGGGAGTTCGGTTCGGCTCGCTGAGGTCATGGCGCTTGTTTGGTCGGACCGAGCGCGGAACGATCTGCGCGAGATCGCTCAATACATCAGTCGATCGAATCCGGAGAACGCGCGAGTCTTCGTCCTGCGGTTGCAAACGCGGGCTCGCGCGGCCGCCAAAGCCCCGCGCGCGGGTCGACGCGTTCCGGAGTTCGATGCCGAGGACTTGCGCGAGTTCATCGAAGGCAACTATCGAATCATCTATCGGCTCTCGCGTCGTCGGGTCGAGGTCGTTACCGTCATTGAAGGACACCGCCTCCTTCGGTCGGCGCCGGAGAGACCCGAAGGCGTCTGAACCGCCAGAGGCCATGACGCAGGAGAAGCAATGAAGAAGCGCACGTTGGGAAACAGCAATCTCGAAGTCTCCGCCCTCGGTCTCGGATGCCTGGGGATGAGTGCCTCGTATGGCCTCCGTCAGGACGAGACGGAGATGATCGCGCTCTTGCGGGCGGCCGTGGATCGCGGCGTCACGTTCTTCGATACCGCCGAGTCCTACGGCCCGTATACCAACGAGACGCTTCTCGGCAAGGCGCTCCTGAAGGTTCGCGACCGCGTGGTGATCGCGACCAAGTTCGGCTTTGAGTTGAACCCGGATGGAAGTCCGGGCTGGCAGGGCCTCAACAGCCGGCCCGAGCACATCAGGAAAGTGGCCGAGGCGTCGCTCAAACGCCTTCAGACCGACGTCATCGATCTTTTCTATCAGCACCGCGTCGATCCCGACGTGCCGATCGAAGCGGTAGCCGGAGCGGTGAAGGAACTCATTCAGGAAGGCAAGGTGAAGCACTTCGGCCTTTCTGAGGCGAGCGTTTCGACGATCCGCCGCGCCCACGCCGTCCAGCCCGTGACCGCGTTGCAGAACGAATACTCACTGTGGTGGCGGGAGCCCGAGTCGGAAATCATCCCCACCCTCGAAGAGCTTGGCATCGGCCTCGTCCCTTACAGCCCACTCGGCCGCGGCTTCCTCACCGGCGCGATGAACGAGAACACGAAGCTCGAAAGCGGCGACTTCAGGGCCGCTCTTCCGCGGTTCTCACCGGAAGCCATGAAGGCCAATCAGTCTTTCGTCGAGCTGCTCGTGGCCCTCGGCAAGCGAAAGAACGCTACGCCCGCGCAGATCGCCCTCGCCTGGCTGCTCGCGCAGAAGGCGTGGATCGTTCCGATTCCGGGTACGACGAAGCTGCTCCGTCTCGACGAGAACATCGGAGCGGTTGAGATCGACGTGACCGCCGACGATTTCCGCGAGATCGATAATGCGGCGTCGAAGATACCCGTGCAGGGGGACCGGTATCCGGAGCATCTGCAGAAGCTGATCGGCCGCTAGACGGATGTTCTCCGAAGATTCTCCAGCAGCCCTCCCGGGTACCACAGTGTGTGAGACCAGACGCGAGACCGACGGGGCCGAGCAAGACCCGCCTTTACCGCATTTGGCCATTTCAAGGGCTTTCTAACCGCGGGTATCGACCCCGGCGATGGAGCGGATTCTGGGGGCGATCGGGGTCGCACGCGACTACGCGTTGGACGTGCGCAGCCGGGAGACGTCGAGCAGGAGGCCGACGATCATCAGGACAACCTGCGTCATCGCGGGGGCGACTCCGAGCCTGGTGCCCACGAACCCGAGCCGCAGCAGCACCATGGCCGCGAACATCAGGCCAGCGGCCATGAGGGCCCACCAGGCCCAGGTCTCGCCGCGCCGGTACGGCCCGAACACGATCGCCAGGAACAGGACCGCGAAGGCCCCCGCGTACGCGGCGGAGGTGCCGCGGATCCCGCGCAGCGCCTTGACCAGCTGCTCGTCGCCCGCGCCCACCTTCGTGACCGTCGGCCCGTCGTTGCCGCCGATGGTGTAGTCGTTGAAGTAGGCCTGGCCCATCGACGCGAAACTGATGAGCAGGACGATGATTCCGACGAACGCCAGGATTCCGACGCTGACCTTGCGCATGATGTCTCCTTGCCCCCAGGGTGGAGCCCGGAGCATACGTCAGGGCGCTACCGCCCCCTCGGGTCGTGGTCCGAAGAAGCCCGGGGGTTTGGCGGGGTGACGGGCACGGGGAGCGATCCGTCAGGAGAGCCGCGTTGTCGTATGCTCATCGCATCATGGACGACTGGCGTCGACGAGTCGCCTCCGAGCCTTCCGTAAGAGGCGGTGAGGCCTGCATCCGCGGAACGCGCGTTCCCGTTTCCGTCATTGTGGCCTGCCTCGCCCTCGGAGATGACACGACCAAGATCATCAGCGAGTACCCGCAGCTTCAGCCCGCCGACATCCAAGCCGCCCTGGCCTACGCCGCTGACGTGCTCCATCAGGAGCGGCTCGTCGCCATCGCCTGATCCGCCTTGAAAGTCAAGGTCGACGAGGACCTTCCGCGCAGCGCCACGGACCTGCTTCGGCAGCGGGGCTACGAGGTCGACGATAGGCGCGCGGAGGGTCCCGGCGGCCCGCGCGACGAGACGGTCTGGGAGGAGGCTCAACGAGAAGGAAGATTCCTGCTGACCGGAGACAAGCAGTTCGCGGACATCCGGCTCCATCCCCCCGGCACCCACGCCGGAGTGCTCCTGCTTCGTCCCGACCTCGAGAATCGAGAAGCGTTCTGCGAACTGCTCCGCGGCGTTTTGGACGTTACGACCCTCGAAGATCTCGACGGCCAGGTAGCGGTGGCGAGTCCGCGAGGGTTGCGAGTCGCGGCCGCCAGGGCCGGAGTGAAGCGCTAGGCTATCGGCACCCATGAAGATCGCTTTCAAGCGGCTGAGTCACGGGGCGGGCCTTCCCCTTCCAAGCTACCAGACCGCTGGGGCTGCCGGCATGGACTTGTGCGCGGCCGTGGATGCGGATTGCTCGATTGCCCCCGGCGCGCGTCGACTCCTGCCCTGTGGATTCGCCGTGGCCATCCCGAAGGGCTATGAAGGACAGGTTCGATCTCGGTCCGGACTGGCTCTCAAGTACGGAATCGCCGTCCTGAACGCGCCCGGGACGATTGATTCGGACTACCGGGGCGAGCTGGGTATTGTGTTGATCAACCATGGCGAGAGCCCGTTCGTCGTCTCCAGGGGGATGCGCATCGCCCAACTGCTGATCTCCAGGGTCGAGCGAGTGGAGTGGAGCGAGGTTGCCGACCTTCCGGACACCGATCGAGGCCAGGGCGGTTATGGCCACACCGGAGAGAGCGGTTGATGCCTCCCCTCGTCACCCCAGAGCGCGAAATCGGGCGCTGGCAATAAGCTGCGCGGCGGGTTCAGCGGGCGCGGGCTACCGCGCCGGCCTCTGCGCCGCTTTGACCATGGCATCGAGCTCCACGGAGCGGTGATTGACGCCCTTGTGGGTGAGGTGGGCGTTGATGGCGACCAGATCAGGGCGGTGGTCCAGCAAAGCGATGGCCTCGCGGGTCTCGACCAGGGGGCCCCGGGCGAGGAGGCGGAAGATCTCTCGCTGCAGCCGGATGTCCTCCGGGTGATCGACGGTGAGTCGGTAAGCGGGGCGCAGCAGGGCCGGATCGAGATCCGCCATGGCGATCCTGAATTCCGTTGGGTGCTCTTTGATGTAGAGCGTCACCAGTTCCGAGCGGTGTTTCGGTTCACCCTTCGACCACGACCGCTCGAGGGCCTCGCGCGAGATCACTTCCGCGAGGATGCCCATGAGGAGCGCCTCGCCGGGGACGTAGGCGTAGTCGGCATGGCGCTCACGATGCAGGGTGACCAGAGCGTCCATGGTGCCCACGTCGGTCAGGGGATTGTCGCCCGTCACTCGAACCAGTTGATCCGCGGCGAACTCCCGGGCCGCGTCGACGTGGCGCTTGAGCACGTCGTCCTCGTCGCCGCGGAAGACGCGAAGACCGAGGCCACGACCGAGGTCGGCGATGGCGTCGTTCTCCGGATTCACCGAGGTGGCGAGGGCCACTTCGTCGACCGTCTTCGAGGTCCGCATCCGCGCCAGCAGCACCGCGAGCAGCGGTTCGCCCGGCAGCAGTTCCTGAAGGGCCTTACCCGGGCAGCGCGCCGAGGCCATGCGCGCGGTCACCAGGCACACGGTCCGGCTCAATCGAGCATGTCCTCTCGAATCGTGGCGTCGGCCTCGATCGGGTGCCTGGCGTGGCGGCCCAGGATGAGATTGATGTCGCGCGGCGAGAGTCCTGGATCCTTGTTCGGATCGATGCGCTTGAAGTCCAGTTTCTCGGCGGTGATCACGTCGCCGCGGCCGATCAGGGTACGGGCCACGATGAAACGCGCCATCTTTCGGTGATACGAATCGGCGGCCGCGGACATGGGCTGCCCCGATTCCCCCCGCGCGCGCTCCGCGGTGCGGATCATCTCCACCATGCGGTGGAAGTCTTCCGGGTTGAGCGACGACTGGTAGTCGAAACCCTTCTTTGACCGATCGAGGGTGAAGTGCTTCTCGACAAGGTCGGCGCCGTAAGTGACCGAGAGAGCGGGGGCCATCAGAGCGAAGAGCGTCCCCCCGTCCGTGTGATCGAGAAAGCCCACCGGCACTCGATACCGCGACTTCATGCTCTCGAGTTCCCGGAAGCGAATCTCCTCGACGGGAGTCGGGAAAGTCTGGAAGCCGAACAACAGGCCGAGTTCGCGATCCCCCACGATGGAGAGGGCCTCGGCGAGAGCGTCCTCATGAACGCCGCCGGTGGCGAAAAGAACCGGCTTGCCCACGTCCGCGACCGCGCGGATGAACTCCTTGTTCTCCATATCGGTGGTGTGAACCTTGTAAGCGTCGGCGCCCGCTTCCGTCGCGAGCTCGAGCGAGGGCGCGTCGAAACACTCGGCCAACAGGGACAGTCCCGAGCCCCTCGCCTGGACGAGGACCTTTCGCCACTCCTTGTCGGTGAGTTCGATCTGCTCGAAGTCCTTCCGGCCGGGATGGCGGTTCACCACCAGACGCTCGGCCTTGAAGAGCTGAAACTTGATCCCGTCGGCGCCCATGCGGAACGCCGCGTCCAGCATCTTCAGGGCCTGATCGACCGAACCCTCATGCGCGGAGGCCACTTCGGCCAGAACGAAACAGGGCTGGGCCGGGCCGATTTCGCGCGATCCGATCCGGATCGTTGGAGGATTCATGGAACGGAGCGAAGGTTAGTCGAGTCCGGCCATCTGCGATACCAGGGCCACCAGCCGATCGAGCGACTTTCCATCGACCCCGTGCGCGACCTCGCCAAGGAAAGCGTCCCGGGACTCTCGCCAGCGGGCCCGAAGCTCGGCGTTCGTCAGCAGGGCCTCGATGCTCGGCCGCGGATCCTCACCGTCGGGAACGCCCACTGCCGCTCCGCTCGCCACCAGGTCGCGCAGATTCGATGGGTGTCGCAGGACCACCACCGGCACACCGGCGACGAGGGCCTCCGTGGCCGAGAGCGATTCGACCGTCACCAGAAGATCGGACGCCGGCAGTATGTCGGTGAGCGAACGATCCGCGATCACGCGCACGCGATCGCCGAGAGCGGCGGTGGCGATGTCCTTGTCGTAGGCGCCCACGGGCTCGGCCGGATGCGGCTTCACGATGAGTCTGGCTCCTTCCATCCCGCCTATCGCCCCGAGCAAACTGGCGAACACGGGTCCCGACGCTTTGTGGGTTTCGCGAATGCCGGCGTACCGGCTGGCCAGAACCACCAGGTGGTCCGAGGCCGCGATGCCAAGATTCTTACGGCGCTCCTCACGATTCACGGTTTTGATCTCGGTGGACAGCGCGTCGTACCGAGGCGAACCGGTGGCGACCACGCGGCCTGTGGGGTACCGGAATGTTGTTTCGAGCAAGCGGACACCATCCTCGCCGTACATCGCGGTCCGGTCTGGAATCGGCGTGCCCAGAGCCACGTCCCCCGCGGTTCGTTCGTAGGAGAAGTAGTTCGGGTAGAGGATTCCGTGCTGAATGCCAAGCGTCCTGACCTTCAACGCCCTTGCCCCTTCTATGGCCGCGCGGCCCAGACCGGAGCTTTCCGCGTAGAGGCAAACGAGGCGCGGATCCAGTTCGCGAAACGCCGCGTCGAACTCCAGAAGGCAGCGCGCCGCCCACGGAACCTGGTGCAGGAGCGTCCGTCCGAAGTCTTCGGCCGACAGGTCGGCGAAGGTCACGCCTCGATGAGAGAAGGCCCTGGCCAGACCGGGGGCGCCGCGGAGGCGACGGTGAATCGTCACCGCTTTTCCGAACGCCTTCAGAGCCAAGGCCGCCACTCCCGGCGAGACGAAATGATTGATGTGAACGAACCGATCGTCCTTCCGGCTCGAAAGGCGTTCCTTCCACCTGTCGCTTGTCGATCGCGTGCGGAAAACGTTCTGCGGCCCGACCGCGAGAATCCCGACCGGGAGGCCGCGCCGTTTGGATTCGCGGAGGAGAGAGTCGAAATAATGCTCGTACGGCTCCACCTCACCGCCCCCCGCCGTTCGTTCCTTCCAGAACGCGGCGTGAGTGACAAAGACCACGGATCGCGCAGTCAGGCGATGGCCTCCGCCGCCCGTTCCCTTGATGGCCGTGGCCACAACCTTCGAAGCCTCGAACAGGCCCGCGACAAGGGCGGATCGCCGGGCCGCCACCCCCGCCTTTCGAATCGGCCCATCCACGAACGCGAGATGGCGCGCCGCACACAGGCGCTCGGTCAGCGCGGTTTCATCCGAAGTCAGGCCGTGAGTCCGGACCTTTGCGGTGGGGAAGGTGTCGAGGGCGCGCGCGACCGTCTCCAGGAAGCGAACGCGCCGCGCCGCATCCGTGTTGTGGTGAAGATACAGCTCGGCCCACCACCACAGCGTCGTTTCGCGATAACGAAGCGCCTCTTTGAGGGTCTGGCCGTTCGCGTCCAGGGCCATTGTTCCGAACGCCCGGGTCCAATCCGCGGCCGCGCGATAGAGCGGCATCTCGGGATCGTCGCCGAGCGCCTCCACCGATCTCGAGAAAGGAATGCCTGCGTTGCCGAGCCTTCGGGCCGCTGCTTCCGAAAACGCAATCACCCGCTCGCCGCGTCCTCTTGCCCCCCGGGCGGTCTCGACCTCGGCGCCATCGAAAAAGAAAAGCGGCTCAGCCAAGACATTCTCCCAGCTTCACCAGGGCGCCCAGCAGATCCGGCCTCTCCTTCAAAACGCCGAGGAGCGGATCGCGATCCAGCTTCTGGAGTCGTGGAATTGCGTTCGCGATCGTGAACTGCCGCGGGGTCAAGCCCTCGCGAACCTCCGACCAATCCAGGGGCATGGACACCGGCGCTCCGGGCAGGGGTCTCACGGAGAAAGGGGCGACCAGAAGTTTGCCATGGCCATTCTGGAGGAAGTCGATGTAGACCTTGCCGCCTCGATGGGCCGGGATGCGCACGATGGTCGCGATTGTGTCACGCCGGGTCACGATCACGCGGGCCAGGAGTTCCGCGAATGTCTTGCACTGCTCGTGGGTGAGCGCGCCCCCGGTGGGCAGCAGGACGTGCAGGCCGGAAGATCCGGTGGTCTTCGCGAAGCAGGGCAGGCCGATCTCATCGCACAGCGCCTTCGCCTCCTGGGCCAGCGAGATGACGTGTTCGAAGGGCGCCTCCTTGGGGTCCAGATCCAGGATGATCCAGTCGGGCCGCGCCGGATCCGAGGCTCGGGCGTTCCAGGCGTGAAGGACGATCGCGCCGAGATTCGCGATGAAGAGGAGCGTTTCGAGGTCGCCTTGCCCGCGATCGCCGCCGATGATCAGGTCGAGTTCCTTGCCCGTGTCTTCGCTCCACAGGCGCTCGGTGCGCATCCACCCGGGGATGAACGGCGGAGCGTCCTTCTGAAAGAAGCTCTTGCCGTTGATGCCGTCGGGATAACGCGTGAGCGTGATCGGCCGATCCGCGAGGTAGGGAAGGAACCAGGGCGCGACGTTCCGGTAGTAGTCGATGAGGTCGCCCTTGGTGTACGCGACCGCGTTCTGTTCGCAGACCGGCCAGAAGACCTTGTTGAGATTGGTGAAGCGGACGGTCTTGTCCACCACAACATTGGCGGCCTCCGCCGCCTCCTCGTTCGGAACCCCCGCACTCCCCTCCTCGCCCGGCCGCCGGCATTCCTCCGGAGGTTTGTCATCGCGGAAGCGAAGGAATACGGGTTGACGCAGAAGGCTCTGCGCCGACCACGACTTGAAGCGAACTTCGACCACGTGTCGCGGCGCGACGTACGTGCTCCCCTTGGGTTCGTCGACGATTGGGCAGGGCGGGCCTTCGAGAGCGTCTTTTTGAAGCAGCGCCTTGAAGGTCTTCAGCTGGTCTTCGGTAAAACCGCTGCCGACCCGGCCCGCGTAGACAAGGCGCAACTCGGTTTGGGCATTGCCCGTGCTCGCGACCGCGCGGGAGTAGGCGGCGAGGTGAAGCGCTCCGAACCCGGTGCGGGAGCCCTCGGGCGGGGTCATGCCGATCACCACGAAATCCGCGACCTTGTCGGTCTTGAGTTTCAACCACTCGCTGCTCCGCCCCGAGCGATACTTCGAATCGATCCGTTTGGCCATGACGCCTTCAAGGCCCATGCCCTCCACCTCGGCGTAGAACAAAGCGCCGTCCCCGGAAATGTGGTCGACGAAACGCAGGGGTCCGGCTCGCGGAAGGACATCGCGGAGGATGCCCTTCCTCTCGACCAGAGGCAGGGACCGAAGATCGAAATCCTCGAACGCCAGAATATCGAACGCTTGCAGAGTGGCCGGCAGCCGGACCATGGCGGCGCTGACATCGGCGGTACGGCGCAATTGCGAACGCTGCTGCAGTCTCGAAAAACTCGGGCGTGCATCGTCGTCGAGGCAGACGAGCTCGCCATCAAGAATCAGTCGGGAGAAGGGCAACAGCGAGGCGGCCCGGGCGATTTCGGGGTACAAGTCGGTGGCCTTGCTCCCTCGCCGATAGATGAGCTCGCATTTGCCGCTCTCGACCACGGCCAGCAGCCGATAGCCGTCGTACTTCAGTTCGTAGATGAAACTGGGGTCTGAGAACGGCTCCTTCGCATCCTCGGCAAGCATGAAGTCGGGCGTTCCTTCCACTCGGTCCCGGGGCGCGCCTAGAGTTACGAGACGCTCGCGGAGGTTGGCCGCCTTCAGGGAACCGGCCTGGATCTCCTCCAGAGTCAGGCCGGAATAGATCGATTCGGGGGTCAGGTAGCGGGCTCCCTCCGGCCCGGCGTACGCGTCGGGCTTCTTGATGAGCAGCCATTCCTTCGATTCAGATTGACCTTGCCGCTTGGTCCGAACCAGGGTGAAACGGCCATGAAGCTTGAAACCACGGAGCTCGAATAGCAGTTTGCCCTTCTCGAAGCCCTCGTCCGGGCTCTCTATGGGCAGCCACACGCCCTTGTCCCAGACGATGACTTCGCCCGCGCCATAGTTGCCCTTGGGAATGACGCCCTCGAAATCGGCGTACTCGATCGGGTGATCCTCGACCATGACGGCGAGACGTTTTTCCGCAACGTCGGTCGAGGGCCCCTGGGGGATGGCCCAGCTGATGAGAGTCCCCCGCCATTCCAGCCGGAAGTCGTAGTGAAGCCTGCGGGCCGCGTGTTTCTGGACCACGAACAGACGGGGTTTCGTCCAGTCCGCCTCGTCGGGCAACCCCAGACCGCCGAACGGCTCGGGGGTCTGCGAGGCATTCCGCTTCGCTCGATAGACGTCGAGGGAGGCTTCCTTGTGCGGCATCCATCGCTTCTTAGCACACGGCCCTCAAATGGCAATGAGATGACGGCAGACCGAGGCGCGTTCGCCCGCGACCAGGCCAGGTCCAAGGCGATTTAGACAAATCCGCCCAAGCTTGAGACAATACCAACCCGCCCGCGGTTGACTTCGACAAGTGGCACTGATACAAGTCAGAGGCGGGACTCTGAAGCGTCGCTCTTTCTCCTCCATGAATCCTCTCAAGACCCTGTTCAACAAGGTGTTCGACTCGCCGCCGCCGAGCGACGCGGCGGATGCTCTGAAGGACGACGGAGCGTTCGAATGGAATCCGGACGAAGAGGTCGTCGCCCCCACCTCGGCCCTGGCCACATCGTGGAAGCGGGGCAGCACGCCGGACGATGCTCCGAGTCCGGCCTCCGGCGAGGCGACTCCGGCGGACCTGGCCGCCTCGGCCCATGACCTGCCGAAGCCGACCTTCGAAAGAAATCCCCCCGTGAACGCGGAGCCGAAAGCAGCAGCCGTGCGCCTTTGGAATGAGCCCGCAGTTCCTTCCACCCCGAGGGCTCTATCGAGCGCTTCGACCGAGGGAGTTCCGTCTGTTTCCGTGAAGCCAGCGACCCCTGCTCCGCCCGCGTCGCCGCTCTGGCCCACGCCGCAGGCTTGGCCCACGCCGCAGGCTTGGAATGAGACCAAGCCGGTTGCCTCACCCGCGCCCAGTTCCGAGAACTGGGTCAGGCCGAGCCTTCCCGAACCCCTGGCCCGACCCACGGCTTCGATCGCGGTTCAGACCCCCTCCGCGCCACCGGTGCTTCCTCCCTCGGATTTCGAAGACGTGTACCGAAAAGCCGGAATCAAATCGCCGATTCACGGTTATGGTGTGGAACGGGTGTACCGGCTTCTCACCGGCCGTCGTCTGGCCAGTCTGGATCGGTCGGTTCGGCGGAGCGCTTTGCTCACAGCACTTGATGCCGCAGGCGTCCCCGCCTCCGATGTCTCCCAGGACGCCGTTCTAAGGCGCAAGGCTCTCACGGCTTTCGAGGCCGAAAAGGCGCTCGAACTTCAAAGCCTTCGGTCGCGCAACGAAAGCCGGGCCGAGGCGCTTCAAGATACGATTGAGACCTTCACCCGACAGAAACAGAGCCAGATCGAACGGCTGGCTCAGGGGAGCACCAGTGCGGTGCGCGCCCAGTCGGATCTCGAGATCCGCAAGCGCATGGAGCAGGATCGTCTCCACCGGTCTCTGGCCTACTTCGTCGAACCCCTGCCCTCTCCAGCGACGGCCGTTCCCGCCGAACCGTCTCCGACGGCAAGGGTCATCGCGAGTTTCTCGGCCCCAACCGAGACGAGTCCGCTCCCCGGCGCGGAACCCCTGCCGACTTCGGCCGCGGCCGAGGCTCCATCTGTCCCGGCCCAGGACATCCAGACCCAGGACACCCAAACCCCGACGGCCACCGCGCCCACGATCGAGGCGGAGACGGTTGGTTCCGAAGCCGGTCCGGGCGGCGACCCCCGACCGCCCTCCCAAACCGGGCTCGAAATGGCCCTTCGGGCCGCGGCCGAAGAGGCGCGAACCGCGGGTTGGGGGCAAACCGCGATTGTCGACGACAGCGCGGGTGATGCCGTGGACGCCCTCCGGAAGTTGCGCGAAGGCAAGAAGACGGGATCGGAGTCATGAGCAAAGTTCGCAGCCTTGTGAGCCGAGGGGTCCGACTCATCGAGCCCACCGGTCTGGCCGACGGCTCGAGCGAGCGACTGGTCGAAGTCCTCCCCCAGGCCTACGAGGCGAAGTTGGGTGATATTCCACCCTCGAAGCTTCCCGCGGACATCATGGATTTTGGCGAGGTCTATAGGGAGGCCCGAATCGACCCGCCCGTTCATGGTTACGGCATCGACAAGGTCGAATCGATGCTGAACCACCCCCGACTGGTCGCCCTGCGCCCCGAACAGCGAGCCGCGGCCATTTTGGCCGCCCTGGATGCCGCGGGGATTGAATTCACCGACATTCTCAAGGACGCGGTTCTGCGCGATCAGGCCATCGAACGCTTCGCGTCGGCCAAGGAAGCCGAGATGCAGGCCGAGCGCCAGAGAGCCGAAGAAGCGGTGGTCCGGGCGCGGCAGGAACTCGACGCGTTCGTGACCGAAAAGCGAACCGAAGTCGAGAGACTCCGCCGGGAAATCCAGGAGGCGGAACAGCGTTTTGCCGAACTCCAGGAGCGCCGCCGTGCCGAGGAGCGCCGGATCCTCGAGGTCTCGGACCACCTGTCCGATGCGCCGCTTTCTTCACGCGAGGAACCCGGCGTGTTGGGTTCCCCCGCGGCCCTCCGCCCGCAGGGAGCCTGAGGCCCTCCGTGGCGCGCCATTCGGTGCGCCCTTTTGGAGTTATGGTCGGCCGCTTCGCCGCTTCTTGAGGACGAATGCAGATCAGGATCAGGCGCGACCGCGGGGTGCCCGTCAAAGACCAGATCCGCGCCCAAATCGAACTCGCCATGCTGTCGGGCGACCTGCCACGCGGCTCCCGTCTGCCCCCGATTCGAACCATGGCGCGCAAGCTCCGGGTTCACGCGAACACCATTTCGGCCGCGTACCGGGCCCTGGCTGCGTCCGGCCACGTCGTGGTTCGATCCGGTTCGGGGGTTTTCGTCGAACCGCGCGCGCGCCGCACCGCCCTAGAACCCACCATCGCCGCGAAGCTGAAGTTGGCGGTGGAGGAGGCCTTGGCCACCGGTCTCAGCCCGGACGACATTCTGGCTGCGGTGGCCCGTTTCGCTGAGCCGGAGCGGCCGGAGGGCATCCTGGTGGTCGACCCGTCTGCCGAGATGGGGGCGGTGTACGCGAGCGAGATGCACGACGCCCTGGGAGCCGAGGTTCGGGTGGCCACCCCGGACGAACTGGATTCGAACCCCAGGCTCGCTGCCGGTTTCGTCGTCGCCGTCCTGCCCTATCACGTCGGGCGCGTCGAGGGTGTTGCCTCGCTCGGGCGGTTGGTCGTGTTCACCCTCAGTGTCCCTCCGCCCGAGGCTCTCGTTCCTCCGGAAGTCTCCTCGGGGATGGTGCTCGTAGTTTCCGAGAGTCCGCTTTTTCTCTCCTTCGCCCGGGTGTCGCTCAAGAGCATGTTGTCCGCCGACTTCGAAATTCAGACCTGTCCCCTGGCCGACGAACGGACCTGGCGCCGCTTCCTGGCCGCCTCCGACGTGATTCTGGCCGATGCGGTCTCTGCGCCTCGCCTGGTTAGGGCGGGAGCGCGGGGCCTCATTCGCCTGAAGCTGCTTTCGGAGGATTCGATCGCTCGACTGAAAGAGGCTCTCCGCGCACCGGTCGGCGCCTGACGGTGAGCGCTGGTTCCCCGCACGGCGCGCCCCCCCATCCTTGCCGATCTCGCGCAATCTTCGGCTCCTGAGGGTGTCTGCAGGGCAACCTGTGACAAAATAGACGGCTCTCCGCCCCGTTTCCAGGCGGGAATCTTGCTGGAGGCAAAAGTCATGGCGCGGCGCTGCGCGATCACAGGCAAAAAACCGATGAGTGGGCACAATGTGTCCCACGCTAATAACCGCACCAAGCGGCGTTTCCTTCCGAATCTCATCACGAAGCGCATCTTTGTTCCGGAGATCGGCAGAACCGTTCGGTTGAAGATTTCCACGTCGGCGCTTCGCACGATCCAGAAAAAGGGTCTCCTGAAGACGCTCAAAGACGAAGGTCTCAAACTCCGCGACGTGGCCTGAGGTCTTCTTCCTTGTCGGATCTCCCCGTCGGTCTCGCTGAAATTGAAGCGGCGGCCCGAAGGCTCCATGGACAGGCTCACCTCACCCCCGTTCTGACCTCGGCCACGGTTGACCGGAAGACCGGGGGCTCGGTCTTCTTCAAGTGCGAGAACTTCCAGCGGGCGGGTGCTTTCAAGTTTCGCGGGGCGTTCAACGCTCTTTCGAAGCTCTCGGCCGACGAACGCCGCCAAGGGGTTCTGACCTTTTCGTCCGGCAACCACGCCCAGGCCATCGCCCTGTCCGGGCGGCTCCTTTCCGTTCCCACCGTGGTGATCATGCCGAGCGACGCGCCCGAAGTAAAGGTCCGGGCGACCCGCGAGTACGGCGCCGAGGTCGTCATGTACGACAAGAACGAGACGACTCGAGAGGCGCTTGGTAAGAAGATCTCGGGTGAGCGCGGTCTGGTGACCATTCCCCCCTACGATCACGCGGATGTCATTGCCGGACAGGGAACGGTCGCCCTCGAACTGCTTCGCGAGACCGGACCCCTGGACCATTTGTTCGTGTGTGTGGGCGGAGGCGGACTCATCTCCGGATGTGGGGCCGCGGCCGCCGCTCTCTCTCCGGACTGCAAGGTCATTGGGGTCGAGCCCGAAGCGGGCGACGATGCCACCCGGTCGTTCAAGTCGAAGACCCTTCAGACCGTGACGAATCCTGAGACGATTGCTGACGGTGCGCGAACCCCGTCGCTCGGCAAACTCACGTTCGCCATGGTTCTGGCCCATGTTCACGACATGACGACGGTGACGGACCAGGAACTCGCCGCCACCATGTTCTACCTGTGGGAACGTCTGAAGATCGTGGTCGAACCGACGGGGGCGCTGGCGGCTACCGCCGCGCTCTCCGGCCGGGTCGATCTTCGCGGCAAAAGAGTGGGCGTCGTGATCAGCGGCGGCAATGTCGACATGGCCGCGATCCCGAAACTCCTCAGCATCGCCTCGGGCTAGCTAGGGCGCACCCGTTCCCGCCGACGGCTCAGGAGGTTGCGGTCACCTTCAAGTAGCGTGGCGACGTTCCGAGGGCCTTCCACTTCTCCGGCAGCCGGTACGAAGGATTCGGCTGGTCCTCACACACTCCGCAACGGATGCAACCCTGGATCTCCGGGCAGTGTGGGGAGAGCGCCTCCCGCCGCGACTTCTCCAGTTCCTTCCAGAAGTAGTCGCGGCTGACTCCGTTGTCGATGGTGTCCCAGGGCAGGACTTCCTCCTTGGGCTTCTCGCGATAGACATAGAACGCGGGGTCCAGACCCACCGCCTTGGTGGCCCGTTTCAGGTCGCAATCGTTCAGCACCGCGTACTCGAGAGCGTCGGCCACGCGGCGGTCGCCCAGGGCCAGGATGGTCTGGTGAAAGCCGGTTCTTGCACTCTTGCAGATGGCCTCGACATTCGGAATCCTGGCGAAGGCCTTGCGCAGATACTGAAGCTTGTCGTCCGTTTCTTTGACGTTCTCCATGCGCAGCCATTGAAACGGCGTCCCCGGCTTGGGCACGAACGGATTCACGGAGGGATGGATACGGCCGATGCGACCGCGAGGCTTTCCCACCTCCAGCATGATTTCGCGGATCTGCTCGGTGAGAGTGGCGATGGCCTCGACGTCGGCGTGGGTCTCGAAGGGAAGGCCGACCATGTAGTACAGCTTCAGATTCTGAATGCCGTTCTCGAAGATCCAGCGCGCCCGGGCCAGGATGTCGTCGTTGGTGAACTGTTTGTTCAGGATCTTGCGCATCCGGTCCGAGCCGCATTCCGGAGCCAGAGTGAGGCCCTCGACTCCGGTGTCGACCAACTTGAAGACGAACTCCGGCGACAGATCGTCGAGGCGCAACGAGGCCACCGAAACCTGGAAGCCGAGGGCGGACAGGTCGTCCACGATGCCGTTGATTTCCGGATGATCACAGACCGCGGTGGAGACGAGACCGATCTTGTCCGTGAAGCCACGCACCTGCTTCGCGCGCTCGACGATGGTGGCACGGGAGAAGCCGCGCACCGGCAGGTAGTTGTAGCCGGCCCAGCAGAAACGACACATGCATGGGCAGCCTCGCGAGATCTCGATCATGAACTTCATCGACATCTCGGTGTGCGGAGTCAGGATGGTGGTCTGGGGCAGGTCCATGGCTCCCGGGTATGCGCGTTGGCGCATCACCCGTCCAGGGCCGTCGACCCTGGCCACCGTTCCATCCGGGTTCCAATGGACGGTATGCCGTTCGGGCACGTAGAAACCGTCCTTCTCCTTCAAGGTGTCGATCCCGAGGCGCTCTCTCCCATTCCCGAGCCAGGCCTCGACGATCTTGGGCACCAGCACCTCCCCCTCGCCCACGGCGATGACGTCCGCGAACGGGGCGAGTGGCTCGGGGTTGAGGAATGTCGCCGAACCGCCGATCAGAACCAGAGGGTCGCGTCGCCCGCGGTCCTTCGCGCGCAGCGGGATGCCCGCCATCCTGAGCATCTGGACGACGTGAAGGTAGTCGTTCTCGAAAGCCACCGAGAAGGCAACCACGTCGAAGTCACGCAGGGCCGTCCCGGTCTCGAAACTGGCCAGGGTTCGCACGGAGCCCCGCTCGTCTTCCTCGGGCAGAAAGGCGCGTTCGCACACGATCTCAGGAAAACTGTTGAAGTGAGCGTGAACTCCCTGGAAGCCCAGATTCGACATCCCCACGTAGTAGAGATTCGGATAGGCAAGGACCACCCGCAAGGATCCATGCGCCTTCTTCGGCCGCAGATGGATCTCGGACTGGAGACGGGAAAGCCGGAAGTCTTCGTTTGCGGACAAGGGAGGCGTCTTTGGCCGAAGCCCGGCGGAAGCGCCGGTCTCATTGCTGGGTATCAGCCGTTGCCTAGTTTCCGCAGGAACGTGGGCACATCCAGATTGGAGGGGTCGGCGCCGGTCCCGGTGGCCGTGGGGTTCGCGGGCGTTTTTCGGTAGAAGGACGCCGGATTCGCGGGGGCGGCGCCGGTCGCCTGCGCTGGAATGGCGGCAGAGGAGGCGAGCGGTGGAGCGGGCGCCTGATTCGGAGCGGTCGTGCCGTCGCTGAAACGATAGTTCGAAAGGTCGACGGGAGTGACAGGGAGAGCCGGGCGGCGGAAGCCGGTGGCGATCACCGTCACCTTGACCTTGTCGCGCATCTGGTCGTCAATGACGATGCCGTAGATCACGTTCGCTTCCGCATCGGCCGCGCGAGTGATGTACTCGGTCGCCTCTGAGGCCTCGTCCAGCGAGAGGTCGGGCCCGCCCGTGATATTCACGATGATCCCGCGCGCCCCCTCGATGGAACTGTCGTCGAGCAAGGGATTCTCGATCGCGCGGCGCGCGGCTTCGATGGCGCGCTTGTCGCCTTCGGCGATGCCCGTGCCCATCACCGCGGGACCCATGTTCTTCATGACCGCCCGCACATCGGCGAAATCAAGATTGACGAGGCCGGGGATGGTGATGATGTCGGAGATTCCCTGAACGGCCTGGCGAATGACATCGTCGGCCATGCGGAAGGCCTCGGATACCGGGGTCTGGCGTGCCACCGTCTCCCGGAGACGATCGTTCGGAATCACAATGACGGAGTCGACGGATTCTCGAAGCCTGGCCAGGCCATCCAGCGCTTGATCCATACGCCGCTTGCCTTCGAGCCTGAAGGGCATGGTGACGACGGCCACCGTGAGTAGAAGGTTTTCGCCCCCGCCCAACTGACCGGTGATCGAGGCCACCACGGGAGCCGCACCGGTGCCGGTACCTCCGCCCAGGCCCGCGGCGATGAAGACCATGTCCGCGCCTTCGAGAGCATCGGCAAGCTTTTCGGTGTCGTCGACCGCCGCTTGTCTGCCGATATCGGGATTTGCTCCGGCCCCGAGGCCCTTGGTGAGCTTTCCGCCGATCTGAATCTTGACCGGGGCCAGATTGGACTTCAAAGCCTGCAGATCCGTGTTGACCGCGATGAACTCGACACCGTGAAGTCCGGCTTCCATCATTCGGGTGATGGCATTGCCGCCGCCCCCGCCCACCCCCACCACCTTGATGCAGGCTCCTTTTGCGTCATCCTCGGCGAGGACGATGCGCGAGATCTTTTCTTGTGCGCTCATCAAGCCTCCCAGAAGCCAAGAAACCCCGGAATTCGCCGTCCTTCTGGACGGAGGTTCGCCGAGAAAAAGTCGATTCGCAAGTTTAAGGCCAAATCCCTTCGGAGCATCTCCCGATCCGGGTGATGGGGCTCACGCCGGGGAAGGAAACCCTGAGGCAAGACGGCCGAGCCAGCGTCCCTGAACTTCATGGAGTCTAGAAGAGCCCAGAGAACATGTCCTTGATCCGGCCGGTGAGCTTCCCGAACGTGCCCGTCCCACGCATCTCCTGAAGCAAGCGTCCTTCACCCAGGCGGGCGCGATGGCTGCGCAGCACCAGGCCCACCGCGGTGGCGTGGGCGGGCGAAGACACCACGTCCACCAGGCCGGTTATTCCGGAGGGCGCGCCCAGTCGCACCGGCAGGTCGAAGATCTGTTCGCCGATCTCGACCATGCCCTCGAGCATGGCTCCGCCGCCGGTGAGAACGATGCCGCCATTCAACGACTGGTCGAAGGCGGACTTTCGGATTTCCGCGAGAACAAGCTGGCAGACCTCTTCGGTGCGGGCCTGGAGGACTTCGGCCAAGAGCTGACGGCCCATGATCCGAGCTTTCTTCGTGCCGACGCTCTGGACCTCGATCATGTCTTCCTCGGGCACCAATGAGACCAAGGCGCAGCCGTGCTTCTTCTTCACGCGTTCGGCTTCGGTGACCCCGGTTCGCAGCGCCACCGCCACGTCGTTGGTGAAGTGTTCGCCCCCGATGGGAAGGACGGCGGTGTGCCAGAGCGAACCCTTTTCGAAAATCGCGATGTCCACGGTGCCGCTGCCGATGTCCACCACCGCCACCCCCAGCTCCTTCTCGTCCTGGGTGACGCAGGCCTCGGCCGCGGCCAGTTGAGCCAGGACCGTGCTTTCGACCTCGAGGCCCGCGCGGTGGAGACACGTGATCGTGTTCTGGGTGGACGTGGAAGAGGCTGTGACCACGTGCACGTTGGCCTCGAGCCTGGCCCCGCTCATGCCGCTGGGATCGCCGATGCCTTCTTGATCGTCGACCACGTACTCCTGGGCCAGGACGTGGAGGATCTGACGATCGGGCGGAATGGACACCGCCTTGGCCGCCTCGATCACCCGCCGGATATCTTCCTTCTCGATCATCCGGTTCCGCGCCGACACCGCGATGACCCCTCGCGAGTTCACGCTTCTTATGTGCGTGCCGGCGATACTCACGCTCGCCTGTTGAACCTCGACTCCGGCCATCAGCTCCGCCTGTTCGATGACCTTCTTGATCGACTCGACGGTCGCGTCGAGATTGATCACAACACCCTTGCGCACACCCTTCGATTCCGTGTGGGCCGCGCCCACCACGTTCAATCGGCGGTCGTCCATGGCTTCCGCGATGATCGCGCACACCTTGTGGGTGCCGATGTCGAGTCCCGTGATGTACCGGTCGTTCTTCCGAGCCATGATTTTTTGGGGTTCCTTATTCTCTGGTACTAATTGGAAGTTTCGGTGGTGAGATCGGATTTTTCGTCTCGCGAAGCGGGCTTGGCGTAGATCCGGTCCTTGAAGCGCAGATCGAAGTATTCGGCATCCGGACAGCGCTCGCGGAGCCTTTGCCGGAGGGCCAGAAAGGAGAGGACGCGTTCGCGGTACGGAGGCTCGGCCAGTTTCAGAACGGAGCCATCCCCCCGCAGCACGATCAGGAGATCGCCGGAGCGGTCTACCGAGATCTCTGAGACCTCGGACGACAGATCGCCCAGGTCTTCGAGAAGGCTGCTCGCTCGGCGGGCCCGGTCGCGCCGGACTTCCGCGCTCACCCCGGAAAGACCACGGATAACGGGCAGATCGAAACTGGCGGTGCGGGGGCCGAGAAGTTCGATCAGTTCGCCCGAGGCGTCCATCACATAGAGCTGGTCGGCTTCGGCCAGGGCGATGGGGAAACGCTCGGTCACATCCACGAGCAGGGTGTGCGGGAGCTTGCGCCTGACCACCGCACCCCCCACCCAGGGTGAGGCCGCCAGGTTCGACCGCAGACCTTCGAGATTGGCGCTGATGAGGTTGCCGCCCAGGGCGGGTCCGAGCATCTCGCGCACTTCTCCCTCAGAAAGGAATCGGTTTCCCGTCACTTCGATGCTCGCGATTTGAAACCGGCTCGGGATCGCGAAGCGTTCGAAAAACAGGAACGACGCGACCACCGAGGCGCACAGCAAGGCCCCGATCTGGACCGCGACGAAAGCGCGTTTCCACCCCGAGCGCCGATCCTTTTTCGCCCTGGACAGGCGCGCGGGACGGAAGAACGGGCCATCTCCGGACATGCTTTGAAGGGGTATCTCCTTGGGGGGAGGACCGATGGGAAGGCCGCGCGCGTTGCTCACCGTGCGGGCGCCTCCGCGAGAAAGGCTTCGCCCACTTCGACCACATTCCCAGCACCCAGGGTCAGAAACACGTCGTTCTCGCGCAGGTCTAGAAGTGCGCGCGCGTGCGCTTCTTCAAGGCTGCCCGCGAAGCGCACCTTCTGCCCCTTGGCCGCGATCGCTTCCACCAGGCGTTCCGCAGTAATGCCCGCTTCGGGGGTTTCGCCCGCCGCGTAGATGTTCGAAAGCCAGAGTTCGTCGCTCAGGGAGAACGCTTCCGTGAACTCGTTCCAAAGGGAGCGCGTCCTGCTGATGCGGTGAGGTTGAAAAAGAGTGACCAGTCTGCGACCGGCGTTTCTGGCCCGGAGGGCCTTCAGGGTGACCCCGATCTCGGTCGGGTGATGCCCGTAGTCGTCCCAGACATCGACACCGTTTTTTTGTCCCTTCCACTCGAGGCGCCGCGCTACTCCGCGGAACGAGGAGAGAGCGCGCGCGCTCAGGGCCGGGGCGATCCCCAGACTCAGGGCCGCCGCCAGAGCGCCCAGGGCATTGAGGGCGTTCATCTCTCCGCAGACCCCGAGGGTGAAGGCGAAGGATCCAAGGGATGAGATCCCCGCGACGTGCGGGAAGCCCCCGGTCTGCATCGTGAGGTGTCCACGGACGTCTGCCGAATCGCCGAAGCCATACGTGAGGGACTGCCCCCTCCCGCTCTGCGCGATTTGTGCGGCCACGGGATCATCGGCGCACAGAACGGCGGTTCCATGGGAGGGAACGCTGAACGCGAAGGTCCGGAAGGCGGCCGAGACCTCCTCCATATCCGCATAGGCGTCGAGATGCTCGCGGTCCACGTTGGTCACGACCGAGACGGTCGGATGCAGTTTGAGGAAAGACCGGTCGGATTCATCCGCTTCCGCCACGAACACATCGCCTTGCCCCGTCCGCGCCCCGGAACGCGAAGCCTTCAAGAGCCCGCCCACGAGGACGCTGGGATCGAACCCTGCCGCTTCCAGGACCAGCGCCACCATGGCCGTGGTCGAGGTCTTGCCATGAGAACCCGAGATGGCGATTCTCCTTGAGCACGGCGCCATCAAGGCGTCCAGAAGGTCGCCGCGATGAACCCGTCGAATCTGGCTGGCCTCACCGGCTGCGAACTCCGGGTTTGACTCCTTGATCGCCGAGGACCACACCAGACACTTGGCACCCGCCAGGTGCCGCGGGTCATGACCGATGAAGACCTTGATCCCCATGGCCGAAAGCCTGGCCGTGGTCTCCGAGGCCTTGGTGTCCGAACCCGAGACCACCTGGCCGCGCGCACGCAGGATCTCGGCGAGCGGACTCATGCCCGCGCCGCCAATGCCGATGAAATGAAAGGGTCCCGAAAAGGGGATCGTGTTCATGGCGTTTTGGCCCAGAGCAAGAGGAGACTCGCCACCCGAGCCGCGGCGTCCGGCCGGCCGAGGGCCCGAGCATTGGCTTCGATCGACCGGATCCGTTCGGGACTCGCGACCAGGGCCGAGAGCACCGCACCCAGCGTTTCGAGTTCCGATTCCGCCAGCATCACGGCCGCGCCCTTTGCGGCCAGGGCTTGGGCGTTCAGGGTCTGATGGTCTTCCGCCGCGCTTCGAAGAGGGACCAGAACGGCCGCCTTGCCCGCCACCGTAAGTTCGGCCAGGGTGGTCGCCCCCGATCGGCACAACAGGAGATCGGCGTTCGCGAACGCCTGCCCCATATCGTCGATGAACGGCGTCACCAAAGCCCGGCGTCCGGCCGCTCGGTACGCTTCTTGAACCTGGTCATACTGGGTGGGTCCGGTCTGATGAACGATCGAAAGCGATTCTTCTCCGGGCATCGCGGGAAGTGCCTTGACCAAAGCCTTGGACAGGGCGCTCGAACCCTGGGAGCCGCCGAAACAGAGGAGCTGTATGGGCGGGGTGTGGGAGCGAGGGGGAAGGGTTCGAAAGGACGAACGAACCGGGTTGCCGGTCAGGACCCCTTTGGCTCCGAAATGGCGGAGAGTCGATTCGAAGGCGCACGCCGACTGTCGCACGAATGGTTTGAGAATTCGATTGGTGAAGCCGGGAACCGCGTTCGGTTCCAGCAACACGGTGGGAATTCGAAGAAGGCTGGCTATGAGAACCAGGGGTCCCGAGGCGTAGCCGCCGATGCCGAGCACAGCATTCGGCCGGGTCTTGAGCAGCAGGGCCAGCGCTCGCACCAATCCCCAGGGGAGCACGACCAGACCGCGAAGCCGGGCGGCGAGAGAAGACGTGTTCAGGGGGAGAACCGGGAGCAGGTGCAAAGGGAGGCCGGCCTTCGGTACGATCCGACGTTCGAGACCAAGGGGCGCCGTTGATCCCACAAACTCGACGCGCACAAGAGGAGCCTGGGCCGCCATCGCTTCGGCCACCGCGAGACCGGGGAAGATATGACCTCCCGTTCCGCCCGCGGCAATGAAGATGAGGGGATGCATGGTCCAAGGGTCTCAATCGGTGTGTTGAGACACATTCAGCACGAGTCCCACGGAGAACAGGCACAACACCAGGGAGGTTCCCCCGGCGGAGAAGAACGGAAGTGGGATTCCCTTGGTCGGGGCCAGACCCAGGACCACGCTCATGTTGATGAAGGCCTGCGAGACGATGGTCAGAGACAGGCCGGCGGCCAGCAACCGGCCGAAGAGATCGGGAGCGCGTTGGGCCGTGCGAAGTCCCCGCCACAGGAAGGCGAGGAAAAGAGCCACCACGATGGACGCTCCGATGAAGCCCAGTTCTTCTCCCACCACCCCGAAGATGAAGTCCGAATACGGATACGGCAGGAAGGACGTCTTCTGCTCGCCCCTCATGAAGCCGCGTCCGACCGCTCCCCCGCTGCCCACCGCGATCACGCTTTGGATGAGTTGGTATCCCGTGCCCTGACGCTGAGCCCAGGGGTCCAGAAACGCGAAGATGCGGTCGAGACGATAGGACGCGGAGGCGATTCCCACCGCAATCACCGGGAGCACGATCCCGCCCCCGATCACGAAGAGACGGAAGGGAACTCCGGCAAGAAAGGCCATGGCTCCGGCGACCAGAACGATGTGAATCGCCGAACCGAAATCCGGCTCGAGGTAAACGAGCAGGGCCACGATCGCGACCCCGCAGAAGGGGGCGAACAGATCGCGGACGGCCGAGAGGGAGCGCGCCCGGCGTTCGAACTCGGAGGCGAGGAAGATCACGATCGCGAGCTTGGCGAACTCAGAGGGTTGAAACGAAACGCCGCCCAGGCGAATCCACCGATTCGTCTCGTTGACCGAGGGAGACGCGAGCGCCCCCAGGAGCAGGACGGTGGCTAGGCCGAGGATCGACAGGGCGAGGGACCGGGAGCGCAAGATTTGATAATCGAAGCGCAGGCTGGCGAGCATCACCGCGATCCCGAGAAGGGCCCAAAAAACCTGACGGGCCATGATGGCGGAGCCGTTCACCCGAGCCCCGCTCTCGGAGAAGGGTTGAGAAGCGCTCCAGAGCATCAGGAGGCCGGCCCCGAAGAGTATGACGGCGACCCCGAGAAGCACCCGATCGGTGGCGAGTCGCTTCGCCATCAGGCGGCTCCCTGCAAAGAGAGGCGCCGGAACGCACGCCGGAAAACCTCGCCGCGTTCGGCGTAGTCACGGAACATGTCGAACGAGGCGCAGCCTGGTGAGAGGAGGACGGTGTCTCCCGGGCGCGCTTCCCGGTGAGCGCTCAGAACCGCGTCTTCGAGGCTCTCGCACTCATGCACCGGGCTCAAGTCCGCGAAGGCCTCGCGTATAAGCGAGCGGCTCTCGCCTATGGCGTAAAGAGACCGCACCCTTTGTTCCACCGTCTCGCGCAGCGAGCGGAACGACCCGGCCTTGAGTCGTCCTCCCATGATGGCAATCACGGGCGTCTCAAACGACTCCAGGGCCACTCGCACCGACTCGGGGGTGGTGGCCTTCGAATCGTTGAAGAATGCGACCCCTCCAATCTCCCCGAGTTTCTCGAACGTGTGAGGCACCCCGCGGAACTTGCGCACGGCCTGGCGGATCGACGGACTTGCGACACCGAGCTCATGAGCCGCGGTGGCGGCGGCCAGGAGATTGGTTCTCACCGCCGACCCGGGAATCTGAACATCGGCCTCGGCGAAGAGCGCGGCCTTCTCCGCGTTTCGGAAGACCGCCTCTCGATTCTCGAAAAAGGCCACCGTTGTGGTCGTCCTCGCTTCGGGTGGGGTTTTGGGTCTGAAGGGAATGATGCGGGCGCGGGTCTGCTTCGCCAGATCCAGAACGCCTTGATCCTCACCGTTGACGATGGCGTCGTCGTCGGGAGTCTGATTGACGAAGATCCTGGCCTTGGCGGCCGCGTACGACTCGAAGGTGGGATGGCGGTCGAGATGGTCAGGGAACAGGTTCAAAAAGATGGCGCAGTCGGGACGGAACTCCTGAATGGTTTCGAGCTGGAAACTGGAGGCTTCGACGACGAAGATGGAATCCTCATCCGAGCCGTCAACGTGCGCGGTGATGGGCTCGCCGATGTTGCCCACCGCGCGGGCGTCGAGGCCCGCCTCGCGCAGCATCGCGTGCAGACTCATCGTGGTTGTGCTCTTGCCTTTGGTGCCGGTGATGCACACGATGCGACCGGTCACCTCGCGAGCGCCCAGTTCGAGTTCGGGAAAGATGCGAACCCCCGCGTCCCGGGCCTTCATCACCATCTCCTGGGAAGGATCCACGCCGGGCGAGAGGACGACCGCATCGAACCGGGCCAGGTCCGGAGGGGCCCCGAGAGAGATTTCGATGCCCGCAAGCTGGAGCTTCCTGACCTCGGCCCCAAGTTCATCGGCCCCGCGCCGATCCGTGCCGACCACACGGGCGCCCCGCCGCTCAAGAAACAGACAAGCCCCCACCCCCGAGCGGGCGAGGCCGACCACGGCCACGCGCGCACCTCGCCAGTCACCCCGGGGACGCATCTTGTGGCCCTTCACCGCAATTTCACCGTGGCCAGGCTCATGAGCGCGAAAATGAAAGCCACGATCCAGAAACGTATGACCACCTGGGTTTCCTTCCAGCCGACCAGTTCGAAGTGGTGGTGCAGCGGGGCCATGCGGAAGATCCGTTTCCCGGTGAACTTGAATGAGGCGACCTGGCCGATCACCGAAAGGGCCTCGACCACGAAGAGGCCGCCGATGGGAAGCAGGAGGATTTCCTGTTTGATCAGAATGGCGACGGTGCCCAAAGCCCCGCCCAGGGCCAGGGAACCCACGTCGCCCATGAAGACCTGGGCCGGGTAACAGTTCCACCACAAGAAGCCCATGGCCGCGCCGGTGAGGGCGCCGCAGAACACCGTGACCTCGCCCGCACTCGGCTGGAAGAACAGGTCCAGATAAGTGGCGAAGATTCGGTGGCCGGTGACGTAGGCCAGACCGGTCAGAGCGGCTGCCGAGATGAGGGTCGCGCCAATGGCCAGTCCGTCGAGGCCGTCCGTCAGATTGACCGCGTTGGTGTAACCCACGAGCAGAATGCACGCGAACACGATGTAGAGAGGGCCCAGCTCGGGCTGGAGACGCTTGAAAAAGGGAAAGACCACGCGGGTGGAGAAAGCTTCGGGATGGGCCAGGGAACCGAGGTAGAGACCCGCGCCAATGGCGAGCGCGGTGGCGATCTGCCAGCCGAGCTTTTGACGCGCGGTGAGGCCGAGGCTCCTTTTTTGGGCGATCTTGATGTAGTCGTCGGCGAAACCGATGCCCCCAAACGCGAGGGTCGCGAATATGAGGATCCAGATGTTGCGGTTCGTCAAGTCTCCCCAGAGGAGAGTCGGGACCAGAGTGCCCGCCACGATCAGCAGGCCGCCCATGGTCGGAGTGCCCGCTTTCGCCCGGTGACTCTCGGGCCCGTCGCTGCGGATGGGCTGGCCGAACTTGAGGCGGCGAAGCCTCTCGATGGTCCAGGGACCGAACAGCAGGACGATGATCAGGGCGGTCAGGGTGGCCATTGCCGTCCGAAACGTGATGTAGCGGACCACATTGAAGAAACTGACCTGCTCGCGCAGCGCGAAGAGGAGGTGGTAGAGCATCAGGCCGCGACTCCAGGATAGGCCGCGACCAGGGCTTCGACCACGCGCTCCATGCGCACCCCTCGTGAACCCTTGACCAGAACCGCGTCGCGACTTCTCACCAGCCCCGCGATGTTCGAAGCGAGCTCGACCGAGTTTTCGAAGACTCGCTTCGCCTCGGGGGGAAGGGCGGTGGCTCCGAGCACGATTTCCTTGGCCAGGGTTCCCACGGCCAGCAAGAGATCCACCCGGGACCCGATCATCGCGCCGGCCACCCGATGAAGGGTCGGACCCTGGGGCCCGAGTTCGAGCATGTCGCCGAGGCAGGCGACCCGGCGGCGCTCCTGGGCGAGCGACAGCGTGTCGATGGCCGAGACCAGCGCCTTGGGGTTGGAGTTGTAGGTGTCGTCGATCAGAAGAATGTCGTTCCGAAGGCGCCTCACCGCTCCCCGGCCCGGGGAGGCCTGCAGGAGCCGGGCTCGCTCGGCGAGAACGACCGGCTCGATTCCGAGCGCGCCCCCGATCGCGACCGCGGCGAGAAAATTTGAAATAGCGTGGGCTCCGGGCACGGGCAGGGCGACCGCCACCCTCGTTCCGAGGCAGTCCAGATCGAACCGGGAACCCTCGAGGGACATCGAAACCGAAGACGCGCTGATCGAGGTCTGAGGGCCGTCGCCGAAGAGGCGCGCCGTTCCCCGGGTGTTCTGGGCGGGCCCCGAAAGGCGTAAGTCGTTCGCGGGGGCCACCGCGGTGTCTCCCGTATCGAGGGTTTCGAAGATCTCCAACTTGGCCTCGGCGATCCGGTCGACCGATTCGAAGAATTCGAGATGAACCGCGGCGACGTTGGTGATAGCGGCGACTTTCGGCCGGATCAGACGAGCGAGGCGCCTCAACTCCCCCGCGTGAGACATACCGCATTCGATCACCGCGGCCCAGTGCTCGAACTCAAGCCGGGCCAGAGTCAGGGGAACGCCCAGCTGGTTGTTGAGGTTGCCGCGGGTTTTGAGGACCGATCCCTTCCCTCTCAACAACTCGGCGGCGAATTCCTTGGCCGTGGTTTTTCCCACCGACCCGGTGATGGCGACGAAGGTGGCCGCACTTCTCGACCGGATGAGACGCGCCAGTTCGAAAAGCGCCGTTTCCGGGTCATCCACGACCAGAGCGAAGCCGGTCGACGAAAGGCTGCCCGCTCCCACCACCACCGCCGCTGCGCCTTTCCCGAAGGCTTCTTGAACGTGATCGTGGCCATCGGCGTGCGCGCCTTTGAGGGCGAAGAAGATCTCACCCGGCTCCAGGGTTCGGGTATCGATGGACGCTCCCCGGGGGGCGAGGCCCGGGGATCCCTGGAAGTGCGCTCCGAGGGCCGACTGGATCTCCAGCCAGGAGAGGGTTTCAAGGATGCGCATGCGACCCTCTCTCCAGGTGTTTGAGACCCTTCAGTATTTCTCTCACCACCAGACGATCGTCGAAGGGGAGCTTCTTCTCCCGGATCGTCTGGGTCGCTTCGTGGCCCTTTCCCGCGATCACCACCAGATCCCCGGATCCCGCGCTTCGCAGGGCCAGGTCTATGGCTTCCCGTCGGTCCGCAATCAACTTGAAAGGCGTGCTGTGATTCTTGAAGCCCTGGGCGATTTCGTCCAGGATTCCCCCCGGGGGCTCGCTCCTGGGGTTGTCCGAGGTGGCGATCACGAGATCGGACCGCTGGGCCGCAACCGAGCCCATCAAAGGGCGCTTCGATCGGTCGCGATCTCCGCCACAGCCGAATACCGTGATGATCCTCTTGGGTCCAAGCGAGCGCAGGGTGTCGAGCAGGTTTCGGAGGGCGTCGTCGGTGTGGGCATAGTCGACGATGACCGAGAAGGCCTGTCCCGCGTCGACCCGCTCCATGCGGCCTTGCACCCCTTCCAGGCTGGAGACACCACGGGCGGCTTCGGTTGGGGTCAGGCCGAGAGCAAGGAGTGCGCCCATGGCGGCGAGGAGATTGCTGACGTTGAACAGACCCACGAGCGGCGAGTGGATCTCGACCGGTCCTTCGGGAGTGGCGCACCGGAACCGAACCCCCTCGAGCGAGACCTGTAAATCCTCGGGCCGGTAGTGAGCGTCCCTGGCGAAGCCGAACGTGCGACAGCGCGGTTCCCGAAACCCTTCGGCGAGCATTCGGCCATGCTCGTCGTCGAGATTCACAATGGCTACGCCTTCA
The DNA here is from genome assembly GCA_031412915.1 of Vicinamibacteria bacterium. Lineage (GTDB taxonomy): Bacteria > Acidobacteriota > Vicinamibacteria > Fen-336 > JAGNNV01 > JAGNNV01. The sequence continues at coordinate 11,382 of JANODX010000060.1, read as the reverse complement.
GGGTGAAGGTGATGAACGAAAAGGCGCCTCTTGGCTTCGAAGTAGGCGTCGAAGCCGCCATGAAAATCGAGATGGTCGCGGGTCAGATTCGTGAAGACCGCGGCCCGGAAACCGAGACCGCGCACTCGTTCCTGGACGAGCGCGTGAGACGAAACTTCAAGTGTCGCATGAGTAACGCGCTCATCGACCATCTCTTTGAGCAGCCGTTGCAGGTCGAGCGATTCCGGAGTGGTGAGTCCCGAGTTCTTCGGTCGCCCGGCGATGCGCGTCTCAACGGTTCCGAGGAGTCCCGTGACCTTGGAGACCGCCCGCAGCGCCGCGTCAATGAGGAAAACCGTGGTGGTTTTGCCGTTTGTTCCCGTGACTCCGGTCAGGATCAGTTTGTCGGCCGGTCGCCCGAAGTACGCGGCCGCGAGGTCGGCGAGCGCCGCTCTCGGGTTCGAAGCCTCGATCCAGGGGATCGGGAGGGGCGGTGTGCGATCGGAGAGAACGGCCACCGCACCGCGACGCTTCGCCCCCTTCACGAATTCAAGACCGTCTTGCTTGACCCCGTGCAGGGCGGCGAAGAGGTGGCCACGACTGACGGAACGGGAATCGTAGGACAGCCCCGAGATTTCAAGCGTGGCGGGGCCGTGGAGTCTCGCTCCTCGGTGCGCGGCCGCGAGCGTTCCCAGGTTCACGGCCTGGGCCTTCCTCCCCGGAGGGCCGTATGAGCACTTCTGTACGCTGGCGGGGGCTCGGGGGACGGAGACAGACTCAGGGAACAACTCATTCCGGGAGCGATGGGCGTGCCGGGGAGAGGGGTGTGCCCGGACACCACACCGCGGCCGTGGATTTCGACGGACAGGCCGTGTCGCGCCGCGAGGAGCGCCGCTTCGCGCAAAGACAGGCCCCGCAGATCGGGCATGATCCCGTCATCCCCTGCAGGCTGGACCGGCTCTCGTGGCCGGTCGGCGGCAAAGGTGGCCCGAGCGATGGTTTCCGGGGAGTAGGTGACCAGTCGGATGTTGCGGGTCGGGTCGTCTGGAGGGATGGCCAGGAGGCGCACCGCCTCGGTGGCGATTCGTGAGAAGAGGGGGGCGGCCACATCGCCGCCTTCGTTGCGAGTTCCGCGCGGCGTGTCGAGCGAGACCAGAACCACGAGAGCGGGCCGGGAGGCCGGCACAAAGCCCACGAAAGACGCCACATGATCGATCATCGAGTAGCGGCCGCTGGCATCGATCTTCTGGGCCGTCCCCGTTTTTCCGGCCACCTCGAAGCCTTCAACCCTGGCTTTTCTGCCCGTTCCGGAGATGACCACCTCGCGCAACAGGGCCATCACGCGGTCGGCGGTCTCGGGTTCGATGACCTTGCGCTCCGCCACCGGGGAGAACTCCCGAACCGTTTCGCCCCACGGTTCATCAATGCGTTTTACGATGTAGGGCTTCATCCAGTAGCCGCCGTTGGCGATGACCGCCGCCGCACTGGCCATCTGAATGGCGGTGACCCCGATCTCCTGGCCGAACGACATGGAAGGGAGGGAGAGCGCGCTCCACGACTTGGTGCTTCTCAGAAGACCGACGGTTTCGCCGGGAAGGCCAAGTCCGGTGCGCGCGCCGAATCCAAAGGACTTGATGAAACCGTAGAACCTCTCGCTGCCCAGCCGCTGTGCGACCCGCACCACCCCGATATCACTCGACTTCGAGATCACGTCCTGAAAAGTCAGGGAAGAAAAGACGGCGTGGTCGTTGATCTTGATTCCTGCGATTTCGATGAAACCGTTCCCGCAGTCGATGACCTCGAGGGGCGATACCACGCCCTCCTGAAGGGCCGCGGCGGCGGTGATGATCTTGAAGATGCTGCCGGGCTCGTAGGAGTCCGCGACCGCCCGGTTCACCCGATCCTTCTCCGGAAAGCTTCCGAAGCGATTCGGATTGAACGAGGGAAGGCTGGCCATGGCGAGAATCTCGCCGGTGCGCGGGTCCAGGACCACCGCGGTGCCGGAGACGGATCCGGTGTCGCGAATGGCATCGCTCAAAGCGCTCTCGACGACATGCTGAATTCGTTCGTCGATGGTGAGGGTCACCCTCCGGCCCTCGGTCGGCGGCTTCTCGGTTTCGCCCATCGGCCTCCGCCGGGCGTCGCGGCGCACGGTGACGCGCGCCTCGCGTCCCTTGAGGTCTTCGTCGAGCGCGTACTCGAGCCCCGCCATCCCTTGTGAGTCGCGACCGACGTAGCCCAGAACGGGCGACAACAGATCGCGCTTCGGATAGTAACGGCGGCTTTCGGTCTCAAAACCGATCCCTTCGAGCCGCAACTCCCGCACCGCCTGCGCGACCGCCGGATCGACCTGGCGTCTTATCCATACGAAAGAACGATCCTGGCGAAGAAGGGTGAGAAGCTCCTTCTGTTCGGCTCCGGAATGCCCGAGGGCTCGACCGAGAGCGCGGGCCGCCTCCCTTGGGTCGCGCATCGCTGAAGGGTCGGCGTAGATGCTCGGTGCGTCCACCGAGATGGCGAAGGGTCGTTCGTTGCGGTCCACGATGGTGCCGCGCCGGGCTCTGACCGTGATGGTTCGATCAGACTGGTGCCGGGCTTCCTTCAGATAGAAGCGGTGCCGCAGGACCTGCAGATGAAAGAGCTGGGCCACGATGACGAGGGCCCACAGCGTGCCGCACATGGCCACGAAATAGAGACGCAGGTCGTGACTTTGCGGCACATGGGCCGGGTTTACGGGTGCGCCATGTCCATACGCTGGAGGTCCGGAGTCGTACCTTTCGCTTCTCACTGCCGTGACCCTTCAAGGACGCCCTTGGTGGCGACCCGCGAGTCCTTGGGCAGATTCTGCGGACGTTCCACCACGATCACATTCGCGGGCGGAGGCGAACGCAGACCGAGGGTGGAGACGGCGATCGTCTCCACCCGTTTGAGGTCCTCAAGGGCTGCCTTCTCCAGCCGAAGTTCGCGATTCTCCTCTTGTAGCTTTTCCTGCTCCCGCTGCAGCTTTCCCGCAGTCGAGCCGGTATCCCTCAGGGCGGCTCGGGGCCAGCCGTAGGCCACGAAGAGACCGATGAGGATGAAGACGATCCCGCCAATCCAGAGCAGATCCCTCGACATGCGATCGTCTCGCGATCGCACCACGCGCCGGTTGTCGATGGAGTCCTCGACGTGGACGGCGTGCAGGCGATCCACCTTCACGCGCGCTCCTCCGCTGTCTTCCCGGCACGCCTTTCAATGACCCGGAGTTTGGCGCTGCGAGCCCTTGGATTGGTTCGAGTCTCCGCCTCCTGCGGGACCAGGGGCTTAGGGGTCAAGAGGTCGAAGGCTCCTGATTTCTTGAGAGACCTAAACGCGTTCTTCACGATCCGGTCTTCCAGGCTGTGGAAGGCGATAACGGCAAGACGGCCCCCGGGGCGCAGAAGGTTGGCGAGGCGCTCGAGTCCGGAGGCAAGACCCTGAAGTTCGCAGTTCGTGGCAATGCGAAGCGCCTGGAACGCGCGAGTTGAAGGGTCCAGGCCCGGACGTCCACGGGCCTCGCGGCGAACCAGATTGGCGAAGGTCGTCGTCGTCCACCGCGTGGTGGTCCGGCGCTCCATGACGATACACCGAGCCAGCGCGCGCGCCTTCGGTTCCTCGCCGAACTCGGTGAGGATGCGTTCGAGTTCCCTCTCCGAGGCGGTATTGAGGATGTCCGAAGCCGTTCGTCCGCTGCGCGGATCCATGCGCATGTCCAGGGGGGCATCGAACCGGAAACTGAAACCGCGTTCCGGGGCATCGAGCTGGAGCGAGCTGACCCCGAGATCGGCCAGGGCATAACAGAGGCTTTGAGGGGCAATTCCCGAGAGCCCCTCTCGAAAGTCCCCGTGTCGAAACTCGACGCGCGCCAGGAAGGAGGCGAGGCGCTCTCTCGCGAAGGCGAGGGCGTTCTCGTCGCGGTCGAAAGCAAGGAGAGAGGCTTCCGGGTGTTCGGAGAGAAGGGCGTGAGCGTGACCTCCGAGGCCCACCGTGGCGTCGAGCAGGCGTCTTGTGGGTTGAGGCGCGAACGACCGGATCTCGCCCAGGAGAACCGGAAGATGAACGCGAGCCTGCCCCCTTTGGGCCGGAACACTTTCGGCGACTTCCTTCTGTGGGCTTTCGGGTTCCACATCAGATCCCAAACTCCGCGAGCTGCTTCGCGTCCAGTTCCGTGAAAGGCTCCTTCTCGAACAGTCTCGCTTCGAGATGCTTCGCGTTCCACACGGCCACATGATTCTGCTGGCCCAGGACGGCCACATCACCCTCCATCGACGCCATCTTTCTCAGGATCTGCGGGATCAGGATCCGGCCCTGCGCATCCACCTGGGTGACCTGCCCGAAATAGTTCACCCGCTCCAGAAAACGCTGGCGGGCCGGATGGGCCTGAGGCATCGAGGCGAGGCGTTTCTCGATCTCCGTCCATGCATGGAGGGGGTAGATCCTCACGAATTCGCCGGAGATCGACGTTACGAAGAAATCGCGAGACGACTCCGTCAGGGCCCCCAGGAAGGCGGATGGGATCTTCAGACGACCTTTGTCGTCGACTCGAGCAGGATGGTGACCGCGAAGCATGTCGTTGTCGGTATCAGCCACTTTTGGCCAATATTTTCCACAGCGACTCTAGGCCAGGCTCTTCCAACTGTCAACTGAGGACTCGCGAAAGCGAGCGCTCGCCTAGGCTTGGACTGTGGAAGGGCTCGCCGGGCCGAAGCCCAACTCCGAGGAAGCCGCATCCAGAAGCGCCTCCGCTTCGTTCGCGTACGAATTCCACCTGCCACGGGGCCAGATTTCAAAACGGTCCATGGCGCCGATCACGACCACGTCACGGTCGAGACCCGCCAGCCGGCGCAGGCCTGGCGGCACCAGAAGGCGACCCTGAGCATCGAGCCGCGATTCGTGGGCTCGGGAGGCCAGAACACGCGAAAGAGAGCGGGCCTTCCTGGAGAAGGCAGGGAGGGAGAAGACCTGCTTTTCGAGGGAGAGCCAGGTTGTGCGCGGGTATCCGGCGATGGCGTCGTCGAAGAACGTGAGTACGAAGGAGTCTCCGGCGTCTTCGATCCTCCGGCGAAAGGCCGGGGGGATGGCGATCCGGCCTTGACGATCCATTCGGCACTCGAAAGTCCCCGCGAACATGCACCCCCAGTTTTCCACAAATTCATCCACTTTTCCACATTTGAATGCTGGCGACTAGTATCCCGCCTCCTTGACCGCGCGCGCATATCTTCGATCCAGGTCTTGGTTGGGCGAGAAGTTCGGCCTGCGAACCATGCGCGCCCTCATGCGCGCCCTCTCTCACCCCGAGCGCTCATTCGAGAGTGTCCTTATCGCCGGAACAAACGGCAAGGGCTCGGTAAGCGCCTATCTTGATGCGGCCCTGCGAGGGGGTGGTCTGAAGGTCGGTCGCTATACCTCGCCCCACCTCGTGGATGTTCGCGAGCGAATCACGGTTTCCGGCCGGAACATTGGGAACGCTCCGTTCGAGCGTCTCGTTCTTCACGTTCGCGATACCGCTGAACAGCTGAGGCGAAAGGGTGTGATCGAGACCCACCCAAACCACTTCGAGATCCTGACCGCGGTTGCGTTCCTGCATTTTCAGGCGTGCGATGTCGATATCGGCGTCCTGGAGGTGGGTCTGGGCGGGCGGCTCGATGCCACGAATGTTGCCTCGCCCCTGGTTTCCGCCATCGTGAGCATCGACTTCGACCACGAAGAGCACCTTGGCCACACTCTGTCTGCGATCGCCCGAGAGAAGGCGGGCGTGGCCCGGCGAAACCGTGTGGTGGTGGTGGGGCCGATGGCGCGAGAGGCGGAGCTCTCAATTGCCGGGACCGCTCGCCTCAAGGGCGCGCGGATCGTTCGGGCCCTCGAGGGATCCACCGTGAAGCAGGTTGACGACCGTCTCACCGTAAAAACCCCTCTTCATCTCTACACCGAGGTGATGTCGCTCCCCGGCGCTCATCAGCGCACGAATCTCATGGTGGCCATTCGGACGCTCGAAGCCCTTTCAGATTCAGGGGTGAAGATCGACCTGGAGCGGGGGGTGGGGGCAATGAGTGAGGCGCTCTGGCCCGGTCGTCTCGAGCGATTCGCCGGTCGACCCCCTCTTCTCCTCGACGGGGCGCACAACCCAGCCGGCGCCCGGGCGCTCGCCCGTCACCTCAGGGCGACTGAGACCCCGCACATTCTTGTCTTTGGGGCGATGCGCGACAAGCACGTCGAGGAAATGGCGAAAGAACTCTTTCCGGGCCCGAGGCTGATCCTGGCCACCCGAGTACGCATGGCGCGGGCGGCCACCAGCAAACAGATCGCCCAAATAGGCCTCGCTCTGGGCAAGCAAGTGATCGAGGAGCCGTCCATCAGTGCGGCCTTGGCTTGGGCCGCCCGAAACGCTCGCTCCCATGAAACCGTGGTGGTTGCGGGGAGCCTTTATCTCGTGGGAGCGGTTCGAAAGCGCCTCCTCGGAAAAGGACCACGCTCCTAAGCCCCGCGAATCGCCTCCACCGGAGTCAATCGACTGGCCCGCAGGGCCGGGAACAAACCCGCAGAAAGGCCGATGATGATCGCAAAGGCGGCCGAGAGACCGAGGCCGACCGGGGAGATGCTCAGGCCGTCTTCGAAGGCCTGGCCCGCGAGGACCGTGATGGCGCTCCCGAGGAGGACACCGAGGGCCCCGCCCACCACCGAAAGCGAGACGGATTCGATCAGGAACTGAAGGAAGATCGCGCCATCGGTGGCCCCGGTGGCCTTGCGCAGTCCGATCTCGAACAAGCGTTCCGATATCGCGATCTGCATGAGCGAGAAGATCCCGATCCCCCCCACCAGCAGGGAGATTCCCGCGATGGAGGCGAGCACGATCGTCCAGTTCGCGATAATCACGTCCACCTCTTTGCGGACCCGGACGATTTCCTCGCCTATGTTCTGCACCCGGAAGTCGGTGATCCCCCGATGCGCCCGCTTCAAGAGCGCTTTCGCCTCGGTCTCGCCGTGCTTGAGCGCGGTCTCATCGGGGACCTTGAAGACGATCGCTTCTACCGCACTGGTTCCTACGAACTGCTTTTGAAGGGTCGTGATCGGGACATAGATCTTGCGGTTGTCCCGCTCCATCTCATCGTCGTTCATCTGGCCGTTGCCCAGCGACCTGATGACCCCCACGATCTGGAAGCGCGTGCCCCGAACCAGGATCTCCCGGTCGATCGGACTCTCCGAACCGAAGGCATCCTTCGCTATCTTCTGACCGATCACCGCCACCGTGGCGTTCGATTCGACGTCGGACGAGATCAGATACCGACCGATCGCCGCCCCGCGCCCGCGGATGGCGCCGTACTCCGGCGTTACCCCTTCGATGGATACGTTGAAGTCGCGTCCATTCATCCTGACCCGGTCGCGCGTGGCCGCGAGGGGCGCTGCGCTTTCGATGAGTTCCCTGCCGTCGTTGATGACGGCCACATCGCTCGACCGCAGACCGCGCGAATAGCCCTGCTTCTTGCGCTCGATCCGATCTTCGGGTCGCGAGGGCACCGCGAACATGACTCCGTCAAAGCCGAGATCGGTAAAGCCGGCGCGGACCGCCGCCGCCGCCCCCCCGATGACCGAGACCATCACCACCAGGGAGGTGGTGCCGAGGACGATCCCCACCAAAGTGAGGGTGGACCGGAGTTTGTGGGCCCAGATCTCGCCCACCGATGTCCGCACCGCTTCCCACAGCGTGGCGGAGAGACTGGTCTGAGAGAGAGACGCTGTATTCATCATCATTCGTACCGAAGGGCTTCGACCGGCGAAAGCCTGGCCGCCCGCACCGCCGGGTAGAAACCGAAGAAGATCCCGACCACCACCGCGCAGGAAAAACCGACGACCATCATCGAAGGCGTCACCGACATGCTTTGCTGGAGGAGAACCGCCATGGCCTGGCAGAAACCGATTCCCGTGAAAATGCCAATCGCGCCCCCCGCCATGGTCACGACCACGCTCTCGACCAGGAACTGCGCGGCGATATGAAGGGGTGAGGCGCCCAGAGCCTTGCGCGTGCCCACTTCGCGGACCCTCTCGTTGAAGGACGCGAGGAGGATGTTCATGATCACGATGCCGCCCACCAGGAGCGAGATGGTCCCGCAGACCATGAAGGTGACGTCGTAGACCTTTCCCTGTTGCTCCATCTGCTGCATCCGGTCCCGGCGGTTGTAAATCTCGAAATCCTCGACCCCGCCGTGGGCGCGCTTCAGCAGGGTGCGCACCTCGTCGTTCCCCGCGGTGATCTGGTCGATGGAGGCGACCTGCACGTTGATATAGGCGACCTTCTGGTTCTCTCGCTCACCGGAGAGCCGGTTCATCATCGTGGTGATGGGGACGAACAGCATCTCGTTCATCCACTCGAGGGAGTTCCCGTCCGCCTCATTCCAGAAGAACTCCTTCTTCTCCATGACTCCGACCACGGTGAACGTGGCCCCCGCCACCTCCACCGTCTTGCCGATGGGGTTCTCGCTCCCGAAGAGTTGATCGCGTCGAGTGGAACCGAGCACCACCACCTTGCTCGACGCGGAGAGATCCTGCTGGGTGATGAAACGGCCCTCCGCGGCGTGGAAGGAGTACATCGGTTCGTAGGCGGGTGTGGCGCCGGAGAGGCTGATCCGCTTCTCGAAACCCGGCCGTCGCACCCGCTCCTGCCGCTCGATCGTCGGCTCCACCAGGCTCAGATTCTGCCCGTCCCTCTTGAGGATTTCCGCGTCCTCATAGGTGAGTCCCTTCGAGTTCTTCTCCGTGGCCGTTCGCTCCGCGGCCTCGACATTCCTGTTGTCGATGCGCATCTTGAGTATGCCGCCCGTGGTCTCGAAGAATTTCGTGGTCTGCTGGCGTCCCCCGTCGATCAGGCCCAGGGTGGCCACCACCGAGCCCACTCCCAACACGATGCCCACGAATTGGAGCAGGCTCCGCGACCGGTTCGCGTTCATGTCCGCCACCCCGTCCACCAGGGCGGCCCAAAGGGAGGAAAGAAAACGCACGGCGATTCCCGATCGGGTCAGGCCGCTTTCTTGAGCACGTCTTCGAGGATGGCGCCGTCCTCGATTCGAATCACGCGGTGACATCGCTCGGCGATTCTCGGGTCGTGGGTCACGATGGCCACGGTATGCCCGGCCGAGTGCATCTCGTCGAAGATTCCGAGGATCTCGTTGCCTGTCCTGGTGTCGAGGTTTCCGGTTGGCTCGTCGGCCAGGATCAGGCTCGGATTCATGACAATGGCCCTGGCGATGGCCACCCGCTGCCTTTGCCCGCCCGAGAGTTCGGACGGTTTGGAGGAGGCGCGTTCCTTGAGCCCGACTCGCGCCAGGGCCGTCAAGGCGCGTTCGCGCCGCTCGGACGCCCGTACCCCGCCGTAGAGCATGGGCAGCTCGACATTGCGGAGCAACGAGGCCTTGGGCAGGAGGTTGAAGGTCTGGAATATGAATCCGATCTTCTGGTTGCGGATCTTCGCGAGCTGGAAAGACGACAAGTCCGACACATCGTCACCGTCGAACTTGAAGATGCCCCCCGTGGGCTGGTCGAGGCATCCGAGAATGTGCATCAGGGTCGACTTCCCGGAACCCGATGGCCCGATGATGGCGACGAGCTCGGCCCGGCCGATGGAGAGATCCACGCCCCGCAAAGCGTTCACCTGCATTGCGCCCTGGTCGTAGCTTTTGGTCACGCCCAGGAGCTCGATGAACGGCCGGGACGGGTGAAGACTAGTCATTGGACTTCTTCTCCTTCGGCCGGGTGGGGTCTTCGACCGCGATCTCCTCGCCGACCTTGAGGCCCTTCACGATTTCCGCCTTGTCGAAGCTCGCAAGGCCCGTCTCCACTTCCCGGAGTTCGAACTTCTCCTTCCAGCGGTCCTTCTCTTCGCTCTTCCCGGCCGGGGTCTTGTCGTCTGTGCCGGCCGCAAACACGGTGGAGAAGAAACTCCTGGGCTCCTTGTCCCTGGGCGCTTCCGGCTTCTTGACGTAGACCACTTCCTTGTCGTCGCGCTTGAAGAGGGCTTCGACCGGGGTGGTCAGCACTCCGGCCACGCGGTCGCCCAGCACGTCAAGGTTGGCAGTCATGCCCGTGCGCAATTCCTGCCCCTGTCGATCCACATCGACTTCGACGTCGAAGATCTTCACTTTCTCCTCGATGCGGGCGGCGGGAGCGATCCGTGCGATCCGGCCTCCGAAACGAACCTTCGGATACGCATCCAGGGAGATCTTCACGTCTTGTCCCAGGCGGACTTTGCCGATGTCCACTTCGTTGATTCCCGCCTTGATGATCATGGTGCCCACGTCGGCTACGGTCGCGATGATGGTACCCGCGTTGAAGCTCGACACCCCCGAAGTCACGGTGTCGCCAAGTTCCACGGGCCGGCGGATGATCACGCCGTCCATCGGGGCCGAAACGTTGAGCCGCTGGGTGGAGGAACCGCTCACCAGGCCAATGGGCACACCGCTCTCCTGAACGATCTTGTAGCGCTCCACCGCGGCGTCGTGCAAGGCGCGAGCGCTCTTGAAGCGGGTTTCCATCTCGAGAGCCGTTTGCAACGACAGCAACCCCTGCTGCCGAAGGCCCTCGTTGCGGTCGTTGGTGGCGCGCGCTTCGTTCAGCGCGATTTCCGTTTCGGTGACGCTGTTCTTCACCTGAGCCAGGTCACGAGCCTGGGCAGGATCGGGCTCGACCTGGGCGATGACCTGGCCTTTCCGAACCTTGTCGCCTTCGCGCACCATCAAGGCCACCACCTTGCCGGAGAGAACAGACTTCACATCGACCTTGACCTGGGGTTCGACCGAGCCCACCTCGGTGACCCGGACCATCACGTCGCCGGTCTCCACCTTGGCGGTCTTGATTTCGTCTTTCTTCGCATCCTTGTTCTCGCCCGCCCCGCCACCTCGGGAGAGAGCGAAAGCGACGACGGCCAGCACGGCCACCATGGCGATCCAGCCTTTGCGCCCCGGACGGCGTCTTCCCTTCAGCATTGCGCGACTCCCTCGTTCAATGAACCTTGACTAAATGAGCTAACGAGAGTCTCGACCCGAAGGTTCCAGAAAAGAGACGGCTCGAGTTTGGCGGCCCGCCCCGACGCTTAAGCCCCAACATATGGCGCGGATTGGCCCCCCCCCGCAACCGGCAGGCCGTATCATCGAAGTTCCAATCGGAATGGCGCTTACACCCACTTTGCTTCTCGTTCCCTCGGTGTCGGCGGGGCAAATCCTCCTCCGTCGGCTGGCCCGGGAGAAGAGGGCGATCGCTGCCATTTCCGCGATGCGGCCGAAGGATCTGGCCCTGAAGATGGCGGAAGGGAAGTGCCATGGCCTGGGCCTTCTGGCCTGGCAGAGTGGCCACGGCGCGCTTCTTTCCGCCAAGCTCCTCGCCTCGCACCCGGAACTC
>JANODX010000059.1:0-5819 GCA_031412915.1 Vicinamibacteria bacterium | reverse complement strand
GGGCGGAGCGAGGCGGGAACGGTGAAGACCAGGTGGAAATACGTGAGCGGAAGTAGGTGCTGCTGTTGTGCCTCCGCCCAGATTGCCTGGTCGAGGCCGCCGCAACGTGGACAGTGGCGGTCTCGGCAAGAATTAAAGGCATAGTGTTTCCCGCCGCACCGATCGCACACGAAGGCATGGCCTCCGAGGCGACCGGTACGGCAGGCAAGTATGTGAGCCGCGACCTTGCCCTGCTCTGGTGAGAGATTGAGCGAGGCCACGTGATCGCGCAGCACGTCGGCAAAGCCGATGGCGGCGCGTTCGCCGCAAGCCACGATCAGTTCGTGGGCGGGTTGCGCTTCAGGGTATCGAGAGGACTCTTCACTTCACCGAGCCAGTTCTTGGCCAAGCGGACATAAATGGTGGTGGTGTTGAGACTTTGGTGACCGAGCAGAGCCTGAACCACCTGGAGTCTCGTCCCTGCCTCCACGAGATGGGTGGCAAAAGCGTGACGGAACGAACGCGGCGTCACATGCTTCAAGATACCGGCTTTCTTACAAGCCGCACGAAACGCGCGCTGGATGCTCGTCGCTGCGATCGGCTGCCCGGGACGCTTGCCCTCAATCATGTAGCGCAGGGGCCGGTACTTCTTCCAGCAATCACGGAGGACCTTGAGGAGCCGCTGGGGAAGCAACACCATGCGATCCTTGTTGCCTTTGCCTCTCTCTACGCGAATCACCCCACGCTCCGCGTCAACGTGGCGCGGCTCCAGATGAATCACTTCCTCCGTGCGCAGACCGGACCCGTAGAAGATCATGAATGCTGCTGCGTACTTTGGACTTGGCGCTGCTTCGATAATCGCCCCGACCTCGTCGGCCGTCAGCACCTCGGGGAGCCGACACGGCTTGCTCGGCTTCGGCAGACGTGCGAGATTCCAGTCAATGCGATCCAGAACCTTGTGAAAGAAACCCCGCAACGCATAGGTGGCTACTCGAACGGACGAATCTGAGCGGCCCAGCCTCGCTACCTCCACTTGGTAGGCAAGGATGTCCTTGGCGGTGGCGTCGGTAAGCGAGCGATCGCCCAGGAAACGCGCGAAGCCCCTTAGGGCATACTCGTAGTTCACGATGGTGCGTTTTGAACGACCCTCCGCGAGCAGAAAATCGGCATAGCGGCGGGACAACGTGGTAATTTCGGATGTCATACTCTTCCTCCATGGCCGCCTTAAGGTTGGAGTGCGGCCAGGAGGAGTTTGTGATACACAAGGGTGCTCGAGCAGGACGCCGCCGCGTAGCGGCTGAGTTCAACAACGCAATGAACCTGACGAAGTCCACGCAGACGGACTGGGGCCTTCGCAGGTTATTGTGTTCTGCGGATGCAGAACCGGGCCAGGCCCCCACCGGTCCTTCGTGGGAGAATCGAGGCCATGGAAAACCAGTACACAGGCGTCTTTGAGCAGGTCGACAACTGGTGGACAGGGTTCGTCGAGGAATTGCCTGGGTGCAACGTCCAGGAAGCCACGCTCGACGAGGCTCGGGCCAGCCTAAAAGAGGCTATTCAGGAAGTTGTCCAGGCAAACCGCGAATTGGCGCGTCGTGAGGCGGAAGGTCATCAGGTTCTGAGGGAGCTCGTGGCCGTATCCGTCGCATGAAACGGCTGGACCTTCTCCGCCATCTTGCAGAGCATGGCTGTGAATTGTTTCGCGAGGGCGGGCGCCACACCATCTATTGGAATCCTGCGAACCGAAAGACGTCGGCGGTTCCACGCCACAGCGAGATCGTTAGGCCGACCGCGGCGAGCATCTGCAAAGACCTTGGTGTCCCAAAGCCGGGCGCGTAGGCGAGCATCCTCGCAAGCACCGTCGAACAATCGGATGAACCCGACAAGGTCCGCGCCGCAGACGGATCGCCGCGGCCCTTGCAGGTTATCCGCGTGTTCAGCCGACCTACGGGACCGCCAAGTGGCTTGGGCATCTAAGGACGCGGCGGTAGACTCCGAGCATGGCTAGTCCCACATCTCGAGAGCAGATCATCGAGGCACTCCATGACCTGCCCACCGACGCTACATTCGACGATGCAATCGAGCGCCTGATTTTTCTGGCCAAGATTGATGCGGGGCTCGCAGAAATCGACGAAGGCAAGGGGATTCCGCACGATGAGGTCAAGCGGCGCCTCAGTCTGTGACGACAATCAGATGGTCCCCGCAGGCGGTGCGGGACATCGAGTCGATCCGTGAGTACATCGCCCATGATTCGCAGCGCTATGCGGACCTCGTGGCCGGCCGCATCATCGCTTCGGTCGAGCGTCTTCGGGCCTTTCCTCAGTCCGGACGCGTTGTGCCCGAGCGCGGAGAACCCAGAGATCCGTGAGGTCATCGTGGGCCCGTTCCGGGTGGTCTACCGTCACCGATCTGGCATGATGATCCACCTGCTGTGAGACTCGAGTGGGACCCCAGGAAGGCGGAGGCGAACCACAAGAAACACCGCGTTTCCTTTCATGAGGCCGGCACAGTTCTCGAAGACCCCCTTTCGGCCACCTATCCCGATCCTGCGCATTCCTTGGATGAGCAACGCTTCGTCACCATCGGATGCTCAGCATCTGGGCGTATTCTTGTGGTCGCCCACGCGGACCGGGGTGTTTCGGTTCGCCTGATCAGCGCCAGGAGCGCAACAAGATACGAACGACAGTTTTATGAAGAAAACACCTAGCCGCGTCGTCGATGAGCTTCAGCCCGAGTACGATTTCTCGGCAATGAAGGGTGGGGTGCGCGGAAAGTACGTCCGGCGCTTGGGGCGTGCGGCGAATCTTGCTCTTCTAGAGCCCGAGCTAGCCAAGGCTTTTCCCAGTGATGTGGCCGTGAATGAGGCCCTTCGTGGAGTGCTGGCGGGTGCTAAGACGTCGGGTCGCTCGCGGCGGGCTGTCGAACAACGCGTTGCACCTGACAAGGGGCGCGGAGGTGCGGCCGTCGCAGTCCGTTGACGGCCGGTCGTTGAGGGCGCCCCTTGCAGGTGAACGCGGGTGTTAGGCGGACGAATTGCGGGGAACGATGACGAGTAGCCGACTTGGCGCGTGGGCCGCTGCGACGATGTGCCTGATCGGCGCAGCCTACGTTGTAACGCTGTCATGGGGCGTGGCGATCCACGGGCTCAACGAGCCTATAGCCGATCCTGTTCTCGCAGTCATGGAGGTGCTGACCCTGATGTCGGCGCCGCCGATGGTGGTCATGATGGCCGCGATCCATCAGCGTGCGTCCGTGGGGCACAAGATCTGGGGTGAGGGCGCACTTGCTTTCACGATCCTCTTTGCTGGGACGACAAGTACCGTCCACTTCGTCGAGCTGACGGCCATTCGACAAAGCGGGCCGGGTGGTATCACGTGGCCCTCTTCAGCATATGCCGCCGAGCTACTCGCCTGGGACTGGTTTCTTGGCCTTGCACTGCTGTTTGCTGCGCCAGTGTTTGGCAATGGTGGCCGGGAACGGGCTGTGCGAATCGGCCTCCTGGTCAGCGGCATTCTCTGTATAGTCGGCACCGTAGGGCCCGCGGTCGGGAATATGCGCCTTCAGCTAGTCGGTGTATTCGGGTACGCTGTGGTGTTACCGGTTGTCTGTTTCTTGTTGGCGAGAGTCTTCCGGAGGGACGATGCGGGAATTGTTTCTGGCGCCGCCTAACAGGCGGATGAACCTGGCAAGGTCCGCGCAGCAGACGGACCGCCGCGGCCCTTGCAGGTGATCCGCGTGTTGGACGGACCTTTGTTCCGCGAGTAGAGTCCGGAAATGAATACGACCATCGAAGCGAAGGTCGACGAGGCTGGCGTCATCCGCCCCAAGGAGCCGATCGCGTTGCCGCCGGGCTCTCGTTTGCTCATCACCGTGCTGAGCATTCCGGCCACCGCGGAGGGCGCCCTCCTGAGTGAGGAGGCCTTGGGGGCAGACTGGAACCGCCCCGAGGAAGACCAAGCATGGGCAAGTTTGGCCCAGGCGTAGTCGTCCTCGTCCGGTTTCCATTCTCAGATCTGTCCGCGTCGAAGCTCCGTCCGGCGCTTGTAGTCGCCTGGGCTGGTGGGTCCGACTGGGTACTCTGCCAGATCACCAGCAATCCATATGGGGATCCCCTGTGCGTAGCCATCAGCAAGGATTCGTTTGCGACGGGCGGCCTGATGCGCGACAGCTTTGCTCGACCGGGCAAGCTATTCACAGGCAACGAGGGCATCGTAATCCGATCGGTGGGGCAACTCTCCTCAGAGGCACACAGCGCCGTTGTTGAGGCCATCGTCGCGCTGCTCCGAGGAGAGGCCCAATAGGCGGGCCGTTCAACAAAGGAATGAACCCGGCGAGGTCCGCGCAAACGGACTGGGGCCCTTGCAGGTTATCCGTGTTCGACGGACAGTTCCGAGGGTGAGAAGATGCGCCGCAGGTGCATGAGCCGCTCGACTCAGGAGGCCCCACAGTGAGCCAGAACGCCAGTCGGATCGGAAAGTTGATTCTCGTGCCGGCGGTGATCACGCTCGCCGTCACGTTGCTGCGTCTCGTCGGGGAGTTGCAGGGCTGGTCGCCTGCTCTGTTCAACCGGGGCGACAAGCCGTTTAGCACCTCGCTCGTCGGGATCGTGTGGCTGGTCCCGGTGTTCGGCGCTTGGTTCGGATGGAAGCTGACCCGCGCCGGGTCGGGGCCGGGGAGCCTCGGCCGCGCGTTCGGCCTGACGTTCGCTGCGCTGGCTGTGATGCCTCTGGCCGCATTCCTCGTACCCAAAGCAGGCATCGTGCCGGGGCACATGTGGAGACCCAACGTGCCGATCACTGAGAGCCTCACGATCCTGTCGGTGTTCGTCGGCGTCTTTTTCGTCGGTATCGCGATCGCCATCATGGCCTGGCCCGCGCTCGGCCGCACCCTTCTCGCCTACGGCCTAGCCGCGCGCATCCCGATCGCGTTGCTGATGCTCGTGGCCATGCTGGGGAACTGGGGCACCCACTACGATGCCCGGCCGTCGTACCCCCCCCAGATGAGCACGCTTGGGTGGTGGGTCGCCCTCGGGCTGGCGCCGCAACTCTCGTTCTGGATGTGGTACACGATCGGGTTCGGTGCGCTGTTCGGAATCGTCGCAGCGGCGATCGCGCGGCGGCGGGGAACGGCAGCAGGCTAGACAGCGGCGTCTGCCTTCGTCAGCTATGCGCCCGGGTCAGGTAATTCGTGGAGGGTATTCGCGGCACTGGGGTTTGAGGGCAAGAATGGCGCAGCCTTCATCGGGGAGCTTCGGCGCATCGCAGCGGTGGGTGAGGTCTCCGAAGTAATCGAGACGTCGTTCGGCCAGAAATACACTGTCCCCGGCGACTTAAAGGGCCCCTTGGGGGAGCTTCCCGTGCTTACCGTCTGGTTTCTGGAGCGCGGGCAGGAAAGGGCTAGACTCGTCACCGTTCGGCCAAGGAAATCATGACGTTCGAATTACTAGATACAGTGGTGCTCAGCCGGGATCTACCCGAGCACGGTCTCCGGGTCGGAGACGTGGGCGCAGTGGTTGAAGTGTACGCAGACACGGACTTCGAGGTGGAGTTTGTTCGCGCCTCTGGGGAGACGAAAGCCCTGGTGGCCCTCACGTCCAGGGACCTCCGCTCCGTAGCGGCAAACGACATGCTGGCGGTTCGGGCTTCTTAGAAGAGGCCGTAGAACAAAGAATTGGAGCGGGCGAGGTCTTAGCATTTCGCTGTGAGCCCTCACCGCTCAATTCAGTGTTCTACGGGCCTAAGGAAGAGGGTAGGACTATGACCAAGTTGATAGGGCAATACTTTGGTTTGGTCGTAGCAGTGGCGCTCCTGTGGGCAGGATGTTCCGGAGCCGCAGCCCAA
>JANODX010000058.1:0-13097 GCA_031412915.1 Vicinamibacteria bacterium | reverse complement strand
TCGGTGACGTTCAGGGGAAGCCGATCGCATCCGGTCCCTGAGCTCGTCGAAGGGACCGGCGTTGGGGGTGGCTTCGACAAGCTCAGCCACCGGCATCCACCGGGTCTTGCAGGATCGCCCCACAACCATGTCGCACACCCGTCGCGGTGTCGCGGTGGGAGCCTTCCCGGCCTCTACCCCAGAGCGGCCAGGCTCGGGAACATCCTCGTGAACCATTGGGCGATGACGCTGAGGCGATCCGTGACCAGCAGGAGCCCGACTCCGATAAGCAGGACCCCGGAGGCGATCTCGACCTTGCGCATCTGGGTCTTGATCTTCGCCGAGGCGGCGAAGAACCAGTTCACGGCCAGGCCGGCGGCGATGAAGGGGATGCCGAGGCCGGCCGAATAGGCCGAGAGCAGAACCACGCCCTGGGTCACGGTCTCCTGCTGCGAGGCGTAGAGAAGGATCCCCGCGAGGATCGGGCCGATGCAGGGCGTCCATCCAAAAGCGAAGGCGATGCCCACCACGTAGGCCCCCATGAGACCGAGCGGCTTCTGCTTGACTTCGGCGCGCATTTCGCCCAGGAGCCACTTGATCCGAAAAATCCCCATCATGTGGAGTCCGAGCACGATGATGATGACCCCGCCCACCATCCCGAGCAATCTTTTGTATTGCTGCAGGTAGTAGCCGACCATGGTGGCGGCGGCGCCGAGGAGGACGAAAACCGTGGAGAAGCCCAGCACGAAGAAGAGCGATGTGATGGCTACGCGACGCGCCTGATCCCTGGGCGTCTCCTGATTCTTGAATTTCGAGACGTTGATTCCGCTGATGAAAGACAGATATCCGGGGACGATGGGAAGCACGCAGGGCGAAATGAAAGAAACGATTCCGGCCACGAATGCGGTAAATAGGGATACGGATTCATTCATGAGAGATTATTCGTCCGGGCGAAGCGGGAGGCGATGGGGGAGATTGGCACGTCGAATGGCCCTGGTTTTTGTGGTGGGCCTGGGGATGTTAACGAAGGGACACGCCCAGACTGCAGGCGACCCCGCACTCCTGGCGATCATGGGCGGCTTCGAAGAGGCCCTGGGCCAGAAAGACCTGGAGAAGGCCCTCGCCCTCTTTGAGTTCGAGAATCCCGCCGAACGCGAGGCCGAGGCGCTCGCATTGCGCAGCGTCTTCTCCGCTCAAGAGGTGACGTTCAATTCCGATGAGCCCTCGATGAGCGCCGATGGTCGAACCGCCGCGACGCTTGGAACCCTGACCAGGATCTCGGAACCGCGAGGCGGGGTCGAGCAATGGGGACTTCGATGGCGGCGCACCGCTTCCGGATGGCGAATCGAATCGAAGCAGGTCTTCGACGGCATCGACAGCCTGGTCCATCTCGCCATCCGGAAAGGGGGGTATGTGGCCGCCGGCCAGACCATCGAGCTCGAGGATTTCAGCCTCCGGATGATCGACGGGACGTTCTTCCTGAACACCGAGGAAGCCGGACCCACGGCCCTCGTCTTCGTGGGAAAGGGCCGGGTCACCTTCAAGCCCCAGCCGAAGACCGAGCGTGGCCAGATGAAGATCTTCGCGAAAAGCGAGGTGCTGGATGACGAGGTGTCGCGCGCCTTCCTGAGGCTTCACCCGGCCGACCTCTATCGCACGCTCCACCCCGGCTCCTTCGTGGACGACCCGAAGAGCGCGGATCGATTCGGAGCGGCCACCGACTACTTCGAGAATCACAAGAACGACGCCTTCATCCTTGACGCCCCGATCGCGGGCGCTCCCTGGTGGCTCCTTCCCGGGCTCGGAGATGCGGCGATCGTCTTTGAGACGAAACGGTTCGGCGCCCTCACCCTCACCCTCAGCACCACCGAAACCGAGGGGGTGACTCTGTTCAATCGCCGCACCGAGCGGCAGATCTCGGCCTACCCCAGAGCCGCGGGGGCCGACTCGGCCGAAGGCGACGATCTGGTGTTGGATGTCGTTCATCACGACCTTTCGTTATCCCTCAACCCCGTGACTTTCGACCTCACCGGTAGGGACACTCTGACCATGGATGTTCGCGCGCCTCTGAGCTCGTTCCGCTTCCGTCTCGACGACGATCTGCGCGTCCGGTCGGTGAGTTCCGCCGAGGGCGGGCGTCATCTCTTCTTCCGCGTGCGCGGCCAGAACGGCGTCCTCGTCTCCATGGGATCCCTGGCCGGATCCCTGGGCCGCGTGAATCTGACTGTCGACTACATCGGGCGTCTTCCTGCGAGCAGGGTGGAGAGCGAAGTCATGGGACAGAGCCAGGATCCCGGATTGGACCCGATACCGGCCGTCTTCATCGACCCCGCACTCATCTACTCCACGCGGCGAGCCTTCTACCCGCAGGTCGGCTATGAGGACTACGCAACCTCGACCCTGAAGGTCACGGTGCCCGACGAGTGGACGGTGGTGGCGGGAGGCGACAAGACCGAGAGGGTGGAGAGCGGCGCGCGCGTGGTGACCCACGAACAGGCTCAAAACGGCAAGTACATCGCATTCCTGGTCGCTCGCCTGATCCCCGTCGCCCGCGAGGCCTCGGGAGCCTTTCCGTTCGACGCCTATGGACAATCAAGGACGCGTCGTGACGCGTTGAAGCTTGTCGATATCCTGAAACCTGCAGTCCAGTTCTACACTTCTCTGTTCGGACCGCGTCCCTACTCACGTCTCAACCTGGCCCTCGTGGAGGACTCCGTCCCGGGTGGTCACTCTCCCCCGGGTTTCCTGATCCTGCAGCAGAGGCCCCCGCTGATGGGAGGCACGCTCAGGGACGATCCCGCGACGTTCTACGACATCCCGGGGTTCTTTCTGGCCCACGAACTGGCGCATCAGTGGTGGGGTGACGGAGTCACCCCCAGGTCCTATCGCGATCGCTGGGTCGCCGAGGGATTTGCCCAGTACGCCGCCGCCCTGTGGACACGAGAGTCGCTGGGCGAAGACGCGTTCACGCGCGTGTTGAGGAAGATGGCGACCTGGGCGCAGCGTATGAGCTCCAGCGGTCCGGTGAATCTTGGAAACCGCGTCGGTCATATCCAGAACAACGGCCAGGCGCACCGGGCGGTGGTCTACGACAAGGGAGCCCTGGTCCTCGACATGGTGCGACGGCTGATCGGCGATGACGCGTTTCGGCGAGGCCTGACCCGGCTCCAGCGCGACCATCGCTTCGCCAGAGTTGACACGGAGATGGTGAGGAGCGCCTTCGAGAGCGAAGGCTCCTTCGATCTCGAGGATCTCTGGGAGACCTTCGTTCGCAATACGGAATTGCCAACGATGCGCATCGAGATCGGCGATTCCGCCCAGGAAATTGTCGTGGAGGGTTACCACGGCCCGCTTCCGGTGGTGGTACGGGTGGGCAAGGAACGCTTGAACCTGGTCGTCTCCTCAAGACTCAAAGTCCCCGGTGCCGCCCCGGGTGTCAAAGTCGTCCTGGATCCGGACGGCATCAACCTGGTTCGGGTCGCCCAATAGGCCGCCCTCCGTTCTATCGCGCGAGCCTCGCGAGACCCTGCTCGGCGATATTCGTGAGATCGTTGCGCCCGAGGATTTGGGCCGCTTCCTTCAGGCCTCGATAGCCCTCCCGGTTGGAAGGATCCAGGTCCACGGCATCCTGGAAAAGGCGCGAAGCGGCGGAGGCGTTCCCCTGCTGCAGTTCGAACACGCCAAAGTTGTTGCGTGGGATCGCGGCGTCGGGCAGGACTGCGAGAAGCCGGATGAAGCCGTTCCGCGCCTCGAAGGGCCGGCCGAGTTGAGCGAGAGCCAGGGCTCGGACTTCAAGGGCGCGAGACTCCTTCGGGTCGAGGCGCAGCGCTCCATCCGCCAGCCGCGCGGCGGGCTCCAGCCGTCCATCCTTCAACTCGGCCTCCGCGGCGAGGCCAATCGCCTCCGCGTTCCCTCCATCGAGGGCGAGGGCGCGACCGACAAGTTTCCGCATAACCTGGAGGTTTCCCGCCGCGGACTGAATTTCGGCGGCCAGGAGATAGGCGCTTACTTCCCGGGGGTCGAGCCGGGACGCGCTCTCCAGGGATTGAAGGGCCAGGTCCGGGCGGCTCGTGTTCCAATAGAGGAGCGCCTGGGCGACGAAGAGCGCGGGTGACGGAGCGCGGGCGATCGCGGCGAAAAGCGTCGCCTCCGCCGGTTCCGCGCGATGGAGACGAATGGCGCTTCTCACGAAGTCCTGCGCGATGGAACGGTCGGCCAGACCATGGGTCACGGCTCGAGCGGAGAGGTCGTAGATCCACTCCGCGCCGGTGGAAGCGTTCAAGAGCTCGAGACGGAGCTTGATCGAGGCCGCATCGGTCTCCGTCTCATCGGGAACCAGCCGCCGTCGGTTGGCGGTGGCGGTCTGGGCGTGGATCGAGAGAGGGGCGCTGAAATCGAGAACCGGGGCATCGTCGGTGTGCCGTCGAGCCCCGCCGAGCCAGGTGGAGAAGTCCCCCAGCGAGGCCCTGGGAATCGCTCCGAGCGCGGACGGAGTCAGACCGGAGGCGGCAAGGTCCAGGCGCGCCTTCTCGGGAAGTTCGCTCAGACGACGTTCGTTCAGCTTCGGAGAAACGTCGCCTCCCACAATCAGGATGTCGGCTTCGCTGATGACGAAGACCGAGGCCCCGGGGAACACATCGGAGAAGGTGGCGAGGAGGGTCGCGAGGTCCGCTTCACTCATGTTGTACAGGTGTCCCCACTGGCAAAACACGCCTCCTTCCGCGAGCCGGGACTTGACGGAGGCAAAGAACTCTCGGGTGAAAAGGCCGGAAACACCAGCCATCCAGGGGTTCGAAGGCTCGGAGATGATGACGTCGTAACGGTCCTTGGTGGACAGCACATGCTGCCGGGCGTCGCCGGTGATGAGTCTGAGTCTGGGATCCTCGAGAACGCGGTTGTTCGCGCCGGCGAAGAACCGACGAGCCGCTTCGACCACCTCCGGAGAGATCTCGACCGCGGTGACGGAGCGAGGGTTGTGGGTCAAAGCCGCGCTCGCCGTCACACCGCTGCCCAGACCGATGACGAGGGCGGTCTGTGGCTTCTCGCTGATCAGAAAAGGAACATGCGCGAGAAGGCGCTGGGTGAGCATGTCGCCGCCCGAGGTGGCGTCCACCTTTCCGTCGACCGCGAGTGAAAAATTCGCCGCGACGCGTTTCACCGACACGTTCGCCACGCGGCCCTCGGCATAGAAGACGAGTTCGCCCCGGCGAAGCACGTCTTCCACGCTCAGGTCGGTGTCGTAGACCGTGTACTTGTACGCCCCACCGGCGAACAGTTCCGGGTCGAAGGAGGGGGTTGTGGCCACGAGTCCCACCGCGAAAACACCCGCGAGAACACCGATCAGCCGGGGGGCCAGCCGGCAATGAAGCGCCATGACCACGGACGAGAAGGCCGAGACCAGGGCCGCGAGGCGCAAAGTTCGATCGAGGCCGATCGCGGGAAGCAGAACGAAACCGGCGAGCGAGGCCCCGGCGATGGCCCCCGCGGTGTTGAGAGCGCTGGCAACACCCATGGCCCGGGTCACGGACAAGTGTCCCCTCAGCAAACGGAGGCCGAGCGGAAACAGCGCTCCGGAGAGGGCGGCGGCCGGGAAGAGGAGAAAGAGAGAGCGCTCGGCCTGCAGGTGGATCAGGGCCCCAGGCTGATCGACCAGGCGTCTGACCTCTTCGCCGTATAGAAGGGGCATCGCGGACAGGGCGCGAATCACCAGGGCACTCGCGCCCGCGACCCCGGCCTGGGCGAGGGCAAAGACGAGTCTCGGGTCGGGAAGAAACGGCAGGAGGCTACTCGAGACCAACGCGCCGCAGGCCAGGCCCAAGACGATGGCGCCGAGCACAAAGGCGAAGGCATGGACGGTGGGCCCCGCCACGAGAATGAAGGCCCGAGTCCAGGCCACCTCGTTGGCGAGGCCGGCAAAACCGGCGGCGAAGAGAGCGGCCATGACCAGAGCAAGCGGAAGTCCTGGATTCGTCGGCGGTGGTGGCGCTCTCACGAGGGGTTCGTTCGAGAGCGCTTTGATCTGCCGCCCACCCGTTCTTTCGGGGGCTTCGACGGGTCTCGAATCCGCCCGCGCGGACGCGCCGACCGGACGCCTGGCCCAGAACATCGCCACCAGCGCGGCGATCAGATTGAGCAGGCTCGCCACCACAATCGTCTTCTGCACTCCCAGTCGAGGCACGAGGACGAGAACGCTCCCGTACGCACCGGCCACCGCTCCAAACGTGTTGGCGGCAAACAGCAAACCGGCGGCTCGAGCGCTGAAGGCGTGATCGGGCGACTCCGAAACTGACCGGCACTGAACCACCAGCGTCGTCCCCATGAGCCCGGAGGGAACCAGGAGGAGGGCCACGGTCAGAGCCCACACGGGGGCGGCGCCGATGCTCGCGCGCAGGGGTTCGAGGGCGGGAAGAACGAAAGCCAGGGTCAGGGCCGATGCGGCAATGCCGAACTCGACCCGGGCGTAGAGAAGGGCGGCCTCTGAGGAATTCCGATTCCCGACCAGACGCGGGCCGAGCGCGCTCCCAAGCGCGAGACCGGCCATGAAGATGGCGGTGATGGCGGAAACCGCCTCGATGCTGGAACCAAAGACCAGAGACAGTGTCCGAGACCACATGACCTGATTCAGAAGCGCCGCACACCCCGAGCACAGGCTCGCGACAAGAAATGGAATCAGCCTGGAGGGGCTTGGGATACGGGTCATGGAGATCGCGGAAACGTCGCTCGAGGCGTCGCCCGCCGATCCTACAGGCGGGGGCCGGTTCTCTAGTCCCGGTCCGTGGGCGTATGTTTGTTCTTTCTGGAGAGACTTCATGTCCCGCTTGCTTCGCTTCGCCTTTGTTCCCGTTCTCGCATCCCTGGCCTTCACGGGCGCAGACGAGGACGGTTGGGAAAGGAAGAACCGGCCCTGGATCAAGTTTTCCGTCGAGGAGCTCTCCGGCGCCAGGCTCACGGATAAGGCGGTGGAAGGCAAGGTGGTGGTGGTGGACTTCTGGGCCACGTGGTGTGGTCCGTGCGTGCAGGAGCTGCCCGAGCTGGTCAAGTTCGCCACGGACATCAAGGGCCGCAAGGATGTCGCCTTCTTGAGTTTCAGCGTCGACGACGACAAGGCCGACGTCGTGAGATTCCTCAAGGACAGGCAGGAGAAGTTCCCCGTCTACATGGCCTCCAGCCTGGCGGATCGGATGGACGTGATGATCTTTCCGACCAAGCTCATCGTCGACGGCCGGAAAGGGGCGCCCGGCCGGGTTCGCCTCAAGAAGGAGGGGGTCGTCGAGGCCGCTGAACTCGAGGCCCTGGTGGCGGAGCTTCTCAAGAAACCGTGAGACTGGTCGCCCTGCTCGCGGGGGCGTTTCTTTGGACGCCCCTCTCGATCGGCCAGGGTGGTCAGGCGCCGCCCTCCATGGGGCCGGTTCCCGTCGGTTCCGACTCGGGTTTCGTCGGAACCCGGAAATGCCGGGAGTGCCACGCCCTCACTCACTCGAGTTGGACGAATGGCCGGCACAGCAAGATGTTGCAGGAGGCTCGACCGAAGAGCGTCATTCCGACCTTCAATCGGCCGCTCACTCTTCGCGGGAAGGACTATCAGCTCGCGCGGGAGGGGGACGTCTACTTCGTCACCGAGCGGTATCTGCAGGATGCGCCCACGAAGAGACGCGTCGACTACACCCTGGGATCCCGCCGGGTGCAGCACTACCTGTCCCGCCTGGACGATGGGCGGATCGTGGTCTTACCTCCCTCGTACGACGTGGAGAAGAAGGAGTGGTTCCACAACCTCGACATTGTCGATCTCGAGGAGACAGGCGAAGTCAAGGTCCAGGTGTGGAATACGAACTGCTTCGGGTGCCACGTCAGCGGCGAGGAGAAGGGTTTCGATCCCGCGAAGAACACATTCCAGACGACCTGGACCGATTTCGGCACGAGTTGTGAGCGATGTCATGGGCCCGGCCGGACTCATGCGACCAGGTACGCGGTCGACGCCAGGGCGGACCGCGAAGCCGGGACGGTGGAGACCCGGGCCGTGTTGTCGCCTTCATCCACCAACGATCGGGACACCGCGATTGTTCATCCCCGACGCCTCGACCCTGAAGCCGGCACGACGTTGTGCGCTCAATGCCACTCCCTCCGGGACATCACCCGGCCGGGGTTCGACGGGGGCTCCAATTACTACGACTTCTTCACCCCGCTCCTCGAGTATGCGCAGAAGCGGAATCGCGACCCCGCCTACTGGCCGAACGGCCGGCCTCGCCGTTTCTCCAACGAGGCCCTGGCCTTCTGGCAGAGCCAGTGCTACGTCAAGGGCGGGGCGATTTGTTTCTCCTGTCATAGCGACGTTCACGAGCCCGACATCGAGAAGAATCCCAATCTGGCGGAGAAGCAGGAGGGCCTGTGCGCGGGATGTCATCCGGCGATCGCCCGGGCGAGGACAAAGCACTCGCGTCATGAAACTGTCACCTGCGTGTCGTGCCACATGCCGCGGACCTCGATTTCCTTGAGGCATCGGATGCCCGATCACACGATCTCGGTCCCGGCTCCCCTGAACACGAAACTCTTCGGCATTCCAAACGCCTGCAACGAGTGTCACAAGGACAAGAGCGCCGCCTGGTCCGAAGCCAGGCTCGCCGAATGGTTTCCGAAGGGACGACGCGAGCGAACCGTGGAGGACGCAATCGCCTTCACCTTCGGCGTGAAGGGGGATCCTTTGGGAGAGGAACCCCTCGTCAGGATCGCCGCCGACCCGACGCGCCCTCCTTTGGTTCGCGCGAACGCGATTGGACACCTCCGGAAATATCCATCGGCTGCGGTGACCTCTACCCTTCTATCCGCCGCTCGGGAAGCCCATCCCGTGTTGCGCGTGGCCGCCCTGCTCTCCCTCACCGAGCGAGGGCGGGCTCCCGAGGTTCGGCGCGTCATGGAGACGGCGCTCAACGACCCGCGTCGCACCGTCCGCATGGCCTCGGCTCTGGGACTGCTGAACGCCGGATTGAGGCCGTCCGCCGCCGGCGATCTGTCCGAACCTCTGACCGCGGCCATGAACGACCATGCCCTGCGGGCGGGTTTCCTGAACGACGACCCCGCCACGCAACTGGACCTCGGAAAGATGTTCTTCCTGGCCGGAAACTGGAAGCAATCCGAATCTTCGGTCCGCGACGCGCTGAAGCTCGATCCAAAAATCCCGGGCGGGAACTATTTCCTGGGCCTCGCCACTCTTGGTCAGGGCCGGATCGCCGAAGGCGCCGCCTTGCTGCGCCGCGTGGACCGGAAGGACCCGCACCGAAAAGACGCGGAAGCGGTTCTGGCCCGGCTGGCCCTCCCACCCTGAGGAGCGCCCAACGGGCTCACGCCTATCGAGATTGCCCTACGCGTTCAGCGTTCTGCGAATACGGGCGATCTGGCGGGTGTGATTACCGAGGTGCTGATTGAGAAAGATCATGACCTGGGCGGGGCCGAGCAGACCCACGAACGGATGCCGGAAGATCGCGCGGTCGCGCAGGACTTCCGGAAAAGCGTCGATGAACCCCTGCCATTCCGTCCGGACCTGGGCCCAGGCCAGACTCGCGGTCTGCAGGTCGCCGGTTTCGGGCACCTCCGCGGTCGACTTCGGGGCCTTGAACTTGAACGGCGAATGAATGCCGGCCACCAGAGCGGCGATCCGGAACCAGGGGAGGACCCCCGCCTTCGGGAGACCGGCCGGGTCCTGGGTCTTCTTCCTGATGTACTGGAGCGTGCCCGCCTCGGCCTTGGTCAGATGAGCGATGACCTGGAGAATGGACCAGGTGGCGGCATCCGGTTTCCGGTTCAGGGTGGCGTCGTCGAGGGAGGCCAGGCTCTTGAGGAGCGCGGCCTTAGCCGCCTCCATCTGCTCGAAGTCAGACTTGAGATCTCTCATCGCGGGGCCAGCATACGCTCGCGGACGAACCCCAGCAGATCCTGAAACCCGCCGAGGAACTGGTTGATGGTGTGAACGCTGGCTCCGAAGAACGCGAACGACTCGGGGGGGATGGCGCCCTCATCCAGGGCAAGTTCAAAATCTCTGAACTTGCGCCGAAGCGTGGCCACGACTTCCGGATTCACGGGCCGTTCCAGGGTTTCCTCAACCTCGATGTCCGAAGCCTGGAACTGTTTCCACCAGGGGTACGGGATGGTCAGAATGACGCCCGAACCGATCAGTTGCGACCAATGCATGTGATGCCGGTAGGCAGCGGCAAGGAGGGTCGACCGGAAGCCTCGCTGCCTGAAGATCTGGTGGGCTCGCTTGAACACGGCGATACCGGCCCAGTGCAGGAACCCGGGGTCGATGGTGATCGCTTCCTTCGCGGCCACCCGTTGCAGCAGATCGTCCAGCCGGCCCACCATGAGAGTCGCATAGGGATGAAGCCGGGTCAGGTCCGCGCCGCTCTTCCCGGCACGGTCCAGACCGCGTTCGAAGGCCTCGCCCGCGGCCACCGCCTGGGACACGGTGAAGCTCACGGTGGCATTGACGTTGATCCCGCCCGCTACCAGCTCCTCGGCGGCCCGCAGGCCCGCGGCCGTGGAAGGAACCTTGATCGCGATGTTGGGGGCGAGAGCGGCGAGGGCCCGGCCATGCTCCACCATCCTCTCGGCGTTGGCGTGGAACTTCGGACTGACCTGCATCGAGAGATACCCCTGCCGTCCCTCGGTCGAGCGATACACCGGCCCAAGAATCACCGCCGCCTGGCGTCCTATTTCTTCGATGAGCAGCCAGGCGATCTCGTCCTCCGTTCGCTCGGGGTGCTTTCCGATGATCGCATCGAGGACCGGAGTCCAGGTCGAGGGATCCGACTTGACCACGGAAAAGACGATGACGGGATTCGAGGTGGCTCCGGTGGCGCCCTGCTCGACCGCCTCTCGCAATTCGTTGAGAGCGCAGGAATCGTTCCAGAACTCGGCTCCCTTGAGGATGGTCTGGCGCATTCGACTGGGCTCAGTCATTTGGAACCTCGACAGCATGCCCCGAGGGGGGTCAAGCCCTACGAAACGAACCGTCTCCTCAGGTGAGGCAAGGTCGTATGCCCCTTGGAGCGGCGCTCCACTTGAGCGCCGCTCGCATGAGTGTGGTTCAGAAGGTCAATCGGAGGGAGATCTGCATCAGGCGCGGATCCCCGCCGAGGCTGGAGATCGTGCCCACATTGGCGGCGTCCGTGAGATTGCGGTTGGGCAGACCAAAGTTCGTCCGATTGAGGGCGTTGAACACATCCCAGCGCAGGACCGTGCCCACGCGCTTCGAGAACTCGATCCGGCGCTGCAGGGTGAAGTCGAGGCTCTTGTAGTCGGGCCCGCGCAGCCGATTCCGCAGCTCGTTGCCGAAGTTGCCGGAGACCACGGCCTGGAAAGCGGCCGGGTTGAACCAGCGCACGGCCGCCGGACAGTCGGTGGTCGAGGAGCAGCTGCGATCGACGCCGCTCTCGGGGTCGCCGACCTGGTTCGGCAGGCCGGTCATGTTCTGGCCGACGTTGTTGCCGCTCTGGTTCACGGTGAAGGGCCGGCCGGTGCGGAAGGTGTAGATCCCGGAAAGCGTCCAGTCGCCGAGGAGGGCGGCGCCAAGCCCTTCCGTCGCCCACTTCTTGCCTTTGCCGAACGGCAGCTCGATCACGTAGTTCACCGCCAACCGGTGTCGAACATCGTAGTCGCTGGGGCCATACCAGCCGCTGGTGTCGCGGGAGTTCTGGGGGAATGCGTTCGAGCCTTGAGTGGACAGCTGTTCGGACGCGCTGTCCTGGGAATCGCCGAGGGTATACGAGATCCCGAAGCTGTAGCCATTCAGGAACCGGCGCTCCAGGCCGACATCGATGCCCTTGTACTCCGACTCCGCGTCCTGAGCCCGCCACTCGACGAAACCGAAGTTGGGATAGGGCAGAGCACCGAGCGCATTGTTGCCGGCGGCGTTGGGAAGGGGCTGGTTGAGGTTGATGAGGGACGCGAGGTTGGTGCCCTTGGAGTACACGAAGTCAGTGGTCAGCACGATGCCTTTCGTCAATTCACGCTGGAAGCCGAAGCTCACCTGGGTGAGGGTCGTCTTTGGGGCGTCCTGCGATACCGCGCGGAGACGCTTCGTCTTCAACTGACCGGCCGCGGGATCGAGATTGGGCGCGGCCAGGAAACTCGAGGGAATGCCCTGGCGAAGGAAGAACACCGGCGATCCCGAGGTTTGAGTCACGGACGAGTTGTTGAGGCCGGGCAGGTTCAAAGCCAACTGGTCTTCGCTGCCCACCCGATCGAAGAGGTTGTAGAAGATGCCCGCTCCGCCGCGCAGAACCGTCTTTTCGTTGAGGGTGTAGACCACGCCGACCCTGGGCGCAAAATTGTTCTTGTCGGCCTTGACCAGGCCGCGCTCCTCGAGCGACCCGTCTTTCGCGAACACCAGGCTGCCCGAGCCCGCGGGATTGAAGTTCGTCTGGGCATTGTTGGATTCAAGGGCGGGAGTGATGAAGTCGTAGCGCAGACCCAGGTTCAGAGTCAGCTTCGAGGTCGCCCTCCAGTCGTCCTGCAGATAGAACATGGACGCCCAATGCTCCTGGTTGACCACCCAGACGTTGGAGAGCTGGAAGTCCGACACGTACCCGAGCAGATAGTCGCCCACCGAATTGCCGGTGAAGCTGTTGCGGAACCGCAGGGCGCCACGGGCCGCGGGAACGTCGTAGTACTCGTTCTTCATGGGCGTCATGATGTCCGCTCCGATCTTGAACGCGTGGTTGCCACGCAACCAGGACAGACTTTCCACGAACTCCATCTGGTTCGTGTGCTGGAATTTCGGGAGGAAGTCGGGTGAACCGAGGCGACCGAGGCCGGGGCCGCCGAAGAAACCGTCGATGCTGATGCCGGCAAAACCGCCGGCTACGACCGGGTTGGTGATCGAACCGGGAATGGTCGCGTTCGCGGGAGGTGCGACTCCGAAAGGCTGATGGACCGCGTCCGAGTCGGACTTCGACCAGGAGAAGCGGAACTCATTCACCATGCTCGGCGACAGGATGTGGGTCCACCCGAGGACCATGGCGTGGGTCTTGATCTTCTGGTTGCCGAAGCCGGAGGTTCCGGTTCCGTCGATCACACCCCCGAAGGCGCCGGGAATCTGGCGATCTCGATTGGAGTAGATATAGCGG
>JANODX010000057.1:0-60462 GCA_031412915.1 Vicinamibacteria bacterium | reverse complement strand
GGCACCCCACCGGAGATCCTCATCTGCCCGGCCAGCTCGGGAAGCGGCATGGCCCCCGCACCCGCAGCCAACTCGCTTTGCACCTCCGTCAGGAATTCGAGGATCAGTTCGCGAGACAGATCGTCGGGCGTGGCCTGTTGGTTGACGCGGTCGTCAAATGGGATCCGCGACGCCAGCGAGAGCAACTCGGTTTCGTCGGCCCCCGTGGCCCGGACCGTGCTGGAACCGCGTCGGATGAAATAGCCCCACTCGTTGGAGCCCCGGGCCAGCGACAGCCTGGTCTTGTATGGCCGCGTCTGACCGCCGGGAACCCAGAGGATCAGGACGGTGTGGTCGCCCACCCGGTGCGGCACCGCGACAGGATGGTACGCGGGCCTGATCGCTCCGTGGCCCTGTTCCAGAAGGCCCTTCTGAATGGCATCGATCTGTTCAGGCGAGAGTCCCTTCGGCGGGAGGAGGGGGCGGCCGTTCTCCTCGGCGACGCCAAGAACGATGTAACCGCCCCCGAGATTGTGGAAGTCGTTTGCGAAGGCGCAAATCGTCTGGAGCACGCCAAGGGGATTCCAACCTTCCTTGAACTCGACACGTTCCCACTCGACCGGGTGGCCGGTAAAGAGAGAGCCGAGGTTGATGGGCAGGGGCATGGGGGGTTGGCCGAGGCTGCAGGCTACGGGGCCACGAGGTCGGACGGGGTCCCCTCAATCGGCTCTGACCTACAATCCCCAGGAATGCCGTCCCTCCGCCGCGGGCTCTACGAAGAACTCATCACCGAGGCCCTGGAAGCGCGGCTGCAGCAAGTCGGCGCGCAACTCCACACCCGCAGGCGCCCGCTCCACGAAGCCGAAGCCGCCGACCGCATGGCCCAAGGCCAGGCGTCGCCTGCCTAAAGGCAGGCTCGCGCTCTCCCTCCATCTCGCCCGCGAAATCAGCAGAGCCCTCGCCTGCCTGAAGGACGCCGATCGCGTCGCGGAGGGAATCGCCCTCGCCCCGCAAGATCATGGACCTGGTCGAGGCCCAAATCCCGGACTCCGAGGCGCAACCGCAACGCCCCATCAGCACCGGCGACCTCCTCGAGCGCGAAGCCTGCCTTTAGGCAGGCGAAAGCCTGGCCTTGGGCCACGCCCTCCTCGCCCTCCAACCCGACGGCACCCCCGAAACCATCCCCTCCCCCCTCACCCCGCTCCTCGAGCGCGCAGCCTGCCTTTAGGCAGGCGAAGCCTGGCCTCGGGCCACACCACCCTCCTCACCAACGCCCCCCACGAACCGCGCGTCGGCCACCAGCCCCTTCACGCCTGACGAACGGAGTCCCGTCCTGTGGACGGCCCGAGTCCGGTCATCGGCGGGCCAGCTCCTCACCGAAATCCACTCCGCCGACCGCATAGACATCGTGATGGCCTTCATCCGCCGCAGCGGCATCCGCCCGATGATGGCCGCCCTCAAGAAGCACACCGAAGCCGGCCGCCCCCTCCGCGTCCTCACCACCACCTACACCGGCTCCACCGAAGAGCGCGCCCTCGACGAACTCCAGCAGCTCGGCGCTGAAGTCTTCGTCTCCTACGACCTCACCACAACGCGACTCCACGCAAAGGCCTGGCTCTTCCACCCGGGACTCCGGCTTCTCCACCGCCTACATCGGCTCCTCGAATCTCACCCACTCCGCCCAGGTGAGCGGCCTCGAATGGAACGTCCGCGTCTCGGGTGCGAGGAACCCCGACGTCATCCGCCAGGTCACCGCCATGTTCGAGGCCTATCGCAACAGCGGCGACTTCCTCCCCTACGACCGCGAGCGCGAAGCCTGCCTTTAGGCAGGCGAAAGCCTGGCCTTGGGCCACCAGTTCCGCGCCTGCGCCGTAGCCGCGCGCTCCGGCCCCACCGTGATGCTGAGCCCCCTCCAGATCCGCCTCGAGCCATTCCAGGAGCGCCTCCTCGAACTCATCGCCCTCTCTCGCCAGAAGGGACTTTGTGAGGCTAGATCGTTGCGAGCCGCTCCACCGTGTCGGGATACCGCTTCACAAGGTTGATGAGGAGAGCGGCCTGCGCATTGGGCTTCGCCCGACCCTGTTCCCAGTTCTCGAGAGTGCGGACGTTCGTCCTCAGATATAGGGCGAAAAGGCCGCGCGACATGTTCCGGGTCGCGCGCAGTTGAATCAGGTCCTTCGGCGATATGTCGGGAACAGGGTTGATGTCCACTGAGTGCGTCCTCAGCGTGCGCTTGCCCTGCCGCGCCTCGGCGAGCGCCACAAAGCCTTCCCGCAGTTCGCGGAACAGATCGCGCTTCGCCGCTCCCCTTGGCGCCCGCTTCGTTGATTTCTTCATACGTTCCTCTTCGCCTCCAGCTCCGCCTTGACCATGGCTTTGAGTGCTCTGCGATCTTGCGGTCTCAGGTCCGTCATTTCATCCTTGTCGAACAACGTGAAGAGCCAGAACTCGGGCCCTGGCTCCCACCAGTAATACACGACGCGAAGGCCCCCGCGCTTTCCCTTGCCACGCCGAGCGTCGGCGAAGCGGAGTTTGCGCAATCCGCCGGTTTCCTGAATCGGATCGCCTGCAACTGGGTTTCTCATCAACACGTACTGAAGCACTCTGAATGCCTCATCGTCCACGTACTGGGCACGGCGACGTTCGAATGCGGGCAACTCGACGAAGACCGCCGTCGCCGAAATGATATACGCATATTGCGTATGACCGAGAAGCGTCATCCTGTCGTCTCCTGACCTTGGGGGAGCGGACGCAGTCTCTGTCGGTCCCATGCCGATTGAGGTCCACTCGGGCCGTCGACCTCTTCAACGAGGGCGTCGACGTCCCGGTGGTGGACACCCTCCTCCTCCTCCGCCCCACTCGTCCGTCACCCCGGGCGCGTAGCCTGGCCTGTACAGTGTTCCAAAGTCGTTTTCGGATGTGAGCGCCACAGCCTGGCAAAGCGCCGCATAGCGCCCCCCGAGGATCTGCGCCGCCTCCGAATGTCGATAGGGAATCACGTCCAGCAGGAAGTTCGCGCCGCTAATCACGAGCGCCAGTACAGGCTCCGACAAGGTTCTCCATCCAACGACCTAAACAGGAAAAGGAGAATGAAATGGCGAAGGTCTTGAGGCGTGTCGGAGTTGATTGGGGGAGCGGAGCCCACCAGGTGTGCCGGATCGACGGCGAGGAAGAACCGAAGCAACGAGGCTTTCCTCACACGACCGAAGGCTTGAATGCGCTGGTGGCCTTCGTGATCGAAGGAGACATTGCCCCGGAGCAGATGCTCATTGCCATCGAGGTGAATCACGGGGCGGTGGTTGAAGCACTACTGGCCAGGGCGTTGCCGGTCTGCTCGATCAATCCGAAATTGCTGGATCGATTGCGTGATCGATTTTCCCCGGCCGGAGCCAAAGACGATCGGCGTGATGCCTTCGTCCTGGCCTCGTGCGTGGAGTCGGACGCCCATGCTTTCCGAAGGATCGAGCCAGGTAACGAGGAGAATCTTCGTTTGCAGGCCGCGACTCGACTTCGGGGGGATCTGAAATCCGCCTTTGGCGCGGACGCCAATCGACTCTGGAGCGAGCTGCGGGATTATCGACCCGGACTCTTGGTCTTATGTCCGGGGGCGGACGAGCCCTGGTTGTGGGCGTTGATCGACAAGGCTCCGTCCCCGTCGCAAGGCGCGAAGCTGTCCCGCGCCAGTATCGGCGCGGTCTTGAAGAGGCACCGCATCCGACGCCTCACCATCGAGGACGTGCAAACGGTCTTGCGCAAAGACGTTCTGTCTCTACGCCCCGTCTACATCGAGTCGCATGTGGCGAGGGTGTTGGTCTTGACCGCCAAGCTCAAACTGGCCCAGACCCAGATCGACAAGATCGAGAAGGAGATCAAGACCGAACTGACGGAGAGAGTGCAGTCCGAGGAACAAACCAAGCGCCGTGACCTGACAATCCTTCTTTCCTTGCCGGGATTTGGACCATTGACCACGGCCACGGCGCTCGGAGAAAGCGGCGATGCTTTCGAACGACGAGACTACAACGCCTTAAGAAGCATTTGTGGCGCCGCCCCAATCACCAAGCAAAGCGGCGGCTCGAGATTCGTGGTCATGCGCCAGTTCTGTCAGCCGCGTTTGCGGGTTGCACTGCACATTGCCGCCCTGCAGGCGATCCGTATTGATCCGAAGTTCCATGATCTGTATGTCCGCGCTCGGGCGCGCGGACATACCGTTGGACGCGCCATCAGAAACATCGTCGACCGCCTGCTGTACCTGGCCGTGCAGTTGCTCCGAAAGAACGAGCTCTATGACATCACGCTCCGCCAGCTTGCTCCTGAGGTTGCCGCCGCTTCTTGAACCCTGTGGAATGGTCAGTCGCATGGAAGGCTCGGCCTGTGGGAAACCGGGTCCGTTACCGGTTTTCCATAGGCAGAGGAGCCTTCCACGCAGCTACAAACAGGGCGTTGACGTAGTGGGCCAGCGGGGAGCAAGGCCGAGTTGGGATACTCCAAAATTCCTCTTGAC
Source organism: Vicinamibacteria bacterium (assembly GCA_031412915.1). Lineage (GTDB taxonomy): Bacteria > Acidobacteriota > Vicinamibacteria > Fen-336 > JAGNNV01 > JAGNNV01. Next base: position 55,982 of record JANODX010000057.1, on the reverse strand, counting down.
TCGTTGCAGGAAGTCCTTGGGCCATGGAGTGGGTCCGCGCAGCGGAGCCACTCAGGAATCCCGCCTACGCTAAACAAATCAACGAAGAGGAAGCCATGACCGAGAAGAAGCCGGAGCGCACACTTGAGTTGCACGTGGACATCGACGCACCGATCGAGGAGGCGTGGAAGGCGGTCACCGACGGCACAGGCCTCGCCAACTGGTTCGCTCCCATCGCGGAGGTGTCGGCCGAGGGTATTGGCGCCACCGTGACCGCGGGATGGAGCGAGGAGATGATGATGACCAACACGGTCGTGGCCTGGGAGCCGCCCAAGCACGTGCGCTGGCTGGATGAGAGCGGCTGGATGGGCCCGGGCACGTCGCTGGCCCTGGACTATTACCTTTCCACCGAAAACGGCAAGACGCGCGTGCGCCTGGTGCAGTCCGCCTTCGGCGAAAGTGACGGCTGGGACAACCTCTTCGACGGCATCAAGACGGGGTGGACCTACTTCCTCCACAACCTGCGCATCTATGTCGAGAAGCACCTCGGCCGCACGCGCCGGATGATCACGGAGCGCATCCAGGTCGACATGCCGCGCCAGGAGTTCTGGCGGCACCTGCTTTCGGAGGCCGGGGGTCTCGTCATCGGCGGCACGGGCGCGGTGAAGATGGGCGACCCGATGGAGTTGAAGCTCTCCGAAGCCGGGACTGTCCTCGGGGTCGTGGAGGTGTTGGTCGAGGGGCAGGGGCTGGGCCTGCGCCTCCCCGAGCTCACCGACGCCCTGCTCTTCATCGAGCTCGAGGGCAAGAAGGACAAGTTCCACGTCGGCTACTGGTTCTCGGTATACGACGAGGCCCAGGCGAAGGCGCTGGAGAAGCCCGCGAAGCGAGCCTTCCAGGCCATCCACGAGTCTCTTCCGAAATAGGGCGGGGGGGGAGCGCCGGTCGGACGATTTTCGCGCTATGCCTCCCTTAGGGCGACCAGCGGATCTACGTGGCTGGCTCGCCGTGCCGGAATGAAGCTCGCGATCAGGGCCACGGCGCACAGGAGCAGGGGAACGCCGACGAAGATCACCGGATCGGTGGCGCTGCCGTAGAGGATCGACTTGATCAGAAGGACACCGGATTCATGTTCGTGAACTGCCCCTTGTTGTTCTCGTCGACGGTGAACACCGCGACCAGCTCCTTTGGCCGCTCCGCCTGATGGGGGTTCAGGAAGACCGCGTTGATCAGGGTGAAGATCGTGGTGTTGGCTCCGATGCCAAGGGCGAGGGACACCACCACGACGCTCGCGAACCCAGGGTTCCGCCGGATGGCCCGGAACGTGTACCGAAGATCCTGCCACAGGGTTTCCATGCTCAGTCCTCCTGGTTCGCGGGTCCTTCCCGTTTCCGAAACAGACCCATACGACGGAGGATACGCGCGGGTGTCGCCGGATGTTCCCGGCCGCGGTTGGATGCGGCTTTGGCCTTAGCCTCTCCGTCGCGGGATGACTTCAGGCGAGGCGCCGAAACGAGTCGGCCTTCACAATGACGGTATGAGGGTTCGGCCCTACGGACGATTCGCGAACTCGGGCCGGGAGCCCTCGTACCACCGCAGCACACGCAGGGCCCGCAGCGTATTCCACCGGCTCGGCTCGCCCACCGACTCGCTGAACGGGAAGGCGAGCGCCTCGTTGTGGGTGCTATCGAGGAGCCACCTTCCAAAGGCGTTCCGCTTGCTCTCGACGAGATGCACCGCATCGCCCATGCGCGCGTCGGGCGGCCCACCGGCGGCCCGGAAGTAATCGAGGGCGCGGAGGACGTCGTAGGCGTAGCGGGGCGGGAACGCGAACTCCAGGAACGCCGGATTCGCGACCTCACCGGTCGAACGCCGTCGAAACAGACCGCGTTCGAGCAGGTACTCCTCGCCGCGCCGTCTCGCCGCCACGATCTCCGCCGCGGACCCGACCGCACGCTCGTACTCGAGCAGTCCCTCGAGCACGCAGATCGTGGTGTGGAACGACGAGCGCGCGCTCTTCGGCGCTTCGCAGTTCCAGCCGCCGTCGTTGAGCTGCTCGCCGACCAGGCGGCGCGCGAGACTCTCCGTCGGGCGTCCGAAGTAGGCGCCGAGCGCGAGCGTCCCCCCGTTGATGCAGGGCTCCACCTCCCCCTCGAAGAACGACTTCCTGCCGAACTCCTCGGCCCATCGGAAGCCCGCCGCGAGGCGCGCCACCGCCGAGTCGACGGCCGGTTCGGTGCTTTCGACTCCGGTCGCGCGCAGGAGCTGCATCGTGAAGAGCGTCGGCAACCAATCGGGTGCGTCGGCCCGGCGCCATGAGCCGTCCGACCCCTGGCAGGCGAGAATTTCGGCGCCGAGCCCTTCGCGCGGGATGCAGGCGCGCGTCGCGGCAAGCGTTGCCGGGGAGGCGTCCCTTAGATCGCGCATCACCTGGAAGCGGATGGCGGGGTCCGAATCGAGCAGCCAGTCGACGGTGTCCACACCGCGATGCTACCGTCGCTGGAACGGGCTCGCGAGTCTCGGGTCTCGAGTGGTGACGGCCCTCCCGACCGACGGCGCGGAGGAAACCCGGAGACTTTTCCGGACTTCAGGGTGGGCGGTTACCCCCCCTACTGGAAGCACCTCACCAGCAACGCCTGGCCGAGGCCCGATTTGTTGCTCGGGGTGCATGTTTCACCGGACGGCGCGCCGCACCAGCAGGCCTCCATCACCTCGGCCCGACCTCCGACCGGGATCGTGGACTCTGAGATCGGACCCGGATCAACTTGGCTACAGACGCCGCCAACGAAGGCAGCACTTCGCAGCGAGACCCGCTCGCCGGTCATGTTCACGTAGGTGGGCGTCGCGGCCGTGCCGGGAAGAGCCACCGCGGTAACCCTTTTTCGCGGGGTGAGACCTGTCGATAGATGACGGTCATCGGATCGCCCGGCTTGAATCGGACCATCTCGGCGATCACGGCCTCGTCGAACTTCCACGCCAGCTTCTCGCCCTTGTCCGAACGCATGATGACGCCGTTCTGGCGTGGGAGAAACTTCGCATGCGCCCCCGAAGCGTTCGGCTCATCGCCGCGATCTTAACTGAGGCTCGGAAAGGATTCACTTCGCCTCGTGATGGCCGGGCTGCGAGCGGAACGCGATGGCCATCCGGTTCCAGCCGTTGATCGTGACCACGGCCCAGGTGAGGTTCACCAGTTCCTCTTCGCTGAAGTGCCGGAGCGACTCCAGGTAGAGGTCATCCGGCACCTGGGTCTCCCCGACCAGGGTCACCGCTTCCGTCCAGGCCAGGGCGGCGCGCTCGCGGTCGGAATAAAACGGCGCCTCGCGCCAGGCCGCGAGCACGTAGATGCGCTGCTCGCTCTCGCCCGCCGCGCGTGCGTCGATGGTGTGCATGTCGATGCAGAACGCGCAGCCGTTCAACTGTGAGGCGCGAATCTTGACGAGTTCGAGCAGACTGTGCTCGATCCCGCAGTTCTCGACGAACTGATTGAGGGAGAGAAAAGCGCGGTATCCGGCGGGCGACCTTCGGCCATACTCGAGCCTGGAATTCATGCCTGGGATTCTAGTGTCCAGGCGGGTGCACGACCGGCTCCCGGATCGCTGCTCTCGCCTTCCGCGGTGGATCGAGCCCGGTCGAAAAGCGGAATGGGGGGAGGAACCGGTTCGCCTCACGGCGACGCCCGCTCGCCTCGGGTCAGCTTCGCGATGATCGCGGCGTGCTCCGGAAAGCGTTGAGCCAGATCCCCGCGAACGGCAAGCTCGAAATCCTGAAACTCGAACCCCGGCGCGACCGTGCAACCCACCAGGCTCAAGTCGGATTCGGGAGCCGGACAGGAAGCAAACCAGTGGCCCGCCTTGACGACGTGGGTCAGGACTTGACCTTCGTGAATCTCTCGACCCAGGGTCGTCTCGTGCAGCCGGCCGCCCAGATCTATCTCCACAACGCGGAGCGGCCCGCCCAGATAGAAGTGCCACATCTCATCCGACCTGATCCGGTGAAACGCCGAGAACTCCCCGCTCCCGAGGAGGAAGTAGATGCCGGTGGAGGCGCGGCGCGGCCCCGTAAAGCCCGGTGCCGAAATTTCCAGGTCACTCCGGTAGTTCTCGACAAAAGCGCCCCCCTCCGGGTGCCTGATCATCTTGAAGTAGTCGAAGAGCTGATCTCTCGTCATGACCCGAACCAAAGAGGCGTCAGTCCGCCGGCCTCTCAGCGCTCCTCGACGCGGCTACGCAACGCGTTCCAGTTCCGCATCACGGCGTGCAATTGAGCGCGGGCCGCCTCGCACGCCGCCATCTGCCGCGCGGTGGGCGCGACTTCGGCTTCCTGCATCGACATTGCGGCACTCATGAGGCTCCGGCTGACGCCGTCCAATGTGGCCGGATCGGCGGCCACGCCACCGCCGAAGAAGGAGCCGGACCCGGCGGGACGAGGCTTGGGGGCCAGGGCCTCGACCTCGGCCCTCAGGGCCACGGCCGTGGGTTCTGCGGCTGCGGCGCCGAGGCGCGCCACCATCGCGCGGGCCTGCTCGTAGGCTGCGTTCGCGGCCACCGCTCCGTCGTACATCTCTCTCGACAGCGTAGCCGCGCGCTCCAGATTCGCGGCGGGCGTCTTGACACGCGGATCGAGACGCAGGCTGAGGGGCCGGGTGTACTGCCGGCCACCCACGGTGAGTCGGGCCGTGTACTCGCCGGGGGGCGCCCACGGCGCTTCCACAACCGGATATGTGCGGCCGGGCACGGCGCCCAGGGCGTCGCCCCCTGCCCGGGGCTCGTCGCCGATGGGCTCAAGGTGAAGATCCCAGGAGAACCGGTGCATCCCCTTCTTCGTGGAGAGAACCATCTGGGGCGCCGGCCAATACAGGGGCACCCTGCAGTTAGGGGCCGCGGGATCGAGCTGACAGATCTGGTCGTATCCCACGGGATCGAGAGCCGGGTCAGGGGTCAGGACAGGGTCGCTGCTGGAAAGCGAACGCACGACCGTCCCACGCGCGTCCAGGATGTCCAGGGTCACGGGCGAAGCGACATTGGCGGCCAGGTAGTAGTCGATGAGTCCCCCGGGCGGCGGGTTCTCGCCGTGAGGGAGTTCCGGCGTCCACTCCGTGGCCTCGTTCATGCCCGGGCGCACTCGCACCGCGGTGGCCGGCTTGAAGAGGAACGCAGGGCCCGCGGCCTGCGCCTCGGCCACTTGCCGAAGCGGCGTCACGTTGTCCAGGATCCAGAAGCCCCGACCGTGGGTACCCGCCACGAGGTCCGAGCACAGGCACGTGTTGTCGTCCTTCACCTGAATGTCGCGCACGGACACCGCGGGCATGTCCAGCCTCAGCGACTTCCAATGGTCACCGTCGTCGACGGAGAACCATACCTGCGTCTCCGTGGCCGCGTAGAGGAGACCGGCTTTCCGGGGATCTTCGCGGATGGAGTTGGCGACGGCGCCGGGCGAAAGCCCCGTGTTGATCTCCGTCCAGGTCCTGCCCCCGTCGTGGGTGCGCCAGAAGTGCGGATCCATGTCGTCGATCCGCAGGGTGTTCGCGGCGGCGTACGCGGTGCCCTTGTCGAAATGGCCGGCCTCGATGTTGAAGATGCGGGTCCAGGGCATGATCTGGGGCGGCGTGACGTTCGTCCAGTTGAGGCCGCCGTCCGTCGTCACCTGGATGTTGCCGTCGTCGGTGCCGGCCCAGATGATGTTGACGTCCATCGCCGAGGGCGAAAGAGCGGTGATGGCGCCCTGGGCGCCGGCGGTCACGGAGGCGGTGTACTTGGCGGCACTCGGCGGAACCGTCCACGTGGGACGCGACAGGTCGGGGCTGATCCGGGTCCAGCTGTGTCCGCGATCCCTGGTCTTCCACACCGCGTTGGACGCATAGAAGAGCAGGTCGGGGTCCACCGGCGACCAGTGAAGAGGCATGGTGCGGACGTTCCGATTGAAAGGGCCGCCCCTCGGACCCATGTCCGGGCCCACGTTGGTGGTCTGACCCGTCCTTCGGTCGTAGCGAGTGACATCGCTTCGGCTACTGCCGAACACGATGTCGGGATCCTTGGGATCGGGTGCGGCGATGCCGTACTCCTGGATGTTGGCGGGATGCCAGTCATGGAACGTGATCATGCCGTCGTTGGAGCGGCTCGTAACACACGCCGACCCCGAGTCCTGCTGGCCGCCGCACAGCCGATAGGGAAAGGCGTTGTCCGCGGTGACGTGGTACATGGCCGCGGTGGGCTGGGTGTACCAGTTGCTCCACGACTTGCCGCGGTTCGCCGAGATCACCGCACCCTGGTCGGACACCGCGAGGATGATGTCGGGGTTGTTCGGGTTGATCCAGATCTTCTGGTAGTCGTCTCCTCCGTAGGCGCCGCGCACCGCGGACCAGTGGACGCCGCCGTCTTCGCTCCGCCACATGACCACGGTCGCGCTGTAAACCACGTTCTCGCTTTTCGGGTCCACGGTGATCGTGGGCAGATCGCCGCCGCCGATGCGCGCAAGGGGTCGCGTGTCCACGTGCGGCGTGGCGGCGTCCAGGGGCCCCTCGGGGACGTTGACCGGGGTCCAATGCTCACCGGCGTCGATGGACCTGTAGAAGCCCACCACCCCGGTGGTGCTGGTGGGTTCTTTCCCCAGGGGCGTGCCCGCCACCATGGCGTAGAGGAGACGGGGGTTGCCGGGTGCTATCGCCAGGTTCGCCTGGATGACCTTGGGGAGCCCCTCGGACAAAGGCCGCCACGAGCTTCCGCCATCCGTGGACTTGAAGATGCCCGTGCCCGCGCCGCCGAAGGCGAGACCCTCGCGGAAGCTCTGCTGCTGGGGCCAGAGTGTGGCGTAGAGCGTATCTGGATCCTTCGGGTCCATCAGGAGGTCGTTGGCGCTGGTGTACTCGTCCCGGTAAAGAACCTTCTCGAAGGACCGGCCGCCGTCGAGCGAGCGGAAAACGCCGCGCTCCGCGTTGGGGCCGTACGGATGTCCGAGCGCCGCGACGAACAGCCGGTCGGGGTTTGTCGGATCCACCACCACGTCGGCGATCATCTGGCTGTCGCGCAGGCCCAGGTGCGTCCACGTCGCCCCGGCGTCGGTGGATTTGTACATCCCGTCACCGGTCGACAGGTCGGGACGAATGATGCCTCCCCCGCTCCCCACATAGATGATGTTCGGGTTCGACGGCGCCACCGCAATGGCTCCGATGGAGCTGGTCGACTGGCGGTCGAAGAGAGGCTCCCAGTTGGAGCCGTAGTCGGTAGAGCGCCACAGCCCGCCGTTGTCGAAACCGATGTAGAAGACGTTGGGCTGGCTCGCCACCCCGTCCAGGGCGCGCGTGCGTCCCGCCCTGGTCGGGCCGATGGAACGCCAATGCATGCCCTTGTAAAGGTCCGGGGACTGGGCCGCGGCGAAGGACGCAGAGGCGGCGAGAGAAATGAACGCCAGGACGATGCGGGTGGTCATGGTGCGCATGGAAGCGCCTCCTTCAAGAGTGCCCGGCCATCACGCCGGGGAGAATTTCGCGACTCCAGCCCGCCCGAGACCGCCGGCTTTGGGGGGATCCGATCGAAGAGGTTCCTCAGAGGTCCTCATGGTGATTTTACGGCACAAGCCCTGGGCCGGTGACCGCCCGAGTCTTTGCCGGCGCGGCTGCCCGGGACAGCAACGGTGGGGCGCCGGGAGGTCTCCATTGTCGGCTATCGTCCTCCAACCATGAAGAAGCGCGCTGGTCTCGCCCTGGTCGTGGTCTCGGTCCTGCTGATGTTCGGAATCGCTCGGGGCGCCGAGGCCCTCCAATCGGCAGTGCCTGGCGTTCCCGACCTGCTCGACGCCATACTGACCGCGCGAAAATAGACAGCGGAGGAGCGAAACTCAACATGCGTGAGCCGAATGACGCGGTCCGGGAGCATCTGGTGCGCCTCCTGGACTGGAAGGAAGCCCACGTCGGCTTCGACAAAGCGGTGGCCGGCATCCCGGCGCAGGCCCGTGGCGCGTGCCCGCCCGGTTTCGAGTACTCGCCGTGGCAACTGCTGGAGCATCTCCGGATCGCGCAGGAGGACATCCTCGACTTCTGCCTGAACGAGAAATACGTTCACGACCTGACCTGGCCGGACGACTACTGGCCCAAGGCGAAGGCGCCGGCCGATGAGGCCGCGAGGTCCGGGAGCATAGCGGCCTGCACGCGGTCCCGCGAGCGGCTCCAACAACTGGCGCTCGAGGTGGAAGACCTTACGATCAGCGTGCCGACCGGGAAGCCGAACCAGACTTACCTTCGCGCGATCCTGCTCGCGGCCGATCACGTCTCTTACCACGTGGGTCAGCTCGTGGCCGTGCGCAAGGCGCTGGGCGCCTGGGGCTAGTGTCCTGCCTCACCTTGCCCACTGCTACGATCCCGAGCATGACCCTCTTTGTGATCATCCTCGCCGCGAGTAGCGTGACCGTCTGGCAACCGGTCGCGTCCGCGGCCGGGGGCGGCAATACCGCACCGAACTCTTCCGCGGTCGCTTTGCCTCTGGACGCGTGGGAGCGCGACCCCGCGTTTCATATCGAAGATGCCTACAAGTGGATCGTCCAGGCCACTCGGGGAGGCGAGCACGCAGTCGCGGACGAGGCCGGTCCAAGAAGCCGGCTCGGCGAGGAATGGGCGGGCCTCGGTTCACCTCTGCCGGGGGAGAGCCTGATCGAGCCGTTGGCGAAGGGCATCGTGCGCCTTCACTTGAGACCGTACAAAGCGCGCGGCGGAGACAAGGAGAGCCTGCTCGCCGCGTTCCTGGCGAGCGCCCGCGACTTTCGAGCTGACCCGTCGGCTTTCCTCGGCGCCTGGCAGCAACTGGGCGAGCAACTCCGCGAGCGTCCCCCAAGCCGCCTCACGCCCCAGGCCTGGGCCGCACTGGACGACCGCCTTCGATCGAGGGGATATCCGGCCATTCACCACAGCGCATCCTACGAGGAGGGGCGCCGGCCCGCGTACCGGGTGCTGACGGAGAGTGGCGCCCAAGCCCTGCTGCGCGCTTCGGGAATGAAAGGTGAGACCACGAATCAGATGCCGCACTGAACCATGCCGGCCGCCACCACCGTCCACCCGCGATCTGACGTTCTCGCTCCGCGACCGTCGAGGCCGAACTACCTCGCCGGAGCCGGCTTCCTGACCAGCTCGATACGCACCAGTTGTTCGGACGGGACCGCCTCGCCCCGCATGATCTTCGCAGCGCTTTCCACCGCAATGCGGCCCATCTCGGACGGAAGCTGAGCGACCGAAGCCGCCATGGTCCCCGCTTCGATCGCGGCACGCGCATCGTCGACCGCATCGAAACCGATGACCCGTATCGTGCCGGTCCGGCCGGCCGCCGCGATGGCCTCGATGGCGCCCAAGGCCATTATGTCGTTGCAGGCGAAGACGCTGTCGATCTCGGGATGGGCCTGGATCATGTTCTGGAAGACCGTGAAGCCCTGATCGCGCTCCCAGTTGGCGGTCTGCGACACGACCACCTTGATGCCGGGCGAGCCCTTGATCGCCTCCTTGAAACCGCGGAGGCGCGAATCGCCCGTCTCGTGCCCGGGAATGCCCTCGAGAAGCGCCACGTTCGCCTTGCCTCCGCTCAACTCGACGAGCGCGCGACCCGCCACTCGCCCGCCTTCGACGTTGTCGGAACCCACGTAAGAAACGGTCTTGACCTGGGCCGCCGCCGCCACCTCCGCGTCGATCCGGTCGTCGATGATTACGATCGGAATTCCCGCCGCGTTCGCCTTCGCGAGGACGGCCACGATCTCGCGCGAGCCGCTGGGCGTAATGAGCAGGACCTTGATGCCGGTCTGGATGAGGTTCTCCACGATCTGCATCTGCTTTTCGGCATCCACTTCGCGCTCGGCGGCCTGAACCAGCAGATCGATGCCCTGCCGGGCGCCGGCGGCCAAAGCACCCTTCTGCAGGTCGATGAAGAAGGGGCTGTTCAGCGTCTTGAGCACGAGGGCGACGCGGGGCTTTTGAGCCTTGTCGCCCGAAGTCTCAGGAGGGCGGCAGGCGGAGGAGAAGCCGAGGGCGAGGAGCCCCATCGGAAGAGACGCCATCCTTGTCGATCGACCGTTCATGGGCGCGCCCTCATCCCTTCACCGTCCTATCAGAAGCGGCGTCCAAGCAGGCATCGATAGTGGTTTTCATCTGGTCAGGCGCCACCGGCGCACACGAGGATAGTAGCGCGGCCACGATTCCGCTCACAGTTTCCGGCCGGCCACTTCGCGCCTTACCCGGTAGCCCACAGTCCGGGCGGCCTCACTCTCGAAACGGTTCCCCTGGCCTTTCCATCCGATACGCCCGTACAGTTGCGCGAGCCCCTCTGCGTTCTTCACTTCGGGCGCGGCCGCGACCTCGAGTGCGTGCTGCAGTTCGTGGCCGAGTTGAGCGATGCGCTCGAGGGGCGAGAGCCGCCAGTGATCGACCCGGACCAGCAGACAGCGGCTGGTCCCGGCCGTGGCCAGGAAGACCAGCTTGGAGGCGGGCCCGCTCTCTACCCCGGGCATCGAATCCGCGACGTAGACAACGACATCGGTCAGTTCGATCTCGTTCAGCAGGGCCGCGACGGTCGATGAGCGCTCCGCCGCGGTCGCGAGCAGCCTGGTGGCGCCAGGGCTGAGCGGGCGCGTACGCGTCCAAGCCGTTCGCGGAGCGGGCTCCGCCATGGCCCCTGCACATGCGGACAGGCTCAGAAACGCCGCAATGAGCACCAGCCTCATCGCCTTCTCCTCCGGATACGGCACTCTCGTTGCGAAAGGCTCGACGTTCATGGCGGATCCTCGAGTTGGGGTCTGGTGAAACGACCGGGGACGACTCGGCCCGTTTCCGCTCCTCGAGAACGGTGTTGGGTTACCCAGGTAGACGAAGGCTGGAGGGAAAAGTTGCTTCGGCTCCGCGCCGCCAAATCGCTTGCTCCCCCTTGTCTTGAAGCCTCCACGTCACGATGTTGAATCCACCTCGAACGCGCGCGGCCGCAAGCGCCACCGCAGTCGCCTGGCCGGGGGTTTTCCGGGCATCTGCCGGGATTCAATCGGACCGGCGTCGGCGTTCGGAACTATTGGATGCGACTATTTTTTGACGGATGGATCGCCGCCGGCGGCATCAGGGCCTTGGGGCCTGCTCGGGCCTTTGGGCGCCCGGGATGAAGCAGAGTCGGCGGCGGATGGCCCGGAGGCTTGGGCTACCGTGCGCCGCAGGACGTTCGTTCTTCGCGCCAGCCCAGGCTCGCGCTGGCGGAGCGATCGTTGTCGGGCCATCGGTTGCCGACTCGCCGTTGCCTCATCAGTGCCATCGCCAGCACCTCCCGGGGAGCGTAGTCCGCAGGCCGACCGGCGGTGCACCACATCACGTCGCTGACACTCGACGAGTGGAACAAACCGTACGTGTGACCAAGCTCGTGCAGAACCAGGCGGAGGTCACGCGCCGCCGCGAGCGTGCAGAAGGTCATGGTCCCTCCGACAATGACTCCATCGCTGAGGGTCACCGTCGTGCCTGCCCTCAACGGTTCTGAACCCGCCGTGCAGGTGGCCGCAGCCGGGTCGATCTGGACGGTGAAGACGACCCCTGAAGTGGGGCGATCCGCGGAGATCACATATCTGGGAATGCCGCCGGTCGCGGCATTCAGACGGCGAAGGGCTTCCGTGTAGACGTTCTCGGCCGGTCCATCCAAAAGACCCGTGACGAACACGGTGGTGGTCGAGGTCGCGTGTCGTCGAAGGACCTGGCTCGGCGCGCTCTGGGTGGGGCATCCGGCCGCCGAGTAGACGAGCGTCGAGGAGAAGTCTGGATCGAGACCGCTGGGACTCGCGGTGGGCCACAAGCTGATCCGGGGTTCGGCCGAACGCAGGACGGTCTGCCGGTCGAGAAAGCCCGGCGCCACGATGTCGACCAGGGCGCCATCGGCCGTGCCCGCGGGTGTCGCCACCTGACCCGCTTGATCGGCGATCAGGGTCTGACCGGCGATCAGAAACCGTGCCCCGCCGACGGCAGCTCCGGTTTCCCCGGAAATGACGGACAGGGCAACCGAGGGAGCGGGGGTTGAGGAGGAAGGCGCCACCGTCGATGAGCTTCCCCCACACGAGACGGCGCACACCGCGATCGCAATCGCGCCGAAACGCAAGCTCAACGACATCAATCGCCCCTCATCGCCTCTGAATACTAGTTCGCGGGCGCTTTCACGGCCGACCGTTCGCTCGAGGCCCGAGGAGGGAAGGGCGGGATGAGGTTCAAATCGGGGTGACTCAGGCTCCCGGCTTGCGATACGCCCCCGCCCCCGCCCTGGCTTTCCTAAGGACCTTGAGGATGTCGTTCTTGCCGAAGAGCGGGTAAGTCACGATCTGCTTCAACGCCCCCGAGCCAGTAGCGACCGCAGAGGCCGCGGCCGCGCTGACCGCATCCGGGTACTCAGCGATGAAGACTCCGTCGTGGGCGCCGAGCATCCAATAGAAGCACTCCAGTCGTCCCCCGTGGGCTTTGACGAGCCTGGCCGCAGCCGCCGACCGATCCTGGGGTTTTCCGATCATGGCCTTGGTGCTATCGGTGTTGTAGGTGAACAGGCTGATGTATTTGGGCATTTCTCGAACCTTGCTGGCCAGCCCTTGCAGTTGCCGGCCGAGGGTCATGCTGGCAGCCTGACATCCTCGACCTCTCCGCTGCGCAACGATGGAGACATGTTCAACCGCACTGAAGGCAGTATGGCACAGCCGTAGATACTCGCGCCTGAGCCTCATTCACGATAGCGGCATGCGATTCAGCGGGTGCGGACCAGCCGCGGTCTGGAGGCCGTGTCGGTCCTGGACGTAGGGAATCAGCGTGCGGCTGGAACCGGGTCTCGTTCCGGCTTCGCTTCCTGGTCGTGGTCAGTTCAGCCGCTCGCCCTGGCGGGTGTCGCCAGAGTAAGTTTGGATCGAGCTTCGTCCACCGCAGAGTGCGCGGGGAGGGGGCGGACGGTGAGCACCGGACACGTCGCCCGGCGAATCACGTGCTGGGCGTTGGAACCGGAGATCATGTGCTCTATGGGACCGTGTCCCTGCGCGCCGATCACGATGAGGTCGGCTCTCTCTTCGGCCGCCACCCATAGGATTTCCTTGTAGGCGCGACCAACCACGACCCGCGGCGTCACGTGGACCGCGCGGTGGTCGCCCCTGACCGAGGCGAGAGCCTCTTCCAATTGCTGTGCGGCCTTCCGTTGAAGCTCGGCGCGCAGGGGCTGCACCTCCGGAAGCGCCGCCCGATAAACGGCCTCGCCCAGATCCGGGAAAATTTCGACGGCGTGAAGGAGCGTCACCTCGGCTTCAGTCGAAGCGGCCAGGGCCAGAGTGAATTTGAGTGCGTGAGACGCGGCTTCAGAGAAATCCGTCGCGCACAGTATTCGACCGATCAAACCGGGCGCCTCCCAGGTCCGCCCCTCTTCGTGGCAAACCGTCAGCACCGGACAGGGGAGGCGGCGGACGAGTTTCTCCGCCACCGAACCCAGGATGAAGCGCTCCGCCCCGCTGCGCCCGTGCGTACCCGCGACCACCAGGTCTGCGCGCATCTCCTCGGCGGCGGCTACGATCTCCCGCCAGTGTTCCCCCTCCCGAACTTCTATTTCGTGATCGATCCGGGCCTCCCGGGCAGGGGACAAGAAGCGCCGCAGTTCCTCCTCCGCCTGCTGCCGAATCTCGGGGTTGTTGAGCCAGGCCCCGCCGATGAAGGCCGCTTCACCGGAAACGTACACCTGGGGAATCACGTAGAGGACCTTGATTCGCGCCTTGAACTTCCGGGCTAGAGCCAGGGCGTGACGAAGAGCCTGGTTCGAGAACTCCGAAAAATCGGTGGGAAGAAGGATGCGTTCAATGCGGAAGTCGGTAGCGGCCATGGCTCACCTCGACCGGGGAAAGCAGCAATCCCGATGCCACATCCGGCCTCGATATGGCCCATGTCAGCGTTGACCGGAACGGCAAACCGCGCTCGCGCGAGGGCTAAGGTCGCGAAAGACGTGCGCAATACGACCCGGACGACCGCAAAGCTTGCGAATGGCTCGAGGGCCATCCCCTCCCGCCTGGAAGCCGGGGGGGGCCGGAAGCGACCCCTTCCCGCCCTGGCGTAGCGCCCCTGCCTTGGCTTCAGCGCAAGGCCTTGGCGGGCGACTCCGCCCGATTCTCCTCCGCCAGGCCGTGGAATGGTCTTTGCTGAAGTCAAGTAAGCGTAAACCTGTAATGGAGGATCCCATGAAATCCAATCTAAATCCCACGGCAAAGCGCGTGGCCCAGACCGTGGGAGCTGCACTCGCCGGCGCCACGGTCGGCTATGTCGCCGGAACGCTCACCGCTCCCGCTTCGGGTCTCGAAACGCGGCGGCGGATCGGACGCCGAGTCGAGAAGGGAGCCGAGGACGTCGCACGCAAGGCCGAAGAGGTCGTGCACAAGGCCGAGGAGGTCACGCGCAGGGCCGAGCACGCCATGCGCGACGCGAGAGATAAACTTGCAAAGGCGATCCATACCTAGTCGAAACAAGCCGGTGAGGAGCAGCCATGAAGGACAGAGGTCTCAAAGTCGTCGACCGGAGACGTCAGCGCGCACTCGACCATCGCGGTGTGAAACCGGACCGGTCGCCCCTCGTGGCCTCCGGGCACACCTACTCTGAAGGAACGATCTGCCAGCACTGCGGCGCGGTCTACGCGCGGAAGACCTGGCGCCGGGAGGACGAGAGAGCGGCCATGGCGATCGCCAACAACGCGGAGCGGAGCCCGTGTCCCGCCTGCGTTCAAGTGAGGGACGCTCGAGCCTACGGACGGGTCCTCCTGCGGGGGACGTGGCTCAAGGAGCACGAGGGCGAGGTGCGGCGCCGAATCGCGAGGGTGGAAGCCAGAGCCCGCCACACCCAGCCCATGCGGCGAGTGGTGAAAATCGGGGAGGACAGGGATGGTCTCGAGATCTTGAGCACATCGCAGAAGCTCGCCCACCGCATGGTGCGTGAACTCGAAAAGGCCTTCGGAGGGAGTTCGTCCTACCGCTGGTCCGACCGCGACGGATCCCTCACCGCGACCTGGGCGCACGAATAGGCGTTCCCCCGCACCTACCATCCGAAGCGCGGCGAGGCCCGACGGGCGAACCCGCAGCCCCAGAGGGTGGCCGACGCGGCGTGGCGCGCCCGGTGCGCTTAGGCTGTGCCGTGACCATGGCGGACGACCACAAACATCAGGGCAGGCATGATCACGCTCGCGCCCACGCCCATTCCCATGGCGCGGGCGGGGCGCTCACCCGCGCTCTCGCGTTCACTCTCGGTTTCGCGTTCGTCGAGGCCTTCGTCGGCGTCGCCTCCGGATCCCTCGCTCTGCTGTCCGACGCCGCTCACATGCTGGTCGACTCGGGCGCCCTTGCCCTCGCCGTCTTCGCGCAACGCCTGGCCGCGCGTCCGCGCACCGCGTCCTATACCTTCGGCTTTCGGCGCGCCGAGGTTCTCGCCGCGGCCATCAGCGGCGGGGCGCTCTTTACCGCGGCGATCGGCATCGTCATCGAGGCTTTCAGCCGTCTGCGGACGGCACCCGCGATCCGAGGCGACTGGATGCTCGCGACTGCGGTTTTGGGCCTGATCGTCAACATCGCATCCGGTCTCGCCCTGACGCGCGAGGCTCAGGCCTCGATCAACGTGCGCGCGGCCCTGGCTCACGTGATGGCGGATGCCGCCGGATCGGTGGCCGCCATCGCCGCGTCGATCGTGGTCCTGAAATTCGGCCTTCCCCAGGCCGACGCGGTCGCTTCCATTCTCATCTCGACCCTGATTCTGTGGGGCGCCTTCAAGCTGATGAGGGAATCGGCGGCCGTCCTCATGGAGCAGGCCCCGCCCGGAGTCTCGGCCGCGGCCATCGAGGCAACGATCCGAGCCACGCCGGGGGTGCGCGATCTCCACGATCTGCACGTCTGGACGATCTCGGACGGTTTCCCGGTGGTGACCGTTCATGTAGCGCTGGCCGGCCAGGCCCATGGAACGGGTGTGGCCCGGGCCGTCGCGGAACGGGTCGCGGCCGCGCACGGGATCACCCACGTGACGGTTCAGCCCGAGGCCGTTCTCGAAGCCGAGGCCCCTCTGCCCATGAGGCCGCGACAACCAGTGGGGTAAGACCCCTCCCGAGGGGGTTCGACCCCCTGGACGCAGCTACTTCAGGCGCGCGGTCAGGGTCAGTTCGGCCACGCTGGCAAGCGCCTTCGAGATCGGGCAGTTCTTCTTCGCGAAAGCTACCTTCTCATCGAAGACCTCTTTGCTCACGCCGGGAACCTCGGCCACGGTTTCGAGCTCGATCCTGTCGACGGTGGGCCCCGCGCCAAGATGCACGGTGGCCGAAGTCTCGATGCTCTTCGGCGGATGCCCGGCGTTGGTGAGCTGCGCGGCAAGGAACATCGAAAAGCAACCGGCCTGCGCGGCCCCGATCAATTCCTCGGGATTGGTGCCGCTCGCCGCGCCCTCGAAGCGCGACACGAACGTGAACGGAGCCTCGAAGTGCCCCGATCCGCCCTTCATCGTTCCCGCGCCCTCTTTGAGCGTGCCCGTCCACTTCGCCGACGCCTTCGAAACTGCCATTGTTGTTCTCCTTTTCGAGTTACCGTGAAGGACGGTACTGTAACCGCGTCTCCCGTTTCGGCGGTTACGCGACCCTCTCAGAGTTCCCGGGAAAGGACCTTCTTCAGGGTCGCTTCGTCCACGTTGGCGCCGGAAAAGACGATGGCCACACGCCGGCCGGCCAGGGAGGCCGCCAGCTTGCGAAGGCCGGCGAGGCCGACCGCGCCCGCTGCTTCGACCAGGGTGTGAGTCGTGCTCAGGGCCAATCGCATGGCGTCCGCGATTTCAGAATCCGTGACGGTGATGAAGTCATGGAGGCCTTCCGCCATGGCCGGAAACGTCAAATCGTAGGTCGTCCTCGTGGCCACGCCCTCGGCGAACGTCGCCGCGCGGTCCTTCGTGATGCGCCGCTTCGCCTTCCACGAGTCGTGCGTGGCGGAAGCCCCTTCGGCCTGCACACCGATCACGCTCAGGGCTCGGCCAAGGCCCGAGGCCGCGGCCAGGGCGCCCACCGCCTGCGATCCGCCGCCCACGGCAACGAGGAGAATGTCCACCTCCGCATTCTGTTCGAGAATCTCCAGCGTGATCGTGCCCGCTCCCGCCACCACCGCCGCATTGTTGGTGCTGTGCAGCAGGGTCAGGCCTTCCACGGCGCACAGGCGATTCGCCACTTCCACGGCCGCGGAGTAGTCGTCGCCCTCCTCGACGAGGCGGGCGCCGAGGGCCCTGATCGCCGCGTTCTTATCCGGATTGTTCCCGCGGGGGACGCAGATGGTCACCGGCACACCTGCCTGCTTGCCCGCGAAGGCCACGCCCTGACCATGGTTGCCAGTACTCGCGGCCACCACGCCCCGGCGGCGGGTCGGCTCCTCGAGGGCCAGCAGGGCACTAAGGCCGTTGCGCACCTTGAACGCTCCCGTGGGCATTAGGTTCTCGTGCTTGACCAGGACACTGACGCCGGAGCCGACGGCCTCGTCGAGCAGCGCGTACGATCGCAGCGGCGACGTCTCGAGGTAGGGACGAAGGCGCTCTCGCGCCTCCAGGATGTCGGCGAAGGAAATGGGGAGAGCCATGGAAAGCGAGACGATACCCCGCCCTTCTGACGCGCATCACTGGGGCGGCGCTCACAAACTCCGGGGCCCCTTTTCCCCGGCGAGCGGGTAGAGAGGCGCTCGGGACTGGGCCTGGGCGTGGCCTGCTGAAAATCGAGCACGGTCGCCTGCCTCGGCGCACGTCGTGGTAAAAATCGACAATGTTCATCGGACACTTCGCCATGGGCCTTGCCGCAAGTCGGGCCGAGAGGCGACTCCCTCTCGGAACCGCCCTCGTGGCCGCACAATTCCCGGACGCCCTCTGGCCCTATTTCCTGCTCGCGGGCGCCGAGACCGTGGCCATCGTTCCCGGCGACACGGCCATGACGCCGCTGCGCTTCGATTCGTATCCCTGGTCGCACAGCCTGCTCATGGTGGCGGTCTGGGGCGGTCTGCTCACCCTCGCGTACCGGATGCTGGGCCGGCCGGCCCGCGCGGCCTGGCTCCTCCTCGTCCTCACCCTCAGCCATTGGATTCTCGACTTCATCACCCACCGCCGGGATATGCCTCTTCTCCCCTGGGGCGATGAGAAGGTGGGGCTCGGAATGTGGAACTCCGTGCCCCTCACCGTCGCCGTCGAAGGGTTGATGTTCGCGGGCGCGGTGGCGCTCTATGTGCGCGGCCGCCGGGTGCCTCGGGGCTTCTGGGTGCTCATCGCGACTCTAGCCATCATCTACGCGGGCAACGTTCTTGGTCCCCCGCCTCCCGGAATCGCCGCGATTGCGACCACCATGATCGCCCTCGTTCCCCTCGTCTGGTGGTGGGGGAACAAGATGAGGATTCAGGCCTGAACCAAAGAGCGTCGTCTCAAATGCGCCGGCTTCCTATACTCGACCCCAACAAACTTCCAGGACTCCTGTGACTGCACTACCTCTCGCTTTCGCCTTTCTCATCGCTTCCGCCCAGCCTCCCGCACCGGAGGCGATCCTGCACAATGCGCGGGTCTTCACCGCCGACCCGAACCAAACAGCCGCCGAGGCGTTCGCGATCAAGGACGGTCGCATCGTGGCCGTGGGCGCATCGCTCGAACTGCTCAAGACCGCGGGGCCGGAAACCCGGATCGTCGACCTTCAGGGCGCCTTTGTGGTGCCGGGTTTCGGAGACAGTCATCTTCACTTCGTGAGCGGCAGCCTGACGTTGAACGCGGTCACCCTGGACGGCCTCAACAGTCTCGAACAGGTGCAATCGAGGATCGCGGCCCACGCAAAGGCGAATCCAGGTGCTGCCTGGATCACGGGACGCGGCTGGAACTACGGAGTGTTCCCCGGGAATCTTCCCCATCGAAAATGGCTGGACGAGGTGGTGCCCGATCGACCGGCTTTCATGCAGGGCTACGACGGCCACACCGGCTGGGCGAATACGAAGGCCCTTGACCTCGCGGGAATCATGCGCGACACCAGGGACCCCGAAAACGGCAAGATCGTGCGCGACGCGCGGGGCGAGGCGACGGGCGCACTCAAGGAAGCAGCCCAGGGCCTGGTGCGCCGGCTGTTGCCCCGGCCCACCGACGAAGACAAGTACCGCGCCTTGAAGGCCGGTCTCGCCCTCGCGGCATCCTATGGCCTGACCTTCGCGCACAATGCCGGTTTCGATCTGGCCGATCTGCCGGCCTACGAACGGGTCATGGCGGAAGGCGGGCTCAAGGTCCGCTTCTACAACGCTCTCCCCTTCAGCGCAGACCCCAAGGCCGCGACCCTCGCCCAATACCGCGATCTGCGGGCCAGGTACTCGGGGCCGCTGTTCCGCTTCGGCGGCATCAAGGCGCTCGCCGATGGCGTGGTCGAGTCGAAGACCGCCTGGATGCTGGCCTCGTACGCGGGCGGCGGCGAGACCGGCATTCCAAACTACACCGCGGACGAACTCAAACGCGGGGTCGCCACTTTCGACCGCGAGGGCTTCCAACTCTTTGTTCACGCCATCGGCGACCGGGCCATCCAGGTGACACTCGACGCCTTCGAAAACGCGGCCAGGGTGAACGGCACGTCGAACCGGCGCCATCGAGTCGAGCACATCGAGGTCCCGCAATTCGCCGATATCGCGCGGTTCAAGCCGCTGGGTGTCGTCGCCGCGACCCAGGCGTTGTTCGCGAACCCGGACGCGAACACCCTGGGCGCGTACGCGGGCGCCCTGGGGCCGGAAAGAAGCGCGCGGGCCATGGCCTTCAAGGCCATCGACGACTCGGGAGCCCGCCAGGCCTTCGGGAGCGACTGGCCGGTGTTCTCCATGGAAGTCTTGAAGGGAATCTATTGCGCGGTCACCCGGCAAACCGAGGAAGGGACGCCGGCGGGAGGATGGCAGCCCCAGTCCCGCATCGACGTCGAGGCGGCGCTGCGCCACTTCACGGTGGACGGCGCTTATGCGGGCTTCAATGAGAACGACTTCGGTCGCATCGCACCGGGCCTCTTCGCCGATTTCGTGGTTTTGTCCCAGGACATCACGAAAGTCCCGCCGGGCGAGATACTGAAAACGCGGGTCCTGCTGACCGTGATGGGCGGCAAGGAGACCTTCCGGGCCCCGGGCTTCACCGCCGGCGCGGCCCCGGCGGCCGCAAGGTAAGAGCCCCCCTGCGATGGCGAAGTACAACGGCCAGGTCATCGTCCTCACCGGCGCGTCCCAGGGCATCGGCAAGGCGCTCGCCCTCTCCCTGGCCCCGCAGAAAGCGACGCTCGTGCTGGCCGCGCGCGACGAGGCCGCCCTGCGCGCGGTTGAATCGCAGTGCCAGGCCCTCGGGGCCAGGACTCTCGTGGTGAAGGCGGATGTCACGGACCAGGAGGACTGCCGCCGGCTGATCCGCCGGACGATGGATGTCTTTGGCGCCCTCCACGTCCTCATCCACAACGCCGGGAGCGGGATGAACGCGCGGTTCGACGAGATGACCGACACCAGTGTCTTCGAGAAGCTGATGCGGGTCAACTATCTCGGCCCGGTCTATCTCACCCACGAGGCTCTTCCCCACCTCAAGAAGTCACGCGGGCAGATCGTGGTCATCTCCTCGGTAGCCGGCCTGACCGGGGTTCCGCTCCGCACCGCGTACTCCGGCAGCAAGCATGCGGTCTTCGGCCTGTTCGAGTCCTTGCGCATCGAACTGGCCGGGTTCGGCGTGTCCGTGACCATGATCGCGCCGGACTTCGTCCAGTCCGAGATCCATGCCCGCGCTTACGGGCCGGACGGAAAACCCGTGGGCGACAGCACGATCGCGGAACGGGTAGCCATGCCCGCGGAGGATTGCGCCAGGCTCATCGTGGGGGCCATGGAGAAGCGACGGCGTCTCCTCATCACCTCAAGGCGCGGGAAACTCGGTCGTTTCGTCCGGCTGGTGGCGCCGCGCCTCATCGATTGGATCGCGAGCCGCGCCATCCGACGCGGGGTCTAGCGGAAAGGCTCGCCCCGTCGATCGATCCGGACCGTTTCGATTACATCGCCTTCCTGAATCCGATCGACGACATCCATGCCCGAGATCGTGCGCGCGAAAACGGTGTACGTGTGGTCGAGGCGCCAGTTGTCGACCAGATTCACGAAGATCTGACCGTCCCCGGTGTCGTGCCCGCGGGTGGAGATGCCGAGGGTTCCCCGCTCGTGGCCGGTGGCGCCGAGTTCGTCGCGCATGAACTCCGAGGTCAATGCATCGTACTCATCGGCGCCCGGGCTGCCGCCCTGAAGGACGAAGTTCGGAACCACGCGATGGAAAGTAAGACCGTTGTAAGCACCCTTTTCCGCCAGTCCGCCAAACGCGGCGACGGTGGCCGGAGCTTCCTCCGTCAGCAACTGAGCCGTGAATGCGCCAAGGCCCTTTATGGTGATAACGGCCCGAGCCCCTTCCAGAGAACGCAGCGACGCCTCGGAAGGGAAGGGCTCCGGAAGGTAGCGGGTGGTCTTCGGCTTGATCGCCTTACCGGTTTTCGCGGTCAGGACCTTCGCGACCAGAGCCGCGATCACGGGATCCCGATCGGCCAGGATCGGCCGCAATTTCTCGATCGCGCCCGGATCTCCCGTCTCGGCGAGAAGTTCGATCAACTTCATCCTTGGGTCCCGTAACGTGGCTCGGTCATCGCGAGTGAGTCGTTCAATCGCGCCCGCAATTCGAGGAGCGAGGTTCTTCAGAGCCGAGTCGCCCTTGAGCCTTGCCGCCGCCGCCAGGAGCAGTCCCGCATGGTCGCTGGCGAGCGCGCGCACGGCCTCGTCCGCCGTGGTCATGGCCGCGGCGGCCACGTTCGGGTTCCTGTCCATGGCCAGAACCCCAAGCGACGCCTCATCCTTCAGGATGCGGGCCACGCTCGCCGCGTAGGCTCGCACCTGCCAGACCGGATCGTCCCGGAAACTGGCGAGGCGCCCGCGCGCCGATTCGGGCGCCACCTTCGCGAGCGATACCAGAGCGCGCGACCGGATGCGCCAGGTCTCGCCTCGATCGACCAGCGCCTCGATGGCGGCGGCCTCGCATTTCTGCGCTCCGAGCGCGTCCACCGCGGCCAGAGCGACGTGACCGCTCGGATCCTTGACCGCGGCCAGCGCCCGCGCGCAGGTTGCGGCGAGACGCACGGCTTCGAAGCGAACCATCGGCGATGGGTCGTCCCGCCACCGCTTCGACCCGATCACCGCGAGACGACGCACCTGAGGGTCCGGGTCCCGCAATGCGATGGCGAAGGTCACGGCGTCCTGGTCGCCCGCGGCGGTGAGGGCCAGCAGGGCGAATTGGCGCAGTCGAGAGTCGGCGTTGTCGCGGATGGCCTCGCGCAGGCCGGCAAGGGTGGGCGGGCGCGGGAGCGTGGTCTTGATGTTGAGTCGCACCAGGGCTTCGAGGCCCCGGGCCGCTCCCGAGCGCGCGGCCAGATCATCATCTTTGAGTCCGGCGGTCAAGAGCGTCTCACTGCCGGAACCGATGGGCCTGGCCCGGCCGATCGCTTCATAGATCGCGGCCCGCACGGCGCCGCTCTTCTCCAAGGGGATCAGGGAGGAAAAGTCGTAAGCCGCGTTCATCTGCGCCAACGCGGCCACCGCCTCGCGCCGCACGTCCGGGTTGACGGAGCGGAGAAGCGGGGCCACGGCAGAGGAAAGTGCCGGGCGTTCCAGCCGCCCCGCCGCTCGAGCGGAAAGACGCTGCAGCCTCGGGTCCGGACTCTTGAGCGCGCTCAGAAGAGGCGCGACCTCCTCCCCTCGCGCGTATTCGACTTCCAGAATCGCGCGCTCGGCCGGCGCCTGCACGAGAAGGAAGAGGGGCAGGAGCAGCATCGGACTAGTCCTTCGGGGTCTCGATGTCCGCCTTCCAACCCCACGCATCGAGCATCACGTGGAAGAGGCGCGTATTCGGGAAGAAGCCGCTCACGCGTTCCGAACCTGCGCCGATGGCGATGGCTGCGACCTCTTCCGCGGTGTGCGAGTCGTCCACCACGATGTGCTTGAGCCGCACCGTCCGGCCTCTCACCCCTGAAGCCTTCCACTCGTCGTAGCCGGCCAGAAGCGGGTCCTCGGGACCACCGCTCTCGACCCGGAGCGCGAAGGAATGATCGGCAGTGAAGAGCAGGAGCGTGTCCTCGAGGTTCACACGTTGCTGGACTTCCTTCACCAATTTGTCGAACGAGACCAGCCGATCGAGCCCGGCCCGGGGGTCGGGAGTGTGGGCGTCCCACTCGACCATTAGAAAGTAACCCCTCTCGTTCTTCTGAAGTTCGTCGAGCGCGCGCAGGGCGGCCGCGCGCACGTCGATTCTGTCCCCCACCACGACGAGGCGGCCGCGTTCGGCGTGCGCGGCGTCGAGGGAGGCGAGAATCGGCCGCTGGTAACGCGCGGCGAGCGCTTCGAATCCGGAGCCGCGGGCCTTGAGCTGATTCTCGATCTCGTATCGACCCGCGCCGATGAGGACATCGACCCCGTCCCCAAACCGGGGCGCCAGAGCCTGGGGGAAGATTTCGCCCCATTTCGAGCGCTCGTTGCTGTGGGCATAGCAGGCGGCGGGGGTCGCGTCGGCAATCGACTGGTCCGTGATGACTCCGGTGCTCAGGCCGCGCTCCTCCGCGTACTCGAGGATGGTCTTGAGCGGGCGGCCGTCCGTGCGGTTGCGAATCGCCTCGGGACCCTGGCTGATCACACCGTTCCTGGTCTTCTGGCCGGTCATGATCGCGGTCATGCCGTTCGCGGAGTCGGAAACGAAATCGTCGATGGCGGACGTGTCGCTGAGCCCCAGATGCGGCCACGTCTGGACCTGCAGTTTGAGCGGGGCCTGGTATCCGTGCAGGCTGGCCGCGTTCAGGACGGGCACGCCGCCCGCATCGGCCAGGAACAGGATGACATTGCGCGCCCGTTTCGGCTCGGCTTCCGCTTCGGCGAAGAAAACGAGAAGAACGACGAGCAGCGCGGGGGCCGTGAGCGCGCGGGTGATCATCCGGTCAGTCTACCCAGGCGCAGGTCTCCGCGTTCGGGAACAAGGGGGAGGAGCGATTCAGCGCTCGGTGACCCCGAGCCCGCCCATCCCACCCATCTCGATCTGGATTTCAGCGATCACCTCGCGGACCTCGCGAGCCCCAAACGCGTGTTTTTCGTCGATGAAGCCCATCAGCATCAGCCGATCGCACAGGGTGTTGATCTTCCTGGGAATGCCGCCGGTGAAGGTGTGGATCTCGTCGAACGCGTCGTCTTCGAACGCGGGGTCGCCGGTCCAGCCCACCGTCTTGAGGCGGTGCCGGATATAGGCCTGAGTGTCCAGGGCGTCCAGGGCGGGGAGATGGCAGGCGGCGATCACGCGCTGGCGCAGCTGGCTCATCCGCTCGCCGAGCATGGTGGCTCGGAACTCCGGCTGGCCGACCAGGAAGGTCTGGATCAAAGAGCGGTCGGTGGCCTGGTAGTTCGAGAGCATCCGCAACTCCTCGAGGGCGCCGAAGGGAAGGTTCTGCGCCTCGTCGACCACGAGCAGGACCCGCTTGCCCTGCTCCCGACAGGCCAGGAGGAACCCCTCGAAGCGCGTCAGCAGCACCGCCTTGCTCTTGGTCGTCGCGGTCAAACCGAAGGCGGCCATGACCATGCGCAGGGTATCTTCTCCATCGAGTTGAGTGCTCACCAGTTGTGCGCCGATCACCTTCGCGGGGTCGAGCGCGCCGAACAGTTTGCGCACGAGGGTGGTTTTCCCCGCGCCGACTTCGCCCGTGACCACGATGAAGCCCTCGGCGTGGTACACGCCGTACTCGAGGTACGAGAGGACGCGCAGGTGAACCTTGCTGCCGAAAAAGAACGCGGGATCGGGGCTGAGCGAAAAGGGTCTGGCGCTCAACCCATAGAAGGCTTCGTGCAGGGGAGGAGGGATCATCTCCTACTCACTTTCACCATAGCGGCCATAGTTGAACTGATTCTCTCCAAGCGCGTTCGTGCTCTTGTTGAGCAGCCCGAAAACCCTGCAGCCGTCGATCTGCGCCAGGGCGGTCTTGACCGCCGCCTGGGCCGTCTTACCCGCTTCGACCACCACCACGACCTGACCCACACGCTGGGCCAGCACTGCGGCCTCCGTCGTCACGAGCAGGGGGGGCGCATCGAAGATGACAATGCGATCGGGCTTTGCCGCCAACTCGTCGAGCAGCCTGCTCATGCTCTCGCTGGCAAGGAGTTCGTTGGCCTGAAGATGGGCGCGGCCGGCCAGCAACACCTGGAGACGATCGACGTTCGTTCGGATCGCGACATCCGCCAGGCGGAGCTTCGGATCGAGCAGCAGATCCATGAGCCCGGGCCGCGGGCTCAGCCCAAGAAAATCTTCCGAGCGGGGCTTGGCCACGTCGGCGTCTATGAGGAGGACCGAATGGTCGGGCTCGAGCGACATGCTCATGGCGAGGTTGATCGATGAGAACGTCTTTCCCTCGTTCGGAAAAGCGCTGGTCACGAGAATCAGGTTGCTCTTTCGGACGGCTTTCACGCCCCGTTGTCTGACGTTCTGGAGGAGCGGACGTTTGATCGCCCGAAACTCCTCGGAGAGTTGGGTTCTCTTCCCGTGCGGAACGATCATGCCGTCGCTTTCCAGCTTGGCCAGGTCGATCGTCTCGAATGGGCCGTCGACCTCCGCGTCGCCCGGCGGCGGCGGAGTCGCGCTCCCCGCTTTCGACTCCAGCAACTCCTGAGTCGGCAGCGTCGGAACCGGCTGGGCGCGCGGAGGCTCGGGGCGAATTTCGGGACCGGGAGACGCTTCTTCGTCTCCGCCCGGCTTCAAGCGCCTTATTGCGCGCTCGATAATGCTCATGGTCGTCCCCTGGAACCCATCACAGAATCACCATGACGCCGCCGTACGCCACCACGAGGCCGGCGTAGGCCCCCGCCCAGGCATAGAGGTTCTTCCTGCGGCCGATGACCTCCGAGGGGGTCAAGACTGCGGAGACCGTACCGAGGATGGTCAACCCCGTGACATCCCGCAGGGTAGGAGCGTCGGGAAAGGTCGGCCGAATCTGGCTCAGGGCGAAGGCCAGTGCAAACCCGGTCGCCACCCCGAGGAGCAACACCGCCGAGACCATGAGCTGTGATCGCTTGCGTGAGGCCGGGTCCTGCGGGACACGGGGCGGGTCGACGATTCGAAAAGGCACCACCCCTTTCCGCGCGTCGGCGTCCTGCGAGATCTTCACGGATTGCCGACGGGCCAGAAGCTTCTCGAAGCTCAGCTTCTGTGCCTCGTACTCTCGATTGAGGCCAGTGAACTCGGCTTCGAGCCTGGGCATGTTTTCCGCGTGCGCCCTTATCTCCGCGTAACGCCGCTGGTATTCGGCGACCCGGGCCCGTAGCGAAGCAACACTCGCATCCGCTTCCGCTCTCGCCATCGCGATCAGCGGATTCGAGGACCGCGGCCCCGTCTTGGAATCGCTGCCCGCCGCGCGTCCCGCCGCGATCTCATTCTGTCGCTGTCGCTCCAATCCTTCAAGCAGCGTCCGGGTGGACACAACGTCGGGGTGCTCCTCCGTGAGCCGTAGACGCAAGGCATCCAGGTTCCTGCGCAGTTCCTGAATGCGGGCCTCCAGCTGGGGGTTGCCCGACGGCGCCGAGATCCCCGGAACTGCCTCGTTCTCGGCGGCAACCTGCAGAACAAGGGCGGCCCGGCGGTTTTCCGCCTCTTGAAGGCCTAGCCTGGCCGCCGACAGAGCCGCGTCGGCCTCACTCAGGCGGGCAAAATAGTCGCGGCCGGGCTGGAAGTCGGGGTTTCTAAGCTTGAAATCCCGCAGCACGGCCTCCGCCGCGGCGAGGCTCTTCTCGTATGCCGTGATCTGCGCCGAAAGAAAGCCGTACGCTTCGCTGCTGTCTCGACGTTGCTCGCCCGCGCTACCCTCAAGCAGCATCTTCAGGACCGCCTCGACCACCGTCTTGGCGACGACCGCGGATTCGTCGGAATAGACGATCGTGTATTGGTTGTTCTGGGAGGCGCTCTTCAGCTGGATCGCCCTCGAAAGCCCGTCGATCATCTCCTCCTTGGCCTGGGGGCCGGGATGTTGGGGTTTGAGGTTGGCGGCGGCGGCCACGGCTTCCAGATTCGGCCGGCTGAGCAGGGTTCGGGTCATCATCGCGAGCTGCTGATCGCGGTTGGGCTGGGCGGCCAGTCCCTCGAGCAACGGGCGCAGGATGCCCTCGGTGTCCACGTGCACCCGAGCGGCGGCCTCGTAGCGCGTGGGCTGAACCGCGACCCCCGTCCAGCCCACGACGCACAGAACCCAACTGAGCACCGCGGCGTGCCACCGGTACTGCCATCCGCTCCGTAGCTTCGCTACGATCGTGCCGAAGTCACTCTGCATCGTTTGGTTCACGAAAGTCCCTCCCAGAACGGCCCGTAGTGTGGAAGTTTACACTCGCTTGTCGCACGGGGTCTACCCGTGCTGCGAGCGCATGGAGAGTGTCAGGGCTCTCCCGAAACACCACCCTGCCCCATTCGATTTCGATATGCGATCGAGAAACAGGCTTCTCCTCATTCACTCCGAGAGCCCCGTTCGAACCTCTTCGCACTGGATGCCTGGGCGGGAAGATGGCCCCGCGCCCCTTGCCGCACAGGGTTAACTCGATTAAGGGAGTCCTTGCCGGGCCTCCCGTGGCCAGCTTTCGGCCGGTGTGGCCGGAGCCTCCCACTGCCCCCGCCTTCGGGCGCGAGCGAAGGGCCTCAGCGCGATCCTGTTCCGAAAACCACGACCCCCACCGTTTCGATCCCGATGAGCATGTCGAGAAACAGGCTCCGATTCTTCACGTAGTAGAGATCGTATTCGAGCTTCTCCGCCGCGGAATCCACGGAGGCCGCGTAGGGATAGCGCACCTGGGCCCAACCGGTGATGCCCGGCTTCACGCTGTGCCGAACCGAGTAGTACGGGATCAACTTCAGCAACTCGTCGACGAAAGGCGGTCGTTCGGGACGCGGCCCGACGACGCTCATCTCGCCGCGCAGGACGTTGATGACCTGGGGCAGCTCATCGATGCGAAGTCTCCGGATGATTCGGCCGACCCGCGTGATGCGGGAGTCGCCCACCTGCGCCCAGACCGGCTGGGACGTCTTCTCGGCGTCCTTCCGCATGCTGCGGAATTTCAAGATGCTGAAGGGTTTGCCGGACATGCCGACCCTGGTCTGACGGTAGAAGATCGGCCCGCCGTCCTCGATCAGGATGGCGAGGGCGGTTATCACCATCACCGGGAAAGAGATAAGCATCAAGAGGCTGCCCAGGGCGAGATCGAAGACCTTCTTCGCGATCCGGTCGGGCCGGTTGGACCTGAAGCCCTCGCCAAAAACCAGCCAGCCTGCGCTGAGCCAGTCGATTCGCAAACGCCCCTGTTCGCGCTCGTAGAAAGTGGGCAGGTCCGTAACGTCCACGCCGGCGAGCTTGCACTCGATCAACTCCTGATAGGGCAACTTGCCGGCCTCGCGATCGCCGACCGCGATCACGATCTCGTTGATGGCGTACTCCTTGGCGGCTTCCGATAGCGATCGCTTGACCTGCACGATGCGCTTCGGGTCGACCAGGGACTCTATGTCGTTTACGGGCACGAACCCGACAATGCGGAACTGCCTCCCGCTCGGGGCGCTCTCCAGGCCATCGAGGGGCAGGGCCCACCGGCCGGATCCCACCACGAGGACGCGCCGCGTCAGAACCTCGACTCTCTTGTAGTAGTGCAGAAAGAGGGTCCGCACGGCGAAAACGCCCGCCATGGCCAGGAGCCAGGCGATCGCGAATACTCCGCGCCCCAACTGCAGGGGGGGCACGAGATAGAAAACCAGGGTCAGGACGAGGAACCCACCGAGGAACGAAACGCCGACGCGCACGATCCTCTCGCCAAAATTGCCCGGAGAATCGGCGTTGTAAAGACCCAGGCAGCCCATGATGACCAGCATCACGACTACGAACGAGAGCCCGGCGCCAAAAATCGCCACGCCGTGCTGGGCCACCAGGTCGGCTTCCTGGTATCTGATCACCGCTCCGGCCGGGATGGAAAGGGCAAGAACGGCGGCTTCGATCATCGCAAGTACGATAATAGGGACGGCAATGAAGTGATTAAACAAGCGAATCACGGTGTAAGACCCCCTTGTCGGTAAGGTCAGAGGCGGAGTCTTGCGGTGCAGACCTGGCTTCGAAGATAAGCGCCGCCCGGAAATTCGAGTGGATACATCGCCCCGAATTTCAAGGATGCGCGTGGCCGCGAGCCATGCACGTCATGAGCTACGTCTACTGAACTTGGGAAGGCAGCAAGATACCTCGACAAGGGGGGACATTGTCAAGGAAAATTTCGCCTGGCGCCGACGAATGGAGGCTTGTTGTTACCTGCGTCACATACCGACCTCCAGGATGACTCTTCCCTGGACTTTCGGCCGTGAGCTGCGCTTCCTTAACTACTGGGATCGGAGGAGGATGGCGCGACGGGTCGAACGCCCCGGCCCGGCATCCGCACGTCGGTTCCCGAGGGTTTGACCTCTATTCCACCACGACGACGTCGCCATTCTGGACGCGAAACTTCGAGGCCGCGCCGATCGCCCCGGTCAGGCTCTCGTACTTGAAGCGAATCCGCTCTTGCTTCTGGTCAACCTCACGGATGACGAAGATGCGGTCCTTGTGGGCGAAGGCGGACAGACCACCGGCCGCAGCCAGCACCTGCGAAATCCCGGCCGCGCGGTCGACCACGTACTGTCCGGGCCTGGCCACCTGGCCGATGACCGACACGGTGAGCGGCCGGGGTTCGTCCACGACCACGTTGACCTTGGGCACCAGCATGTAGGGCTTGAGCGCCACTTCCAACTCACGGGCCACGTCGCCCGGGGTCTTGTTCACCACCACCACGTCGTAGAGAAAGGGGATCGAGATCTTGCCGTCCGTGCGGACCCGAGCTTTCGTCGACATTTTCTCCTGCTCCCAGACCTGGACGCTCAGGAGGTCGCCCACGCCAATGATGTAGTCCGTGCCTGCACTGACCGGGGGAAGCGGCATGGCATCGACCCAGACGAACGGCGCCGTCGTCTGCCCGCACCCCACGATGAAGGCTGCCAGGGCGCTGCACAAAACGACTCGGAAGTGAACTCTCATCAGGCGATCTCCCTACTGCAAATTCTTTAACTGAGTAATCCAAACGGAAGGCGACGACCTGCCGACCCTCACCAATTCTGCCCTACCCTCAGCCTGAGCGTGGCGAAGCGGGACTCTACGCGGCCGGCGGTCAACCTTTCGACGCTACGGTAGCCGCCGCCCGCATCGAGCCGGATGTCCTTGGCGAGGCGGAATCCCAGGCTCGCGCGCAGGTCCCTGGTGTCGGACTTCAGGCTCGCATCGGCCCCGGGTGGGGCGTTTCGACCCACGTCTCCAAACAGGTCGAGGGTCACGCGGGCGGTCATCGTTCGAACAAACTTAAGCGAAACCGCGGACCTTATCTGCACGCCCCCCGATCCATACGCCTGCTCAACGGCCCGCTCCACACTCGCCTCAATGACCTGCTTCGTGGACCGAAGCGTGAGGCCGGTCCCGCCGGAGAAGACGACAGGATTCGCAGTACCCACAACCGCCTGCAGCCTCCGGGCGCCCACATCGAGCCAGATAGCCGGGGCCTTGGCGAAGCGGCGCTCGACCCGCAGGCTCGGGCCGTGCGTGTCGGCGCTCGATCGGTTCGTCACCCAGTCGCGCCGGAATTCGTAGTAGATACCGACCGAGTCCCGCGCCCCCCTCCGGTCGATCCCGGCGCGCCCCAGAAGCGTCGATCCGTCGAAGGCGAGGTCGGAATCGAAGAGGACTATTTCATGCGCAGCCGAGGCCTTCCAGGTCCACAAGGGGGAAATCTGGTGCGCCACGTCGAGGCTTGCCGTATTCGTCTTGGACACCGTGCGGGGCAGGAGGACTCCGGCGTCGGCGAGCACGAGCGAATCGCCCGTGTAGCCCTTTGCGAAGGTATCCGTCAGAGTGAAGGTCGTGCGGGGCGAGCTGCGGTAGGCAGCTGACAGGTTCGCACCGTAGTTGAACTGATCGTACTGCTGAAGCTCGCGGTAGCGTTCGACATCGCCGGTGGCGCCGATGGAGAAGGTGCCCCGCGGTCCCCGGATCCATCGCGTCAGGTTGGCTCGGAGTGTGCCCGAAATGTCGGATTCCGGAACGCGCAGGAAGGGCACGTTGTCGTCGTAGGCGCCGTCCACCTGAAGCTCGAGTCGCCAGTCCCGCGCCAAAGCCGCTTCCGCTTGCATTTCCCCCCCAGGACCCGCCACCGCAGCCGTGCCCGGAGGCGCCCCTGCTGGCTGGCCCGCCCCCCCCGGCGGTTCCTGCGCATAGACGAGGGCTGCGCAGGGCGCGCCGAACGCAACTCCCGCGATGACACCAATCCTCAACCAGCGTTGCCTCAAGATGCCGCGCATTGTAAACCAACCTCGCCGGGCGCGGGTGAAGTCGGCACGGACGATCGGAGTCTCGTCTCCGCCTACTTAGCTCGTGCCAGCAGGTCGCCGTAGCTGGAGATCTCGCCTCGGCGGTAGGCCGCCGCGAGATCCTCGAGCGGATCGATTTGGAGGCTTCCTGGCCGGCCCGTCCCCGGATAGTCGGCGCCGGCGCCCCCGAATCCGCCGAAGACCGATCGAATCAGCACGCTTCGGCGATCGAAGGGCAGGGCGGAGACGTTGCCGTAGAAGATCCGCCAGTCGTCGTTCCGAAACAGGTACGATTCGACATTCGAGGCGTAGAAGACGGTCGCCGTGAAACCCCGCCCGCCCAGGTAGGCGGCCACGGACTTGAGCGCGCGGGTTCCCGCGAAGTCCCCGACCACCGGAACGATCAGATTGCGCCGCTGCATCTCGCGCACCGTCCCATAGCTCTCCTCGCGGGCCAGGAAACTCCGTGCGATCCCTTGATCGTCCGTGGCCGTCATCAATTCGGCGAAGGTCGGGAAGGGCCGTCCGCGGCGAGAAGAGCCGTAGGAATACTGAAGTGCTGGCCCGGCTTCGAAAAAAGCAGAGTACACGTACTTCAAAGCGCCAAGGTCCTCCTCGTTGAGCGCGAAGCGGTGCTTCTCCACGAGGCGCGACTGGATCTCTTTCAAGTTCGCCTCGAAGAGGCGGGGGCTCGGAGGCACGCCGGCAAAGGCCGCGAAGAGATCACCGACGCCCGAAGCCGAGCCGAGACCGCGCGGGCGGGGCCGCGAGAGCAGACGGGACACAAAGTCGGCCCGGTTCGGGGCGAGTTCGAAGAGCGCTTTGTAGAGCAGGTGGAGGATGGCGTTCTGCCGTCTTATGTCGACGATGAAGGCGATGCGCGGCCGGAGGGCCGCAAGGTACGAGAAGTTCTGCTCCGGGCCCACCCCGACGTACCCGCTCTGGGCGGAATGAAGGCTCGCGATCTGCGGGACAATGGCCGGGAACGTGCGCTCGTTCGAAATGAGATTGTCGGACTGGAAGAAACCGCTCGGCTCCGAGAACTCCGAGAACATCCGCCAGAAAGAGGCGTCTTCGATCCGGTCGGTCGATTCCGGCCATTGCAGACCGAGCCCGGCCGAGGGGAGGAGCAGGAACAACAGAAGACTGGCACACGTCAAGCCGGCAGCGCGTCGCATCATCGGAGGTCTCTCGGGAGGGAGCCTACTTCGTCTGGCGAGCTTGCGACCTCATCTCTCTCGTGGACACTAGAATCGCGGTCATGACGCTATGTGCCATGGCCCCGATCATCGGGCTTCTCCTGACGTCCGTCCCCGCAGCCGCTCAGGTGACGGCGTTCGTCGACGGGCGCGTCATCGATGGCGCCGGGAGGGTGATCGAGCGAGGCACGGTCGTGGTGAAGGACGGCGTCATCACCGATGTCGGCCCCGCGGCGAACGTGAAGGCGCCGGACCGCGCCAACCGCATCGATGTGCGGGGCAAGACGCTGATGCCGGGCATCGTGAACGCGCACGGTCATCTCTCAGCCGTCCTGGGCGTGAAGTCCGATCCGCAGCACTACACGCGCGACAACCTGGTCCGGCAGCTTCGGGCGTACGCGACCTACGGGGTCACGACGGTCTTCTCCCTGGGCGACGACCAGGCGGAGGCCTTCGCTCTGCGCGCCGAGCAGGCCGAGGGGCCGTCCGGGCACGCCCGCGTGTTCCTCGCCGGCCCGAGCGTTTCCGCACAGACCGAAGAGGCCGCGCGGGCCGACACCGATAAGGCGATCGCGCTCGGACCGGACCTCGTCAAGATCCGCATCGACGACAACCTGGGCACATCGAAGAAGATGCCCGAGGCGGCCTGGCGCGCCGCCCTCGAGCGCGCCCGCGCCGCTCGGCTCAGGCTCGCGGCCCACATCTTCTATCTCTCCGACGCCACGGCGATCGCTCAGGCCGGCGCTGATTTCATCGCCCACAGCGTCTGCGACCTGCCCGTCGATGACGCCTTCATCAAAGCGATGAAGGCGAACAACGCCTGCTACTCCCCCACTCTGATGCGCGAGGTCTCGACGTTCGTGTACGACAGCACACCCCCCTGGGTCAACGACCCATTCTTCCGCCGCGGCTACTCCGCCGAAATCTCGGCCGAACTCGCGGATCCGGCGCGGCAGGCGCGCAGGAGAGCGAGCCCGGCCTCGGCGCAGGGCCAGAAGTACAAGGCCGGTCTCGAGGTCGCGAAGGCCAACCTGAAGCGCCTCTCCGACGCAGGTGTCCGGGTCGCACTCGGCACCGACACCGGTCCCGCGGGCCGCTTCCAGGGCTTCTTCGAGCATCTCGAACTGGAGATGATGGTCTCGTCCGGGCTCACGCCGATGCAGGCAATCGTGGCGGCGACCGACGGCGCCGCCTCGTGCTGGGGCAAACAGGGCACGATCGGCACGATCGCGAAGGGTGTCGCCGCCGACCTCCTGGTCCTGAACGCCAATCCGCTCGACGCCATCGCGAACACCCGCAAACTCGACGCGATTTACATCGGCGGGCGTCGCTTCGACGCGCCCCGCTGAGCGCTGTGCTCTCCCCCATTCCGACAGAGGTTCTCTGCCCCATGCCGAAAGTTCACCGCCTCCTGGTCCCGTTTGGCGCGGTTCTCATCGCCGCCTGCGGGTCGTCAACACCCGCCACGTCACCTTCAACGCCCACGGCGGCAACTGCCCCGACGACAAGCGGCCAAGCCCCGGCTCCAACGCCGGCTCCAAACTCATCCCAGCCGTCTTCCTGCCGGACCCTCCCGCCCGCCACCGGAACCGAAAGAGGCTGCCGCCAGGAGCCGTCCGACTTTCTGAGGTCGGTGACCGATGCCGTGTCGGCCGCGCAGAACTCAACCGCCGTGGATCCGGACTCGAAGGAGCCCTACGCCCTGGTTCAAAACGGCGTCATCCAAAGCCCGAACGCCTACTTGAAGATGATCGCCGAGGCCCTCGACCGGCAAGGCCTGTGCGCGATCTACGACGGCGAGGAACTCGACGTTCGCAGCTCGAACGGCTACAACGAACTATTCGACATCATCACCTCGAGCGGGGCATCCTGGACCAAGTACATGTCCACGTGCACCCCGGCCACACCGCTTCCCGCCATCGTGACGCCTCCCGTCCAGGATCCGGAGTGCAAGCTTCCCCCGAGCCGGGACACCTACTGCGATCGTCCATCGTCCGTCTACTCGCGCGATGTGTTTGATGCTCTGGACGAGCTGATCGCCCAGGATCGCCAGCTCGCGAGGCCTCTCATCTTCGACTTCACCGATCGACTGCCCGGACTCGACAACGGCTTCAAGGTCACGAACGTGGAACTGTACTTTTCGGAACTGCGCAAGAGACTTCGGCTCAAGGGCTACTGCAGCGTCTACACCGGGAACGACGAGTTGTTGATCAAGAAGGGGACGAACCGCTTCTCCGAGCACTGGGACCTTTTGAAGGCCGAGGGGCACAGCCTCCGGCTGCTCGGCGCCACCTGCCACGACGCCGCCTTCTGATCGGGCCCTCGCCTCCGGCCCGTCGGCATTGGCGGGCCGACATCCAGGGTTTACACATAGGCGTCTACAAGTAGACCCATGCGGTGAGGTTGAGCCTGGAACAAAGGGCTGTCTCCTGCCTGTCCAGAGTGCCAGGGGCACAGTGGCGGACGGACTATCTCGTCGCGCCGAGAAAGGCGGCGATGCGGAAGCCCAGGTCGTCGCTGCTCAGTTCGGGCTGCGACTCTTCGCGGAAGCTGAGCTGCAGCCGAACGGCGCTGGCGCTGTACCACGACCCCCCGCGGGGCCTGCTCAAGCGTTTCCCCCGCTCGCAGAAGTGAGAGGGTGGCGCCCGCGGGGTTGATGATCCGCAGTTCCGTCTCACCCCGGGCGGCGTGGCCCGCGCGTTTCTGGAGGACGTCCTCGGCGCGAAGAAAAAGAAAGACCGGCGTGGCCGCGCAGAGCGCGGCCGAAGCCGCAATCGCAGCGAGTTGCCGCCGCCGGTCCAGGAAACCCATCACCGCGCGCGCTCACCATAATCGCGCCCGGGGAATTGCCCATGACGCTCGTCATGTTTCGCCCGCGGGGGTCATTTGCGCCTTCAGGAGAGGTCTCGAAGCCGGGCGTCCATTTACGTTCCGGCCGCCGCCTGATGGAGAATCCCGGCAGTTCATCTGAAGGAGCAAGCGATGCCTTTCCCATTCTCGAAAATCCGTACCCTCGTCGTTCTGTGCGCGTTTGCCGCGGCCGGACCTTCGCTGGCTCGCGCCGAGTTGACCCGCATCGAAATCACGAAACGCGCCGACGTCCTCGAAGGAAAGGCGTTCGGCGACGCCGGGCCCTACGAGAAGATCCATGGACGGGCCTACTTCGCGGTCGACCCGGCGAATCCGCACAATCGGATCATCGCGGACATCGACCTGGCCCCGCGGAACAGGCAGGGGAAGGTTGAGTTCTCCGCCGACCTCTTCATTCTCAGACCCAAGGACACTGCGCGCGGCAACGGCGTCGTCTTCTTCGACGTCATCAATCGCGGGCGATTCCGTCTGCTCACTTCGTTCAGCGACGGCGATGCCGCGGACGACCCCACCACGGCCGCCCACTTCGGGGATGCGTCCCTCTTGCTCCAGGGCTATACCCTCGTGGCCGTCGGGTGGCAGTTCGACGTTCCCGACGAACTCATCGGGATCAAGGTCCCACACGCCACCGATCACGGTAAGCCCATCCGGGGCTGGGTTCGGGAGTGGTTCATTCCCAGCAAGCCGAGCGACTCGTTCGAGTGGACGAGCGGCAATGCCACACGGTATCTCCCGGCCGACGTCAACTCGCCCGAGTACCGGCTGACCTCGCGCGAGGGCCTGTTCGCGGCGCGGCGTCTGCTGCCCCGCGCCGACTGGCGGTTCGGGAAGATGGTGGACGGCAAGGTCGAGCCGAACCCGGACTTCCTCACCCTCAAGGGCGGCTTCAAGCCCGGCCTGACGTACGAGATCGCGTTCCAGTCGGAGAACCCGCCCCTCGCCGGACTCGGTCTCGCCGCGGTTCGCGACATGGGGTCGGCGCTGAAGTACGATCCTAAGAGCATCGCTCCCGGCAAGTACGCATACATGTACGGCTCGTCGCAGACCGGGCGCACCCTGCGGCAGATTATCCACGAGGGATTCACCATCGACGAACAGGGCCGGAAGGTCTTCGACGCCGCCTTCGTGAGGACCGGGGGAGCCAGCATGGGCCGCTTCAACGAGCGTTTCGCGCGTTCGAATTCCCTCGGCGTCTTCATCGAGACCCAGTTCCCCTTCCAGTACCAGACCACCACGGACCCGGTGACGGGCAAGCGGGACGGAATGGGCGCGCGCATTCCCGAAGGCCTCGAACCGAAGATCTTCCTGTTCGACAGCTCCTCCGAGTACTGGGACAAGGGCCGTCTCGGCGCCCTGCGGCACACCTCGATCGACGGAACCGGGGACCTGCCCGACGCGCCCAACGTGCGGGTGTATCACGTGGCCGGGTCACGGCACGGCTCCGGCTCGGTGCCCGCGACCGACGGCGGAGGACAGTTCAAGAACAACACGCTCAACTACGAGTGGATCCCCCGCGGTCTGATCGTGGCCCTCGACGCCTGGGTCCGAAAGGGCACGGAGCCGCCGCAAAGCGCTCATCCACGATTCTCGGACGGCACCATGGTGGCGCACCAGGACCTCAGGTTTCCCGCGATCCCCGGCGTGAAATGGCCCACCCATGTCCCCGGCGGCTATCGAAGGGACGTGGAAACACCGTTGTCCGCGCTGCCCTTTCTCCTCTCAAGGCTGGACATCGACGGCAACGAGGTCGGCGGCATTCGCCTGCCGGAGCAGGCGGTCCCGCTCGCGACCCTCACCGGCTGGCAGTTCCGGAGCGAGCGCATCGGCGCCCCGAACACGCTCATCACCAACAACGGGGCGTACATCCCATTCCCGGCGACCCGGGCCGAGAGGGAGAAGACCGGCGACTCGCGGCTCTCCATTGAGGAGCGTTATGCCGGGCGCGCCGACTATGTGGCCCAGGTGGAGAAGGTCGCGAAGCGACTCGCCGAGGAGCGCTACATCCTGTCCGGGGACGTGGCCGCGATCGTGACTGAGGCCGGACGCCATTGGGACTGGCGCATGAGCCCTGGCAAGTAAGCAGCCCGCGATCTATTTCAGGGTGACGATGCCGGCCCGGGCCAGTCGATCGAAGTAACCAGCCACGAAGTCAAGGGGCACGGGAGCGTACCGGCCCGTGAGGACGTCTCGGATCTCCGCCACCGAGCGTTGGCCGTCGGCCAGGTTGAGCGCCTCGTAGGCCATGAGGTCGGCGTCGCCTTCATCGAGCGCAGGTAAAGGCGGAAGGGCGGCCTGGTCCAGACCGCGCGCAGTCAGGGCCTCGCTCAGGTGGTCGTAGTAGTAGACACTGAGGGGGCCGCGCACTTCCGGACTACGAACGGGCACTCGGGTATCGCGCACGCCTGCGGCCGGGACGGCCCCGGGCTCTGCCTTCAGCCGGACGGTGAGATCGCGCACGGCGTTTGCAGTCGTGGGCCAGCGCCGGGCGATCGAAGCGAACTTACCTTCGGTGTGAGCAAGCGTCTCGCGCACCGCGAGGGCGCCATCGCGGTTGTCCGCGGAGATCACCGCTCGGAGACGCGCCTGCGCGAGGTCCTTCTCCGCATCCGCGCGCGCGAGGGCCAGAAGCCGCGGGGCCTCCGCATCCGGCAGGGCGGCCAGGGTGTAAGCGATACCCGCACCCAGGTACGTGACCCGGCCCAGCTTGGTCGCATCGAGGTTCTCGGGCTGGTCCTTGTTGGTGTGGATCGTGACATCGGGCCAGTCGTGAAAGTAGAGCATGGGCACGCCCCAGCCTCCGGCCTCGAAGACCTCGTGGTCGCTGCCCAGCTCGACCGGGCGGACGTCGCCCAGGAACAGGTCGCGCGAGCCGCCGGGGGTCACGAACCCCTTGTAGCCATCGCCTCCCCGCTCGGCGTGATGCGCGGAGGCCGCGACAACTTCATCGAAGAAAGCCTGGCCGATATCGTCGATGACGTGCGGAAGCGAGGCCGCGGTCCGAGACAGATGGAAGGTGGAGTGAGTGACGGCGAGCAGTGCGCCCACCATGTCCATGTGTATTCCGCCCACGATCCGCGCGGCGATTTCGGGATTGCGGGCCAGAAAGGCCTGCGAACCCGCGATCTCGGGCGTCCAGAGGAAGCGGATAGTGAGTCGGGGCTTCGCGATGCTGCCGTTGCCGATCGCGCGAGAAAGCGTTCGCGCCACCTCGAGGATCGCAGCACTCCCCGACGCATTGTCGTTGGCGCCCGCCGACTGATGACACAGGTGAGCGGTCAGCAGGACCTCTCCCGCGGCGGGGTCGGCGCCCGGAATCGTGGCTGAGACCACGTCGAACGTCGCGGGCTTCATCCGGGCGCGCACGACGGCGTGCAGGGTGATGCGTTCCCGCGCGGCGAGGCGGGCGCGGTAATCGCGAGACTGCCGCTTCGACAGCATGAAAGCGAACCGGTTCTTCGTCTGGTAAGGCGAGAGATGTCCCCAGCGCACGAGATCGGGATCGTCGCCCGACCACGCCGTGGTCTGATTCGGGAAGTCGGACACAAAGCCGAGAGCCCCTCTCTCCTCGACGGCCAACCGGTGCACGAGCGGTAGAGGACCGCTCGCAAGGACGATCCGGCCCTTGACTTCACGACCCTCGTAGTCCTTCGCCGACCCGCCCTCGCCCACATCGACAAGTTCGGCGGTCACGTCCGCGTCCTGAGAGTAGTCGGCAAGAGCGGTCGGCTGCTCCGGGAAGCGAGCGATGGGATGAGGGTCGGGTGAGAGTTCGTCGAGCCGCGCCTCCCGCCCGTCCCAGCCGAGGTAGCTTCGGAAATGGGCGTACCGTGTCTGTCCATCCGCGGGAAAGTGTTCGACCGTTGCGTCCGAGAGTCCCGCGGCCCGCGCCCTGTCGCGTACCCATTCGGCGGCCGCGGCGAAACCCGGCGAGCCGTGGACTCGGTGGAAGCGGCCAAGATCGCGAACGCTCTCGAGTGCGGCCCCACCATCGACCGCGGCGTGGATCGCCCTAGGCACGGCATCGGGCCAGAAGGGGATGCGCCGCTCGGCCGCGGCGGCGGCGGTGGCTGCGAGTGAGAAGGCAATGACGGGGATTCGGGGCACGGGCCGGCTCCTGACTATTGAGACGGGGCCACCACGGCATGCTTCTGCGTCCCGATCCCTTCGATGGTGCAGACCGCGCTGTCCCCCGCTCTCATCCAGCGCGGCTTTTCGCGCTCGATGTTCGTGCCCGCGGGCGACCCCCCCGAGATCATGTCACCGGGGCTCAGAGTCAGTATGTTCGACGCGAAGTGCAGGAGCTCGTAGATATTGTGAGTCATGCGGCTGGTGTTCGAGTCCTGCATGACCTGGCCGTTCAGAGTGAAGGTCTGCTTGAGATTGAGGGGGTTCGCCACGAACTCCTTGGGCACGATGAAAGGCCCCAGGGGGGCGAAAGTGTCGTGGTTCTTCCCCACCAGCCAGTCGGATCCGCCCATCTTCCGATCGCCCCGGCCCCCGCGGTCGGATACGTCGATCTGGATGGTGTAGCCGAAGATGAAATCGGCCGCGCGATCGAGGGGGACGTAGCTTGCCGTCTTTCCAATAACGATGTCGAACTCGCACTCGAAGTCGATGTTTTCACGGCCACGCGGCATGCGAATCGGGTCGAAGGGTCCGGTGACGGTGGTCGGCGACTTGAGGAAAAGATAGGGATTCTCCCGCGTGTCGCCAGGCTTGCGTTCCCAAATTCCCGGGGCCGAGACTACCGGGGGCGTCGGTGCTTGGGCCGCCGCCCCGGCGCGCCGCTGCTGCGCCTCGATTCC
Organism: Vicinamibacteria bacterium; assembly: GCA_031412915.1. GTDB lineage: Bacteria > Acidobacteriota > Vicinamibacteria > Fen-336 > JAGNNV01 > JAGNNV01. The sequence goes on along the minus strand of JANODX010000057.1, from coordinate 15,702 downwards.
CTGGCTATGCTCGGTGTAGTTCCCGCCGCCATTGAGGATGATGGACGGGCGAACCGGCGGCAGAGTCTCCAGGCTTAGGACGGCGTAGACGTAAGGGGGTGCCGTCGCCGCGCGCGCGACCTCGCTCGCGATCACGGACAGTCGCGGCTTCAACTCGCTCTCGTAACGGTTGATGAGCGCGATCATGTCGGCCGGCATAGCGAGTTTCTTCGCCGAGGGGTTGCGACCTTCATAGGCCGCGTTGGCCTTCTCCAGGTCGGCGACGCGAACGTCCCCGAGCACGACGCCGAGGAACGTCCGCCCGCTTTGCCGGAAGGCGCCGAGCTTGTACGGTTCCGCCGGACCGGTTTGCGCGGCCGCCTGGTGGGAGCCGAGCAAAAACACAAGAGCCACGGCCAGTGATGTTCTGCGCATGATGCGATCTCCCTGCTCGCTCCCGGAGGTCGGGAGCGATTGCACTGTCGATTGTACCCTTCGCGCGGCTGGAGATTTCCCCGCGCCGACCCCCGGACGAGCGCCCTACCGAATACACTTCCCGCCTTGTGGTCGCAAAAGGATCCATGATCTTCGCCGCACTAGCGGTGACCGTGCTCCTAGCTCGCGCGGCCGCGGGCGGAGGCTTGAACTCCGGGGAGACCCAGGCGGAGCGCGGAAAGGAACTGCCGCAGATCCACGGACCCGAAGCGCCCCTCGCTCCGGCCATGATCAACCGCGACACCCAGGGGAAGGCCACCATGCGCGCGGTTCGGATCAGCCGGCCGATCACGCTCGACGGTCAACTCGACGACGACGTGTACGCAACCATCCCCGCGGTCGGCGGCTTCATCCAGCAGTTCCCGCGCGCGGGGCAGCCGGCCACCGAGCCGACGGACGTCTGGATTCTGTTCGACGACACTTCGCTCTACGTGTCCGGGTACTGCCACGACAGCCAGCCCGACGGCGCCGTCGCCACCGAGCTGCGGCGCGATCACAACAACATCTTCCAGGGCGACAACTTCAGCGTGGTCCTCGATACCTACTACGACCGAAGGAACGGCTTCTTCTTCCAGACGAATCAGCTGAGCGCCCTTCGGGATCAGGCGATCAGCGAAGGGCAGCAACTCGTCGCCTGGAACACGGTGTGGACCGTGCGCTCGGCCCGGACCGAGGGCGGGTGGACCTTCGAAATGGCCATACCGTTCAAGTCGCTGCGCTACCGCCGGCCCGGCCCGCAGATCTGGGGAATCAACTTCCGCCGGGTGGTGAAGTGGAAGAACGAGACGTCGCTGCTCACCTTGATGCCCTCCTCCTACGGAAACGCCGGGGTGAGCCAGATGCAGGAGGCGGGCACGCTCGTCGGGGTCGAGACCCCGGGCCTGGCCAAGAACCTCGAGATCAAGCCCTACGCTCTCTCCTCTCTCACCACCAACCGGGTGGCGGCCTCGCCCTTCAGCAACGACGCGGACGCGACCGCCGGCGTCGACCTCAAGTACGGCCTCACCTCGAGCCTCACCGCCGACCTCACCGTCAACACCGACTTCGCCCAGGTCGAGGAGGATCTCCAACAGGTGAACCTGACTCGGTTCAGCCTGCTGTTCCCCGAGAAGCGGGACTTCTTTCTCGAAGGGCAGGGCATCTTCGCCTTCGGCGATCGCGCGCGCGTCTCCGCCGGCTCGGACGTGCCCATCGTGTTCTTCAGCCGCCGCATCGGCCTGGAGCGCGGCCAGACCGTCCCGGTGCGGATCGGCGGGCGAGTGACCGGCAAGTCGGGCCCCTACGACATCGGCCTGCTGAACATCCAGACCGGAGGGAAGGATGCGGCGCGCGCCGTGCCCACGAACTTCTCGGTGGTACGGATCAAGCGCGACATCCTGCGCAGGAGCAGCATCGGGGTCATCGCCACCGAACGTGTGGAAACCTCCGGAGGCGAAGGCCGGAACTTCGCCGCGGGAGCCGACACGGTTCTGCGGTTCGACGACGAGACGACCCTGACCGGCTACTACGCGTTAACCCGGTCGCCCGGAGTCGAAGAGGACGACGCGAGCTACCGCGGACGCTTCGACTATGTTGGCGATCGCTACGGCCTCGCCCTCGAGCACCTGCTGGTCGGGAGCGGCTTCGATCCGGAGATCGGCTTCCTGCGGCGCACCGACTTCAGGCGAAGCTTCACCCAGGCCCGCTTCAGCCCGCGGACCAGGAAGAGCAAGACGGTGCGAAAGCTGTCGGCGCAAGGGAGTTTCGACTACGTGACGGATGCCTCGGGGGCGGTGATCGAGAACCGCACCTTCGCGGCCAACTTCGACCTCGAATTTCACAACAGCGATCTGGCCGGGCTCGACTACACGCACGACGACGAGTTCCTGCCCGCCCGGCTCACGCTGGCCCCCGGGGTCGTGGTGCCCCCGGGAGCCTACATCTCGGACAAATTCACGGGCTCCTACACGCTCGGACAGCAGCGGAAAGTATCGGGCACGGCCACCGCGTCGTGGGGGACGTTCTACGACGGCACCCGCATCGAGACCACCTACGCGGGACGGATCGGCTTTTCGCCTCGCTTCTCCGTCGAGCCGTCCATCACCCTCAACTGGGTGGACCTGCCCTTCGGCAGCTTTACGTCACAACTCGCGAGCGCCCGGTTCATCCTCACGCCGTCCCCCCGCCTGTCGGTGACCGGCCTCGTGCAGGCGAACGCGGCCGCCCACACCGTCTCGTCCAGCCTGCGCCTGCGCTGGGAATACACTCCGGGCAGCGAGATGTTCCTCGTCTACAGCGACGGCCGCGAGACGTCGTCCAGCACCCCGATCGGCCTGCTGAACCGGTCGCTGGTCTTCAAGCTCACGAAGCTGCTGCGCTTCTGACCGCGACGCACGGCCGGGCTTTCGACTTCGGTTCAGCGCGATGGGGCGCGAGCGGAGGATCGAAGCCGTGACTTCGTGCCCGGCGCTCGCGGCCGTAGTTCGGGCGGGCGTGGCGCGGAGACGTCTCGCTATACTCGTGGCGTGAAGAGTGTGGCCGATGATCTCCGCCTTGAGCAGCGGGACCGCCAGCAGGCGCTTTCCGCCATGGACCGGGTTCGCCTGTCCCTGGCTCTGGGGGAAAACGCCGCCCAGCAGCTTGCTGATGCGCACGGCGTCTCGGTCGCGGTAGCGAAGCGGTCCCTTCAGCGTCAGCGTCAGGTCGGCCGAAGGCGCTCGGCCTGCCACGACGCCCTCCTAGCCTGACTCTTCACTCTTGAGCCTGCTGAGAGACGTGATCGCGGCGCTCAGTCGTGAGTCCATCCCGCACGCGATCATCGGCGCGGCCGCCCTTTCCGCCCATGGAGTGTCGCGATCCACCGCCGACGTGGACCTGCTCACCAACGATCCGCGCTGCCTCACCCCGTCGACGTGGGCGCCGCTTTCGGGGCACGGCGAGATCGACATCAGGCGCGGGGATGGAGACGACCCACTTCGAGGCGTCGTTCGGTTCAGCCGTACGGGCGAGATGGACGTCGACATCGTGGTGGGAAGGCACGTGTGGCAGCAGGAGTGCGTGGAGCGGGCCGTGGAGATGGCCGCCCTGGAAGCGAAGGTGGTGGGTCTGCCAGACCTCGTTCTCCTGAAGCTGTATGCCGGAGGTCCTCAGGACGCCTGGGATGTGCATCAGATCCTCGGTCTGGGCGCCGCGGCTGACGTTCCGGCGATAGTCGAGAGCCGACTGTCGATGCTTCCGAAAGACGCGATCACGCTGTGGCGCAGAATCGTCTCCGAGCGGGCGCCGTAGCGGCGACGCCGGACACGGCCTTGTAGCCCTTCGGGCCGGGCGGATTCGGAAGTCGCGAAGCTAGACTGTACGAATTCATGACTCTCGTCGCCGGCACGCGTCTTGGCCCCTACGAAATCAGCGCCGCCATCGGGGCCGGCGGCATGGGCGAGGTGTTTCGGGCCAGGGACACGAAGCTCGACCGCGACGTGGCCATCAAGGTGCTGCCCTCCGAACTGGCGCAGGACCGCGAACGCCTCGCCCGTTTCGAGCGCGAGGCCAAGCTCCTCGCCTTCCTCAATCATCCCAACATCGCCCATGTCTATGGAACCCGCCGGCCGGTTCGAAGCCCTGAGAGGTGGACCCGGACTCTGCGCTCCGGTTTCTCAGATGGAACGGGCGACAGAGAGCGCCCCTTCTGGCCCATCGATCAATCCGGCGTAGTACGGTAGAGTGATCGATATGGACACCGTCACCATTTCTCCGAAATTCCAGGTCGTGCTGCCCCGCCGCCTTCGGGAGGATCTGGGTCTGAAGGCCGGTGGAAAGATGCGGGTCATACGCTATGGCGATCGCATCGAACTCCTTCCCGCGCGCAAGGCCTCTGAGCTTCGGGGTTTCCTGAAAGGGATGGACACCGAAGTTCCCCGCGATCGCGATCGGGTGTGAGCACCCTGAACGTCATCGATTCGTCGGGCTGGCTCGAGTATTTCGCGGGCTCGACCCGAGCCCGTCTGTTCGCGCCGGCCATCGAGGCGGCCGACCGGCTCATCGTGCCGGTTGTGGTCCTTTACGAGGTGGTCAAGAAGGTCAGGCGCGCGCGGGGAGAGGCGGCGGCGCTGGAAGCGGCGGCGGTGCTGCGAAGTGGACGCATCGTGGAGGTCGATATCGCCACCGCCCTCGATGCCGCCCGGCTGGATCTGCCCATGCCTGACAGTCTCATCTATGCCATGGCGCGGCGCGCCGGGGCGACGCTACGGACGCAGGACGAAGACTTCGCATCGCTTCGGGGCGTCAAGTACTTCCCGAAGAAATGACCTGATCTCCCATAGACTGCGTTGATTCATGGCATTGACGACGGGCACGCGGCTCGGACCGTATGAAGTCATCGCCGCCATAGGCGAAGGCGGTATGGGCGAGGTGTATCGCGCTCGCGACACCACGCTCAATCGTGACGTCGCGATCAAGGTCCTTCCCGCGGCCATGGCCAGCGACCCGGAACGCCTCGCCCGCTTCAAACGCGAGGCGCAGGTCCTGGCTTCGCTCTCGCACTCCAACATCGCCCACGTCTATGGCTTCGAGGGCGCGGCGCTCCCGGAGGGGTCGACCGTCCATTTCCTCGCCATGGAGATGGTCGAAGGCGAGGATCTTTCCGAGCGCCTGAAGCGCGGGGCCATTCCCCTCGATGAGGGCATCACCATCGCGAAGCAGATCGCCGAAGGTCTCGAAGACGCGCACGAGCACGGCATCATCCATCGAGACCTCAAGCCCGCGAACATCAAGATCACACCCGGCGGCAAGGTCAAGGTTCTCGACTTCGGCCTGGCCAGGGCGCTGGAGGGCGACGCGTCCTCAGCGACCGCGAACTCCCAGATGTCTCACTCCCCCACGATGTCGCGTCGCATGACCGAGGCGGGCATGATCCTCGGCACCGCGGCCTACATGTCGCCCGAGCAGGCACGCGGCAAGCCGGTGGACAAGCGGACCGACATCTGGGCTTTCGGTGTGGTCCTCTACGAAATTCTCACCGGACGACGCGCCTTCGAGGGCGGCGACGTAACCGAGGTTCTGGCCGCGGTCATTCGCGACACGCCCGACATGAACGCCCTGCCCGCGGGCACGCCGGAACCGATCCGAAGGCTGCTGCGGCGCTGTCTCGAAAAGGACCGGCACGAACGGCTGCCCGATATCGGCGCGGCAAGGCTCGAGATCAAGGACGCGCTTGCAGGCGCACCGGAGAGCACGGCTCGTACGGCGGCGCCGCGCCCGCGCGAACCGCGGCTCTTCGGCCTGGCTCCCATCCCGGCAGCGCTGGGGCTCGTGGCCGCGGTCCTGGCCATTGCCCTGGCCGTGAGTCTCATGACGCGCCCGAACCCCCCAGGAGCCGCCGCGGGCGTGATTCGTTTTCCCCTCATCAGCGATCCGAAGATCCGCGTCACCACCGGCATAACTCAGCCCTTCGCCATCTCGCCCGACGGGACCACCATCGTCTTCAGCGGGCGCGGCCCCGGAGGGACCAACCTGTGGGCTCGGACGCTCGACGAGCCCGCACCGCGGAGGATCGCCGAGACCGAAGGCGGCGCGCAGCCCGCGATTTCTCCGGACGGCGAATGGGTCGCCTTCGTGACCGCCAACCACGTCATCCGGAAGGTGCGGATCAAGGGCGGCGGCGCCACCACCATCGCCTCCATCAACGACACAACGGCCGCGATCGCCTGGGGACTTCACGACGACATCGTCTTCGAACTGATCGGATCGGCCTCGGGGATCCAGCGGGTGAGCGCCAACGGCGGAACCCCCGAACTCCTGATTCCGATGGATGCCGAAGGGAACGAAGCGCGCCAGCGCCGGCCGTTCGTCCTGCGCGATGAACGGCGCGTGCTTTATGCGAGTCTGGACAAGACCGGCAGCGCCACCCTCTCTGTCTTCTCCCCTGATGATGGCCGGCGCGCCCACCTGAGAATCGAAGGGATTCAAGCACTCGGGCTCATCGACCGCGAACTCATCTATACCCGAGCGGATGGCGCGCTGATGGCGGTCCCGTTCGACGCCAGGGGGATGCAGGTCACGGGCTCGCCTCGGCAACTGGCGGACCGCGTGGCCTCGAGCGGCGTCGGAACCCCGGTGACCATGTCTCCTCGAGGGACGCTCGTCTATCAGCCGTCCGGCGCCCAGGCTTACCGACTCATGCTGGGCGATCCCTCAGGTCTTCTGACGCCTCTCGGAAGCTGGGTTCGGGCCTTCGGCGAGGCCAGGTTTTCGCCCGACGGTCAGCGCGTGGCAGCAGGGATCAGCGGGGGCGAGGAAGGTGAGGGTTTGTGGATCATCGACCGGGCCTCCGCAGAGGCGACTCGCATGGGTGGAGCCGAAGACGCCGGACTCGTTGACTGGACCCCCGACGGGAAAGCGCTCGTCACGCTCCGATCGGGGCGGGCGGAGGCCGGCAGCGAGATCTGGTCGACACCTGTGGACGGAAGCCGGCCGGCGACCCGGCTGATCCACCTGGAGGGCTCGGTGCGCGAAGCGGCGCTTTCGCGCGATGGTCGTTCGATCGTGGTCGCCCGCCGTCTGGGCGCGTCAACGACACAGGAACTGGTCTCGGTGTCGCTCGAGTCCGGGCAGGTCGTGACGACCATCGTCCCCTCGATCAGCTCGGGCGGAAGCCTCAGGCCCGGGGGGCCGCGCGTCTCGCGGGACGGCAAGTGGGTGGCCTTCGTGGACGAGGGCGCATATCAGCTTCACGTCCGCTCGCTGTCCGGGACGGGCGGGGTCCAGATCTCTGACAACGGCGCGGAGTATGCGGTCTGGGGCGTGGGTGATGGACAGATCTTCTACGGGATGTGGAACGGTCTGGTCGAGGCGAGCCTGCAGACCGCCCCTCTGCTCACGGTGAGGAAACGCCAGAGGCTGGAGGCCTGGGAGTCGCAGATGGGACTGTTCGACATCTCATCCGACGGAAAGGCCTTCCTGTCCGCCCAGCCGACGACGGAGGGATCGCAGGCCCTGGTCGCCCTGAACTGGGGCGCCAGCCTTGCGCCGCCACGAGAGAAGTGACCGCTGACCAGATAACAGTTGGCTGACCGCGACCGCGCGCTGGAAGGCCGTGAACCCGGCGACACGCAGCATCGGAAGGGGTCGTAGACCGAGATGCGGTGTTCGGAGAGGGTTGCTGAAGCCCCTACCCCGCGAGGGATACGCGGAAAGCGACCATTTCCTCGCCGTTGCGAACGAGCAGGACGTCGCCCGACACCACCGGATGGTTCCACGTCTTGCCCTCGATCGCTTTGAAGCGGGCGAGTTCCGTGAACCGATCGGGTGCGGCTCCCACCAGCGCCAGTTCGCCTTGCTCCGACAGCACGAGCAGCACATCCTGGTCGGGCAACAGAACGAGCTGGCCGTTGCCGTAGCGTCCGCCCTTCCATTTGCGCTTGCCGTCCTTGAGGTCGATGCACGCGAGGATGCTGCCGTCGAAGCCATAGGCGTGGCCCTGGTGGACGACGAAGTCGTTGAAGTACGGCTTCAGTCCCAGCGACGTCCAAAGCTCGGTGGCGCTCCAGCCCAGGGCGCCGTGTGCGATGGAAAGGCGGCGGATGCCGCTGCTGTCACCAACCGCGATCAGGACGTCTCCGTCCTCGGTGAGCGCCGGCTGCACGATCGGGTAGCCCTTCCAGGGGTGTTCCCACAGCACCGCGCCGTCTTCCGGACCGACGCCGATCGCTCCCGTGCCGCTCAGTTGGAGGATCTGAGTGGTCCCGTCGATCGTGAGGAGATGGGGCGAGGAGTAACCCGCGGCCCCCTTGGGGCCCGCCCATCGGGGCTTGCCGGTGGCGAGGTCGTAGGCCACGAGTATTCCGGAAGTCGCCACCATGACCATATCGCCGACCACCAGGGGCGAGCTCGAGAAGCCCCAATCCGGAAGCGTCGCTCCAGAGTCGGATGCGGCGTTGCGCGACCACACCACCGACCCGTCGCGGGCGTCGAGCACGTTCAGGATGCCGGTCGCGCCGAACGAATACACCCGACCGTGACTGAGGGTCGGGGTCCCACGCGGGCCGGGGCCGCCGTTCGACTCCCAGAACCGGGCGGAGTCACGATGACGCCACACCGGCTCGCCCGTACTCACCCGGTAGCAGGAAACGATCTCGTCGTCGCCGCGTTGCTCCTGGGTGTAGAAGAGGTCGCCATCGACCGCGAACGAAGACCACCCCGGTCCCACTGCTCGCCGCCAAAGCTCCACCGGAGGTGCCGCGGTCCAGTCGGTGTTGATCCGCACCCCCCGGAGAACGCCGTCGCGATTCGGCCCGCGGAAGCTGGGCCAGTTGGCTCCCTTGTTCCCGGCCTCGCGCGTCGCAGGAACCTCGCCCGGCGCCTCAACATCCTGGGTCGCGGCTGGGCGGCCGAGGGTCGGAGAAACTGCAGCCGAAGCCGAGGAGGACTTAGCATCACCGGGCTGGGCTTGCGGCAAGGGCGGTAGCGGCGGAGCCTCGGTGGCTGAACGCGGAGGGAGCGCACGGGGCTCGTCGTCGCCCTTGGCGATCAGACGTTCCTCGGGAGTCTGCGACCACCGCCACGCGAAATCGTGGTCGAGGTCGGCGGTGAAGCCGCCCGTCCTCACCAGCGCCCACAACCCGCAGGCGAGCACGAGGGCCGCGACCAGGGTGGCGCGACGAAGGCCGCCCGTGAAGCGATGACTCACCACCGCCCAGGCCACGAACCCAAGGCTGAGCGTCGGAATGACGTAGACCGGAAACATCATCCCCATCATTCCCGTCGCGACCGAGACGTGGACCAGGCGGGAGGTCGCAAACAGGACGACCGCCATCAGGGCCAGGGCGCCGAGTCGTTCGGACCAGCGGGCCCGGCTGAAGAACACCCACCACACGAGAAGGGCCAGCCCGCCCAGGACTCCCCCGATGACCCCGTAGTACATCGCCTCGGGCGCCACGGCCGGGAGGACGAACCGGCCCAGCCATTGAATAACCACGATGACCACGCCGGGCCACACCCGAAGAGGTTCGTGGCGCGTCGCTTCGACAATTTGTGAAGAGGCCATTGGTGGCTTATACGCTAGTCGACCCACCACTTGTTCCAAGTCGCCTCGGACATCTTCCAATGGGAGTAACCTCGCGGGCCATCATGCTCTCTCTGACCCTCGTCGCTCTTCTCGCCGCCGCCGACTCCGTCGAGTGGTCCCGTTTCCGCGGACCCAACGGTTCCGGAGTCGCCGACACCACCGGTCTGCCGGACGCGTTCGGTCCCACCCGGCATGTCATCTGGAAGAAGACTCTGCCGCCGGGCTACTCATCGCCCATCGTCAGCGCGTCCCACCTCTTCGTCACCGCGGCGGAGAACGACAAACTCTTCACCATCGCTCTCGATCCCCTGACCGGCGCCGAAAAATGGAGGCGAGAGAGCCCGCGCGACCGGCAGGAGAAGCTCGACAAGCGGAACGGCCCCGCCTCGCCCACCGCGACCGCCGACGGGAAGAACGTCTTCGTCTTCTTCCCCGACTATGGCCTCATCTCCTACGACTTCAAGGGCAAGGAGCGCTGGCGCACGCCCCTCGGCCCGTTCAACAACATCTACGGCATGGGCGCGTCGCCGATGCTGGTGGGCGACCGGGTGATTCTGGTCTGCGATCAGGCGAGCGGCTCCTACATCGCGGCCTTCGAAGCTCTCACCGGGCGGGAAGTGTGGCGCAAGGCGCGGCCCGAGGCGATCAGCGGCCACTCCACCCCCGTTCTCTATCAGCCCAAGGGCGCGGGGCAGCCTCTGATTCTCGCTCCCGGTTCGCTGCGCATGGACGCCTACGCGCCCAAGGACGGCAAGAGCGTGTGGTGGGTGAACGCCCTTCCCGGCGAGATGAAGTCGGGTCCCGTTCTCTTCGGCGACACCGTCTTCGTGAGCGGCTTCAACACCCCGCAGAACGACCCGGGCGCTCTGGTTCAGGTGCCGCCCTTCGACGAGATGCTTTCGAAGCTGGACACCGACAAGAACGGCGTGCTCTCGACCGCGGAGATCACCGACACGCAAACGAAGGACATGTTCTTCTTCATCGACCTCAACAGCAACGGCGCGCTCGATGCGCGCGAATGGCGGATGTACATGGCCAATGCGGCCTCGGAGAACGGCCTGCTCGCCTTCCGCGCGAACGGCGAAGGCGACATGACCAGGACGGGCCTGGTCTGGAAGTACCAGCGCTCCGTGCCCCAGCTTCCCACCGTCCTGCTCTACCGCGATGTCCTCTACATGATCAACGACGGCGGTATCCTGACCACGTTCGACCCGGGCACCGGCGCGGTGCTCAAGCAGGCCCGGCTGCGCGGCGCGGTGGACAGCTACTACGCATCCCCGGTGGCGGCAGATGGCAAGGTCTACATCGCCAGCCGCTCCGGGATCGTGGCCGTGCTCAAAGCGGGCGGCGACCAGGAGGTTCTTTCTGTGAACAAACTGGACGAGGAGATCTACGCGACCCCGGCGATCGTGGGCAATCGGATCTACCTCCGCACCGCAAGCACGCTCTACTGTTTCGGGTTGTGATTCCTCTCGATTCAGATCCTCGCGAAACCGCCCGGCCGGAAGCGCGACGAAGAAGCAGCCCGCCCGGATCCAGTTGAGCATCCTGCTCGCATCGCAGGCTGAGGCGAAGGCGGGAGCGCGGCGTATCGTCGAGTGATGCATTTCCCCGCCGAGCCGGAACTGACGAGCGATCAGCGACTCGCCCTAACCCTGGGGGTAACGCAGTTCAACCGCGGCCTGTACTTCGAGTGCCACGACACGCTCGAGGAGCTGTGGTCGGGTTTCCGGGGACCGTCTCGCGATTTCTTCCAGGGGTTGATCCAGGTGAGTGTCGGATTCCACCACCTCGAGCGCGGGAACCGCGCGGGCGCGCTCAAGACATTCACCCGAGCGCTCGGCCGCTTGGAGTCTTATCGCGCGTGCTATCTTGGCTTCGACCTCGCGGCCCAGCGCGTCCAGCTTCGGGCGGTGCTGGCCGCCCTAACGAGCGAGGAGGTCGGCGCATCGAGACCGCCTCCGGTCTGGCGTTTCGACAATCTGCCTGCGGCGGAGCAGGGAGAGGCTCGCGAAGCCAACGGGCCCAAGTCCTCGCGGCGCTCAATCGACCCAACATAGCCCATCTCTCCGCTCACATCGGTCGCGGGGTAGGGGAGCAAGGCGGCGCCGATTTCACCCCCGGGTCAAGACGCTTGCGGTGGGCAGCGTTACGGACGAGCCGCCCCGACACGGTCCTTCAACAGGGTCACAATCCACCCCACGAAGGTCGCGACCAGGACGGGATAGGCAAAGAACGGAAGCGGTTGCGACAAGGGCGTGATCTGCGTGCCTGCGAAGATCAGGCTGGCCGTCGCCGCGAACAGGAGCGCCGCTGCAAGTCCGAGCAGCCGCACCACCATCGGGAAGACACGCGGGACGCTGATCAATACAAGCCCCGCAGCCCACAGACCGACACCGCCGCCGAAAGACGGGGCGCTCCGCGCCAGATCCATGGCCGCGCCGGAAACAAGAAGGCTTTCGCCGATGGCGAACACCAGAAAGCCCGCGGCCACGATTTCCTGTCCGATTCTGAAGAAGCGGAGCATGAGCAACGAACAAGCCATCACCAGCGCGATGCCGTCGATGCCCCAGGCCAGCCCCCGCAGGGACGCCGACAGGGCGAACGTTCCCGCCATACCCAGCACCCCACCCACACCCAGTCCGATCGAAGCCAGAACTCTCAACGGTTTGTCATTCACTGTGCCGCCTCTTCAGTTTTGCCGTCCTCAATCCAGTACCACTATCCTACGAGCGGTGGGCCCGAATGTCATGCGCCGATGCGAAGACTGGAACTGGTCGCGAAGCTCGGCCACGACGTCAGGATCGTCGTCGGCCCGGTGCGCCGGCGCGCGGGCAAGATCGAGGCGGTGATCCGGCGAACCGAGCCGGACCAGTCCCCGGCTAGACTCCGCGGATTCCATGACGCTCACGCCCCGGCAGGCGACTCGGACCCTATGAAGTCATCGTAGCCATCGGCGCGGGTGGGATGGGCGAAGTCTTCCGCGCGCGGGACACGACACTCAATCGCGACGTCGCCATCAAGGTCCTTCCCGCGGCCATGGCCGGCGACCCTGAGCGCCTGGCCCGCTTCAAACGCGAGGCGCAGGTCCTGGCTTCGCTCTCGCACTCCAACATCGCCCTTGTCTATGGCTTCGAGGAGTCAGTCCCTTCGACAAGCTCAGGGACCGCAACCGCGAGCTCTGTGCCTGCCCGCGCTGAGCCGGGTCGAAGCGTCGAAGCGCCCGTTCGCTTCCTCATCATGGAGTTGGTGGAAGACGAGGATCTGTCGGAGCGGTTGAAGCGCGGCGCCATTCCCGTTGAAGAGTCGATCGCCATTGCGAAGCAGATCGCCGAAGGCCTCGAAGAGGCGCACGAGCACGGCATCATCCACCGCGACCTCAAACCCGCCAACGTGAAGGTCACGCCCGACGGCTATCCGCCCGGCCGACGACGGAGGGATCGCAGGCCCTGGTCGCCCTCAACTGGGGCGCCGGCCTGCGAAGATCCCCATGACGCTCTCAGCCCGGACGCCTTCGCCCGTTTCGAGCGTTAAGTAAGGGCCTGTTCGAAAGCACGAATCAGGTCCGCCGCCTTCAATCGGTTCCACGTCTCGTTCACACCGAACGTGATCGTGGTCGACCCCGATGGCGCGGACATGCTGATGCCGCCCTCTCCCAATCGCTTCGCGACGTCCGCGGCGTTCACGTCCTTGAAGGTGACGCGGGTGAGATTGGTGCCGTTCGGGATCCGCTCGATGCCGAGGCGCGGATGCTTCGCCATGGCCGCGTAGAAAGTCTCGGAAGTCTCGACCGCGCTCTTGAGGCGTCCCTCGAATCCATCCATGAAGTGTCGTGCGACCAGGGCCGCGTTCCAGCCCACCGCCAGGTTGCCCCCAAACATCCGCCGCACGTGAAACATCCCGTCGAGCACGCGCCGGGGTCCGGCCAGGATCGCGCCGATGCCGCAATTGAAGTACTTCCACAACGAGACGTAGACCGTATCGAAGTGCGCCGCGTACTCGGCGGGCGAAATGCCGGTGTACGCCGAGGCGATGAAGAGGCGCGCGCCGTCAAGGTGCATGCCGATGCCTTTGTCACGGGCGAGGGCGGAGATTCGCTTCGCCTCATCCCAATCGAACATCTGGCCGCTGAGCCGTCTTATGGGACTCTCGATCACGATCGCGCCCACCTCGGTGGCCACGCGCCCACCCGCGGTGCGGGTCAACACCGCTTCAACCTCGGCCCGGGTGAACGTCGCGCGACCGGGCCCGAGCGGCATCAAGGTGAGGCCGGACAACGTCTGACACGCGTCGCCCGTGTCGTTGTAGATGTGGCTCGTCTCCGGCACGATGACCCGCCGCTTCGTTCCTGAAAGCGCACGCAGCGCCAGCTGATTCGCGAGCGTCCCCGAAGGCATGAAGACCGCGGTCTCCTTCCCGAGGAGTTTCGCCCACTGCTGCTCGAACGCCTCGACTTCCCCACCGAGCAGGTAGTTGTCCTCGGCGACGTTCTTGTCCTGGCACAACCGGTTCAGCAGCGCCGCGTACTCGCGGGGCGTGATCCCGATGCCATCGCCGGAGGTGTGGACGATGCGTTCGGGCTCAGCCGCCGCGCGGGCGAGCGCCGACGTGTAGGGCAGGCAGCCGAGTCCGGCGGTGGCGCCCAGGGTCCTGACAAACCCGCGACGTGTGGTGTGCTCCATGGGCTCTCTTCTCCCAACCAAAGAACAGATAGCTGACCCCGACCGCGCCCAGGAAGCCCGCGAACTCAGCGGTGAGGCCGCAGGCGATGGCGTGGCGGGTCTTCTTGATGCCCACCGATTGAGCATCAGGCGCATCTTATGAAGTCATCGTCGCCATCCGCGGGGGGCATGGGCGAAGTGTTCCGCGCGCGCGACACCACGCTCAATCGTGACGTCGCCATCAAGGTGCTGCCTGCCGCCATGGCCGGCGATCCTGAGCGCCTGGCCCGCTTCAAGCGTGAGGCGCAGGTCCTGGCCTCGCTCTCTCACTCCAACATCGCCCATGTCTACGGCTTCGAAGGCGCGACGCTCCCGGACGGGACGACCGCCTTTCTGCACCCCCTCAAAGGGCTCGTCCGCCGCGGGGTGGGTGCGATCCTGAATGGGCTCTAAGCTGAGGCGGTGGGCCTTCAGCTCGTCCACCTTCTTCTTCGAGAAGGCGAGGGGGTTGCCCACCCCCGCGGCCCAGCTTTCCACCAGATTCGAATAGAAAGGCGAGAGCGGCTGGGCTGACTGTCCGGGCGCGCTGAGGAAAGTCGAGCGATCCCAATCGGCCACATCAGCCACAAAGCTGAACGACGCCCCGGCCATCTGCGTGGTGTTGGTCAAGGACGCATTGCCCGAAGCCATCACGGTATAACCATCACCTCCGCGACGCACGGGGGCCACCGCGAACACATCAGCCGCTCCGGCGGCACTCTTCTGGCCAGAGACCGGGTGCACGAAGTCGGCCGTGTGAATGTCCCCCCAGGCCCACGCTTTGGGATCATCACCGCGCAGCTTCACGAGGTGGGCCACCGCCTGGACGAACGCGTCGCGAAGGATGCGATCGCGAGCCGCCCGCCGATCCTCTGGTGATTTTCCGAAGGCCGCGTCGGGCTTCGTCATCCATTCGAGAACCCGCCCCATGTCGAAAGTTTGGAACGTACCTCGCTCCGCCTCGGCCAGGTGCGGCGCGTAGGCCAGAGCTCTTAGTTTCATCTGGAAGAACTCGTACACCGCGGCGGCCGGCGAGTCCTTTTTCAAGGAGAAGTCCCAGCCCACAAGTAGCTGTCGCGCACGCGCCAGTTCGGGCTTGTCCAACTTGACCTTGAGCAGAAGGGGAACCAGGGTCCGTGCCGGAATGGACACGGTGTCCTGCTGAAGGGCTTGCATGTCGGCCAGGGAGAACTGAGGCTTCCCCTTCAACACCTCCAGCACGCGGTCGTAGCGGAACGAATCGCCATACTCAAAACCGAGGGAGAGTCGGTAGCCGGGGACGATCTTCGGAACCACATCATTGTTGGAAGTGTTGTAAAAGCCGGCTGGAGGGTTGAAGCTGGCGGGGAGCTGGTCGAAGGGGACGTAGCCGTCCCATTCGTATTTCCCGTCTTTTCCCGGCACGGGCAGCAACCCGTCCCAGTTCTTTCGCGCCGGGGAGAGCGCCACTCCCAGATAACCCGTGTTTCCGTCCACGTCGGCGTAGAC
>JANODX010000056.1:0-1782 GCA_031412915.1 Vicinamibacteria bacterium | reverse complement strand
CGTCGGGAGGAGTCCGCATGTCGGAAGGTCAGATCGAGGTTGCCGGCCAGCAACCCGCATCGTGGCCGGGCACGGCCCCTCCCGCTCCGCGCCCGCGCGCCACACCCGGCGTCTATCGCCGCCATCGGCCCGAGTCCACGGTGCTTTACGAGGTGGTACGGGACAATCTCGAGACCCTCTTCGGCGCGATCGACGATGGGGGCCTTGCGGTGCGGATCCCGAAACACGCGCGACAGGAGCTTCTCGCCTACCTCGATTGCGGGCTTCTATGCCGTGGCTTCGCCCGGCTGAAATGCCGCGGGTGCAATGAGACTCGGCTCGTGGCTTTCAGTTGTAAGGGGCGCGGGTTTTGCCCGTCGTGCATGGGCCGGCGCATGTGTGCCACAGCCGCGAACCTGATCGAGCGCGTGCTGCCGCCTTCGACCCCGCTTCGTCAGTGGGTGCTGACCTTCCCGTTCCCTTGGAGACCGCGGCTCGCGCAGGACGGCGAGTTGCTCGGGCGGCTCACCCAGATCTTTGTGGAAACGGTGCAGGCGTTCTATGCCCGCAGAGCGGCCCACGAGGGCGCCATAGGTGCGAAGACCGGCGCAGTCACCGCTGTGCAAAGGGCCTCCTCCGATATGCGGCTCAATCCTCATCTCCACACGATCGCTCTGGACGGCGCCTGGTCCGAGCAGGGAAACGAGCTGGTCTTTTCAGGCCTTGGACATCTCAAGACCAGCGAGGTGGGCGTTGTGCTGGAGCATGTGGTCCGACGGATCGAGAGGCACCTTGACCGGCGTGGCCTTCTGGGGACCAGACAGGATGACCTCGACCTGAGTGGCGAGGGCGACCCGGAGTGCAACCTAGCCACCTCCGCGGTCTCAGGCCAATCCCCACCCGCCGGACCGCAGTGGTCGAGTGGCCTTCCGCCCCTCAGGCTCCGGGCACTCGCCTACGACAAGCCACTGTGTGCATCACTCGATGGCTTCACGCTGCACGCGGCGACCCGCGCGGGCGGGCTCGACGCCGAGGGTCGAGAGGCCCTGCTTCGATATGTCCTGCGGCCTCCGATCGCACAAGAGCGGGTGGAGCAACGCCCCGACGGCCTTGTACGAATCACCCTCAAAAAGGCTTACAGGGATGGGACGGTCGCGGTCGACATGGATCCGCTATCGCTCCTCTGCCGGCTCGCGACCAGCGTGCCTCTGCCACGGTTTCACACAATCCACTATGCCGGGGTCCTCGCCGCCGCGAGCCCGTGGCGTTCGCGGCTTACGCCATCTCTGCCCCCAACCGCGGAGGATGTTGAACCCGAGAAGAGGGTGCGCAAGAGCGGATATCGCCCGTGGGCTGAACTTCTACAGCGCACGTTCGCCGTGGACGTTCTCACTTGCTCCAGTTGCCAGGGGCGGATGAGGCTGCTCGCCGTGGTGAAGAACCCTGCCGGCATCGCCCGCTATCTGGCGGCCGTGGGCGAGTTGACCGAGGTGCCCGGACGCTCGCCGCCCCGCGCTCCGCCCTACTGGAAGAGCCAGGTGCTTAGGCGACAGGCGCTCGGTGACCAAGGCGAAGGCGGAGACGACAGGACAGACCACGAGGCAGCGTAGCAAGCAGCCGGGAAGCCCGGAATTCCGCCGCGGTTGCGGAGCCTCGCGCACTGCGGGGATCTTGGCGCTCCGCAGCCCCTCGGAAGCGGTGCCAGGCGCGCCCGCCTGCTCCCGAACTACGCCTCCCCGACGTCCACCCCGCACCGCGGCCGCGCGAATTCACTGGCACACCGCCCTCGTTTCGCTTACGCTC
>JANODX010000055.1:0-1895 GCA_031412915.1 Vicinamibacteria bacterium | reverse complement strand
GACTGCACCGAAGAACTGTCGCACGGCAACTTCCTGCTCCACGCCGAGAAGCCGCTCCCGAAGTTGATCAATGTCGGCCACCGCGACTTGTTGCTGACCCCGCGTGAAATCGAGAAAGTGTTTGAAACGACGTACTCGGCGGAAGACGTTGCGTGTGAAATGGCGTTGGTCGCGAAGGAATTGCGGAAGCGGGCCAAGGCCGCGAAGCGGATCTGGATCGACCTCGATTGCGACGCGCTGGATCCGGCGTACCTGCCCGCGGTGCAGCACCCCGTGCCCTTTGGGTTGCCTCCGACGATCTTCCTTCAACTCATCCGCGAGATCGGCCTCGAGAAACTGGTGGCCGATCACCCAGTTCCATTCCCGCTTCTGCCCCTGTCCTACGCCGTTCTTGTAAGCACCGGTCAGGAACACCCTCACCAGATGGAGGGCCACCACCACCACCATCGCGTGCGCGCCCACCCGGTGGACCGACCGCAGCCACGAGCCGAAGGTCACCACGTACTCGATGTCCTTGATCGAGGAATAGGCCCGTTCGACCGAGGGGATGTAGAGGAAGAGGAGCGGCGCGCCCGACAGGATCAGCAGGAGGAACAATGCGGCCGAGCCGGTGCCGAGCCAGAACGAGTACTTCCAGGCGAGGGACGCGCGGGAGACCTTGGCCGGGAACATGTGCAGGGCGAAGTTGGAGACGATCGCGTCTCCCGATTCACGGTCGGACCGGGGCCGGAAGCTCCAGAAGGGCTGGGGATGAACGCCCGGAGCCTCGGGCTCTTTGGACCGCTTGAGGAAGGAGAGGAAAGGGAAGGCCATTGGTCTTTTGGTCCTCAGGCGAGAGTGAGTCGGAAGTCGCGCGCCACTTCCTGGGCGAGATCGACTACGAGCGAACCGTCGTCGACGGAGATGGAAAGGTGGTACCAGGCGAGGGCGCGGGGGGCGGGCCCCGAGACCGGCTTGCCGTCGCCTTCGTAGCGGGAGCCGTGACAGGGGCACATGAACCGATGGGTCAATCGCGTCTTGACGCCGTCGAGTTCCTTAACCTCCGGCTGGGACATCGCTTCGGCGCGCACCGTGCAACCGAGATGCGTGCAGACCGCGGAGATGGCGTGGAAGGTCTTGCCTTCGCGGAAGACGAACAGGCGCTGATCGGGCAGGAACTTGAGGCCGTCGGGAAAGTCAACGGGCAGACCGAGCTTCACCGTGGTGGGAGCGTCGTAGGAGACGTTCGGGACCAGCGACCGGAGGGAGGCCGCGGCCTGAAGGCCGAGGCCGGCGATCCCGGCTCCCAGCCCGGCCTTCATCATGAAATCGCGACGATCGTTGTGCTCAGCCATCCTCAGCTCCTTTGCTCGTGAACCGAAGCGGGCGACGGGGCCGCGTAACGCTCGGTGATCTGAAATTTCTCCATGGTCATGGCGTCGGTGGGACAACGGATGGCGCACAGGCCGCAGCGGATGCAGCGGTCGTCGTCCTTCACCATGGCGGACAGAGGCAGACCGTTCGCCTGAGCACGATCGAGAAGCTCCTCACGAGCCCCCTCGGGGAGCGCCAGTTGTTCGACCGGAACGATGGCGAGACAGAACTCGGGGCACACGTCGACGCAGCGCGAGCAGAGGATGCATTTCTCGGGGTCATAGATGGTCTGCACGTGGCAGACCAGGCACCGCGACGCCTGAGTCCGCGCTTCCTGTGGGTCGTAGCCTGTCTCGACTTCGGCTATTCCGGTGCGACGATCGAGATCCAGGGTGGGAGCAGCCTTGCGATCGAGGATCTCGAACCCGGCGCTCATCCGATACTGGGCGGTGGGCAGGACCTCGATGGCGAGGGTGCGTTCGAGGCGCGCGCCTTCGTGCGAGAAGTGCTCGTGGATGGACCGAGCCGCGCGCTTACCGTTC
>JANODX010000054.1:0-79592 GCA_031412915.1 Vicinamibacteria bacterium | reverse complement strand
CATCGCTGGGTAGCTACGTTCGGTAGGGATAAACGCTGAAAGCATCTAAGCGTGAAGCCCACCCCAAGATGAGATCTCCCGCAGGGTAACCTGCCTAAAGACCCCTGGAAGACTACCAGGTTGATAGGCCCGAGGTGTAAGGATCGAGCGCAAGCACAGATCTTTAGCTGACGGGTACTAATCGGTCGTGAGGCTTGACCATAGCGTTTGTACTGCTGGTGAAGTGAAGACTTCAAACTTTCGAAAGCGTCGTTCGCTTCGAGTGCGACTCCTGAACGAGTCCGTTACAGCTGATTGATTTTCCCGGTGACCTTGGAGGAGGGGTCACACCCGTTCCCATTCCGAACACGGCAGTTAAGCCCTCCATCGCCAATGGTACTGCCAGGGCAACCTGGTGGGAGAGTAGGACGTTGCCGGGATTTTTTCTTCTTCGTATTTCAAGTCCGACCCCTACCCAGGGATCCCCTACCCAGGGGGATCAAAGAGGCCCCGCTTCCCCATTTACGAATTCTTTCGAGAATCGTGACGGGATTCCCGGGGCCTTCGTTTTTGGGGCGCCCTTTGCAGCCGCAAAAGCCCCGCGCCCGAGGGTCTAGAATCACTTTCCCAACTGCTGGAGGCTCCAAACCCCAATGTCCGGTCATTCGAAATGGCACACGATCAAACACAAGAAGGGCGCCCTCGACGCAAAGAGAGGCAAGATCTTCACCAAGCTGATCCGAGAGATGACCATCGCGGCGCGGATCGGTGGGGGCAATACCGACATGAACCCGCGGCTGCGCACCGTGGTCGACAAGGCCAAGGCGGCAAACATGCCGGCCGACAACGTCAAGCGGGCTATTCAGAAGGGCACGGGCGACCTGGAAGGCGTCAACTACGAGGACTTCACCATGGAGGGCTACGGTCCCGGGGGAGTGGCGGTGCTTGTGGAGGGCACCACCGACAATCGCAACCGAGCCGTTTCAGAGATCCGACACATCTTCAGCAAGCACAATGGCAATATGGGAACGGCGGGCTGCGTCTCCTACCTCTTCCACCAGAAGGGCTACATCGCCATCTCGGCGGACAAGACCACCGAAGACAAGCTTATGGAAATAGCTCTCGACGCGGGAGCGGACGACATCCTCACTTCTCCTGAGGGCTTCGAGATCTACACCGCGCCCCAGGCCCACGAGAAGGTCTTGAATGCCGTGAAAGCTGCCGGCATCGAGCCCGACGACTCGGAGATCGGCAAGTACGCCGAGAACACGATCGCTCTTGATGGTGGAAAAGCGGCACAGATGCTCAAGCTGATCGAGGCGATGGAAGACAGCGACGACGTCAGCAATGTCTGGACGAACTTCGACGCCAGCAGTGCTACCGAGTCCTAGGGCTTCGTCCTGATCGTCCTCGGCATCGATCCCGGTCTCGTGGCCACCGGCTTTGGTGTCATCGACCTCGGACCGAAACGAAAACACCGGGTGATTGACTTCGGCGTGATCCGTCCGCCGGTGAAGTCGCCGCTCGAAATTCGCCTCCTCGCCATATTCCGGGGGCTTTCTGAAGTCATAATCAAGCACGCACCTGAGCGCGTGGCCGTGGAAGGGATCTATCAGGCCAAGAACGTGCGTAGCGCGCTTACCCTCGGCCACGCCCGCGGCGCCGCCCTCCTCGCCGCCGCCGCCGCGGACCTTCCGCTCGCGGCCTTCGCCCCATCCACGGTGAAAGCGCACGTGAGCGGCTACGGCCTCGCCGACAAGCAGCAGGTGTCCTGGATGGTGAGTCGGCTCCTTGGTCTTCCCGCCGACCTTCTTCCCGGCGATGCCTCGGACGCCCTCGCCCTCGCCATCTGTGGGGCCGACCTGACGCTCGAGCCTGAGGCAGGGAAGATCAGATGATCGGCTTCCTAAGAGGTCTCCTCCTTCAGAAGAGCCCGCAGGAGATCCTGCTGGACGTGGGCGGTGTCGGCTACCGAGTCCTCGTTCCCATCTCCACGTTCTGCCGCCTCGGCGACCAGGGCGCCCAGGCGCAACTTCTAATTCACACGCACGTCAGAGAGGATCAGCTGGTCCTTTACGGCTTCGCCACTTCGACCGAACGCGAGCTGTTCGAGAAACTGATCGGTGTGAGTGGTGTGGGTCCGAAAGTAGCCCTCGGCGTTCTGTCCGGCATCGAGGCTGACGACCTGGTCCATGCCATCAGAGCCAACGACGTGATCCGATTGACCAGAGTTCCGGGGGTTGGGAAGAAGACGGCCGAGCGACTGATCCTTGAACTCAGAGACAAGATCGCCTCGCTTCACACCGCCACCTCCGAACCCCAGGCCCCGTCGCCCAAGCGCACTGATCTCCTATCGGCCCTCGCCAACCTTGGCTACTCCTCAGCGGAGGCGGAGAGAGCGGCCACCGAGGTCCTCCGCCTTCAGCCGGAGGCGTCTCTCGGCGACCTCCTCCGCGAAGCCCTGCGCGTCATTTCCCGCCGCTAGAGTCAAGGCATGGCCTCCCCCGAAGACCCTCGCCTCATCTCTCGAGCCCGCCTCGACGATGACGTCCGCTTCGATGTTTCCCTCCGTCCTCTTCGCCTGGTGGACTACATCGGTCAGCGCCACGTCGTCGAAAACCTTAGCGTCTCCATTGAGGCTGCGAAGAACCGGGGAGAGGCCCTCGACCACATCCTCCTCTTCGGCCCCCCCGGAGTTGGGAAGACCTCTCTCGCCCACGTCATTGCCAACGAACTGGGCGTGCCCATCAAGACCACCTCGGGGCCGGTGGTGGAGCGCGCGGGCGATCTGGCTGCCCTCCTCACCGCTCTCGACGACCGTGAGATTCTCTTCATCGACGAAATTCACCGGCTCGACGCCAAGGTCGAGGAGATTCTCTACCCGGCCCTCGAGGACTTCAGTCTCGATTTGATGATCGGCACGGGTCCGGGGGCTCGGTCCATGCGGGTGCCCCTGAAGCCTTTCACGCTGATTTCGGCGACCACGCGCGCCGGCCTCCTCACCGCGCCCCTGCGCAGCCGATTTGGCATCGTGATGCGTCTCGACCTCTACACCGCGGACGATCTCCAGATCATCATCACGAGATCCGCGCGGCTTCTTGGCGTGCCCCTCGATGAGGACGGGGCCCAGCAGATCGCCCGAAGAAGTCGAGGCACGCCGCGTATCGCCAACCGACTGCTTCGGCGCGTTCGCGACTTCGCCCAGGTTCGGGCCGAGGGCCATATCACCGGGCCCGTCGCGGACGACGCGCTGAAACTCCTCGCGGTAGACGACTTCGGCTTCGACGAGGTCGACCGCAAGCTGCTGCTCACGATCATCGAGAAGTTCAGCGGAGGTCCCGTGGGCCTCGGCACCCTCGCGGCTTCAATCGGCGAAGAGACCGACGCCATCGAAGACATCTACGAGCCCTATCTTCTCCAGATCGGATTCATCGACCGGACCCCCCGAGGGCGGGTGGCGACTCTGCGCGCGTACCAGCACTTCGGCCTTGACCAGACTGCGCCCGATCGACCGCAGAAGAAACTCTTCTGAAGACGCGGGATTTCGACTTCGCCCTGCCGCCCGAACTCATAGCTCAGGCGCCGTTGCCGGAGCGAGACGCTTCTCGACTCCTGATCCTCGACCGAGAACACGGGCATGTCCAGCACGGCCGATTCTCGTCTCTCGCCGACCATCTAAGAGCGGGCGACCTGCTGATCGTGAACCGGAGTCGCGTCCTTCCCGCCCGCCTGTTGGGGTTCACGCGGGGAGGCGGTCGGGCCGAGGTTTTGTACCTTTTTCCAGAACCGACGCGCGCCGGCGAATTTCGCGCCCTCGTCCGGCCTGGCCGACGACTACAGAAGGGTGCGGTGGTTCGGTTCGGGGAAACCGAGAGCTGTCGCGTGGTGGAGGTTCATCCAGGCGGGACCCGGACCATGAAGTTCGAGGGCCCGATCGACGTCCTCGCTCTGCTGCAATCCCTGGGTCGACTGCCCCTTCCCCCCTACATCGACCGGGCGGATGGACCGCTCGACCGGGATCGCTACCAGACGATCTATGCCCAGGAGGCCGGGAGTGTCGCCGCCCCGACCGCCGGTCTTCATTTCACGGAGGCTCTCATGGGTCGACTTCGCGACAAGGGCGTCCTGATACGCGAGATCATTCTTCATGTGGGCCCCGGCACGTTCGCCCGCGTGGACGTTGAAGACATTGACAACCATCGGGTCA
Source organism: Vicinamibacteria bacterium (assembly GCA_031412915.1). Lineage (GTDB taxonomy): Bacteria > Acidobacteriota > Vicinamibacteria > Fen-336 > JAGNNV01 > JAGNNV01. The sequence continues at coordinate 75,406 of JANODX010000054.1, read as the reverse complement.
TGCCCGAGACATTCCTTGTTCCCGAGGAGACGGCCGAGGCCTACGCGACCGCCAAAGCTCGCGGCCATCGCGTCATCGCGGTGGGGACGACCACGGTGCGCGCCCTGGAAAGCGTGGTTCACGGAAATTGCCTGACCGTGGGGTCCGGGGAGACGGATCTTGTCATCCGTCCGGGTCACCGATTTCGGTCGATCGATGTCCTGATAACGAATTTCCATCTACCGAAATCCTCTCTGCTCTTCCTGGTTGCGGCCTTTGCCGGACGGGAACGCGTCCTACGCGCATACGCCGAGGCGATCCGAGCCGGCTACCGGTTCTACAGCTACGGCGACGCGATGCTCATCCAGGGCTCGGCCGCAGCCGAAGGCTAAACTCCAATGGTCCTATGAAAAAATCTCGCTGCGCCGTGCGCAGGCGCGCCCTGGCGCTAAGCGTCCTTCTTCTCATCCCCGCGAGCGCGTGCAAGAAACTCGACCAGGTCGACGTCCCTGCCACCAACCCGAATCCTCCGGTGGGGACGCTCCCTTCACCGGCGCCTACCGGAAGCATCGTCATCGGTCTGCCCACAACCCCGACGCCCATTCCCACCCCTCGCCCTTCCTCGTCGCCCACGGCGTCACCGGTCGCGAGCGCCTCCCCGGCCGCCGGATCGTGTTCCCTCCCTCCCATGCCCGACGGGTCGCCTTGCCGGGCCGAAGCCCCGAGTTTCCAGGCCCAGGTGGAGGCCGCTCAAGCCGACGTTCTGAGGTCGCGCCCCGACCTTTTCGATGGCGGACGCGTCCGAAATGAAGATGCCTACGTTCAAGAAGTGGCCCGCGTCTTGCGAACCCGGGGTTTGTGCGCTGCCCAGGGGGGCCCGAAGGATGAAGTCGCGGTCAAGACCAACAACAATTCGAACGACCAATACGACATCGTACTCGGCAGTGGCGAGCCCTGGACGAGCTATCAGGTGACGTGCCGACCCGCCCGTTTCTAGATCCCGACCCCCGCCCAAATCACCGTCAACCATCCCGACCAAGGCCCATGACAGAACTCGATATCACTCAACTGAATGACGTCGTGCGCGAGCAGTCGCTTCGAGTGCAGACCGCGGCCACGGAGATCCGGAAGGTGATTGTGGGCCAGGCCGCCCTGGTCGATCGGTTGCTGATCACCTTGCTGTGCCGCGGGCACCTCCTGGTGGAAGGGGTTCCCGGGTTGGCCAAGACGCTGGCCATCAAGACATTCTCCCGCGTCCTCGACCTCAGCTTTTCCAGAATTCAGTTCACCCCGGACCTCCTCCCCGCCGATCTCGTGGGAACGCTGGTCTTCCAGCCGAAATCCGGAGAGTTCTCGGTTCGGAAGGGTCCGGTTTTTGCCCACCTCGTGCTGGCGGACGAGATAAATCGGGCCCCGGCAAAAGTCCAGTCCGCCTTGCTCGAGGCCATGCAAGAACGACAGGTGACGATCGGAGACTCGACGTACCCCCTCCCGGAGCCGTTTCTGGTCTTTGCTACCCAGAATCCGATTGAGCAAGAAGGAACATACCCGCTACCCGAGGCCCAGGTCGATCGGTTCTTGATGAAGGTCCGAATCGACTATCCGAAGAAGGAGGAGGAGCGTCAGATTCTCGACCGGATGCTCCTGGTCTCGCCCGACGAACTCAGCGTGTCCAAGCGGCTCGATCAGGCCGCGATCCTGTCTCTGGCCAGACTCGTCCGCAACATCCATCTCGATGAACGCGTTCGCAACTACATAATCGAGATCGTCACCGCCACCCGAAAGCCTCGCGAAGTGGGCCTTGGTGACCTCTCCCCTCTGATCAGCTTTGGCGCCTCGCCCCGAGGAACCCTGGCCTTCTCCGAGGCCGCGCGCGCGGTGGCGTTTCTGCGCGGTCGCGGGTACGTCGTCCCGGAGGACGTGAAAGAGATTGCCCGCGACGTGCTTCGTCATCGCATTCTGCTGACCTACGAGGCCGAGGCGGAGAATGTGACCAGCGAAGCCGTGGTCGATCGAATTCTGGAACGCGTCGAAGTTCCCTGATCCCCAGAGCTACGGCGCTGAAGAGAAGAAGACGTGTCGACCCTCGATCGAGAGACGTTGCGGAAGATCCGGCGGATCCGGCTGCACACGCGCTTGATCCTCGAATCCGGGATTGTGGGCAGCTATCACGCGGCCTTCAAGGGGCGGGGGATGGAGTTTGCCGAGGTCCGCGAATACCAGCCGGGCGATGACGTGCGCACCATCGACTGGAATGTGACGGCGCGATCGGGAGTCCCCCACGTCAAGAAGTACATCGAAGAACGAGATCTCACCCTTCTTCTGATGATCGACATCTCCGGATCCTCCTCATTTGGCTCGAGGTACGTCGTGAAGCGGGATTTGGCCGCCGAGCTTTCGGGAGTTCTTGCCTTCTCCGCCGTAGCCAACAAGGACCGGGTCGGCGCCGTGCTTTTTTCGGACGAGGTCGAGAAGTTCGTTCCGCCCTCCCGCGGAGAAATGCACGCCTTGCGGATTGTGCGCGACACCCTGGTTCACCCGAGCCGGTCGAAGGGAACCTCCATCGAAAAGGCCGTCCGTTTCGCCCGGGGGATTCTGAAGCGCAGGTCAATTGTCGCGGTGATCTCGGATTTTCAGGACCATGGCTACGAAAAGGCGCTGGCGGCCTTGCGGAGAAAGCACGACGTCTTCGCCCTTCACCTCATCGATCCGCGGGAGACGTCGATGCCCGACGTAGGGCTTCTTCGCGTGAGAGATCCGGAAACCGGCGCGTCGATTGTCATCGACACCAGCGATCCAGGAATCCGAGCCGCCCTTGCCCCCCTGGGCATCGATGAAACCCGCGGAGGGTTGAGGCAGTGCGGCATCGACTCCCTCTCGCTCACGACCTCGGAGCCCTACGATCGCCCCCTGCAGGGCTTCTTCAAGGGAAGGGAGCGCCGCCGGTGAAATCCTTTCTCGGAGCATCGCTGGCCCTGGTTCTTGCCCAGGCCGGAATTCTGACCCCGACCATCGAAGTTCGTCCCAGCAAGGCCAACGTCTCGATCGGCGAACGGTTCCAGGTTTCGGTCGAGGCCAGGGGTCCAAGCGGCACCACGTACGAGTTTCCGAAGGAAATCAGCAAGGGCTCCGTGGAACTCATCGAACCGAAGATCTCAACCTCCAACGTCGGCGTCGCGGTCTACGACGCCCAGCTGTTTGGGATCGGGGAGGAAGGGACAATTCCCGAGATCGAGATCAGATACAAGTTGATCGATGGCTCGGCGGGGTCCTTGAAGAGCAAGGCTTTTCCAGTGAACGTGATCTCGAACCTGGATCCGAACGAAAAAAACGCCGCCCCCGCCGACTTGGCACCTCCGGTCCCCGTCGTGGTCGCTAGAGCCTTCTGGATCGCCAACGGTTTGCTGGCCCTGCTTCTGATCGCAGGAATGCTTCGACTCGCTCGTCGTCTCCGCTTCCCGAAGCGCGTGGTCGATCCGAGGGTTTGTCCCGCCGTGTCACCAGAAGAAGAAGCCCTGAGCGGCCTGGAGCTGCTCGCCGCTGGCCGCGCCACTCTCGAGCCCAAGCCGTTCTACATACAACTCGTTCAGATCCTGAAGCAGTATCTCGAAAGACGCCTGGAAGCACCCGTCCTGGAGATGACATCGACCGAGACCCTGGCCTTCGTGAAAGCCCATGGGTGGACATCGCCCCATGCGGTGGCGCTCCGAGACCTCGTAACCTCAGCCGATCGGGTGAAATTCGGGGGCTCCTCGGATGCCTCCAATGCGGACCGCCAGATTCAGTTGGTGCGGGATGTGCTCGCTCGGATCGACAGGCTCCGACAGGCCGAACTTGAGCAGCAGGCCCGCGAGTCCGACCGCAGGAAGATCGCATGATGGTCTTTGGGGCGATTCAGTTTCAGGCCCCCTGGGTGCTGATCCTCCTGCCTCTCCCCGTTCTCGCGGCGTTCTTCTCCCGACGATTGGAGCGCTTCGAGCCCACCCTCAGCCTTCCTCGAGCTTCCATGGCCAGCAGCCTTCCAACTACTCTTCGGACCAGGTTTCGATCCCTTCCGAAATGGATCGTCACGCTCGCCTTGACCCTTATTGTGATCGCTCTGGCCCGACCCCAGAAAGGGCTGGGCCGGGACCAACTCACGACCGAAGGTGTCGACATCGTGGTGGCCCTCGACGTCTCCGGTTCCATGGCCGCTCAGGATTTTCAGCCCGACAACCGACTCGCGGTAGCGAAATCGGTGGTCGCGGACTTCATCAAGAAGCGCACGCGAGACCGCGTGGGTCTGGTCATCTTCGCCGGCCGGGCGATCACCCAGGCTCCAGCCACCACGGATCAAGCCCTCTTGCTTCGTCAGCTTGAGAACGTGGCCCTGGACCGACTACCCGATGGCACCGCGATTGGTTCCGGCCTGGCCACCGCGCTGTCGCGACTGAGCAAGTCTGAATCGAAGACCAGGTTGGTGGTTCTGGTCACGGACGGGGCCAACAACAGCGGTGAAATCGATCCTTCGACCGCAACCGATATTGCCAAGGCGATGGAGGTGAAGATCTACACGGTTGGCGTAGGGAAAGGCGGCCTCGCCCCCATCCCCGTAAGAGCCCAGGACCCCTTCACCGGTCAGATCGTTTCTCGGACCGTGAACATGGAGGTTCCGATCGACGAGGCGCTCCTGAAGCAAATCGCGGAACGAACCGGAGGCGCCTTCTTTTCCGCCACGGACGAGTCGAGTTTTCGAGACATTTTTGTCCGTATCGACGCGCTCGAAACCAGCCGGCTCAAGAGTGTTTCCTTTCGACGTTTCCAAGAGCTCTTTCCCCCTTTCCTGAACGCCGCCGCGTTGCTTTTGATGCTGGCGGGGTTCCTGTGGGCGCGCGGCTTGCGCGTCCTCCCGGTCTGAGTAGCCCGATGACGCTCGCTTCACCTCTTTGGCTCTTCGCCCTCCTGTTGATTCCCGTCCTCGCCTTGTTGGCACTCCGGGTTCGTCGCGCGGACCGCCAAAGAATGGAGACCGTCGTCACCGTCTCCATGTTCGAGCGGATAGGGCGGCGATTTCCGCCACCCGTCGAGACCTTCAGAAGCGGTCTCCTCATCGCGGGGGCAACCCTCCTGGTTTTCGCCCTAGCGCGACCCCAATGGGGAATCGTGAGAGAACGAGTAGAACGAGCGGGCGTCGATGTGGCCATGGTCCTCGACACCTCGCTGTCAATGTCGGTGGAGGATGTGTCGCCCAATCGCTTCTTCCTGGCTCGGCAGTCTCTCTCCGCATTGATGACGAGACTCGCCGGAGATCGATTTTCCCTGGTGGCCTTCGAGGGCGAAGCCTATCCCCTGGTGCCGCTGACCCTCGATGCCGATGCCGTCGGGCTCTTTCTGGAGACCCTGGAACCGGGGTTCGTGCCGTTGCCCGGATCGAATCTCCTCGCGGGGATCGAGGCCGGCATCGCCACTTTCGTCGATCCGAGTCGCGTCAATCGTGTGATCGTCCTGGTGTCGGATGGCGAAGACCTGGAGGACGGCCTGGACGCGGCGGTCGCGGCCGCGAAGAAGGCGGGTGTCGTCATTCACACCGTGGGCGTGGGCTCCCCTCGGGGCGGCCCCGTCCCGAACACGGACGCGAACGGCAACCGTGACGGCTACAAGCTGGAGAACGGCGATCCGGTCATCTCCCGATTGCGCGCCGAGAGCCTGCTTCGACTGGCCCAGGCCACGGGAGGCAGGTTTGTCCAGGCCTCTGCGAATGACACCGCTCTCTCTCTGATTGCGTCCACCATCGAGGGGATGGAGAACAAGCAAACGGCAAGCGAATTCCTGTTCCGAAAGAAGGAGAGGTTTCAGATTCCTCTTGGGCTGTCCTTCGTTCTCTTCGTCCTGGCCCTGTTTGGACCGGTCTTCCTCGAAAGCCTGCGGCTGAAGCGAGCCGGGATCGCGCTCCTGGCCCTGCTCTTTCTGGCTCCCAGGGCGCACGCCGATCTCAAGGATGAAGTCCTGGCCCGTCCGTCTCGCGAGACCAACAAAGGACTGAAAGCCTATGAAAGCGGCGATGCGACACAGGCTCTGGCGGCGTTTGAAAAAGCCCGCACGGCGCGGCCGAACTCTCCCGCAACCAGGTTCAACGAGGCCGTGGCTCAGGTCAAGGCGGGGAAGATCCCGGAAGCGATTGAGACGTTCACCGCCCTTTCGAGGGAGAAGAACGATCTGGGTTTCGAAAGCCACTACAACCTCGGCAACGCCTACCTTGGGACGCAGCAATTGCCCGCCGCCATTTCTTCCTATCGCGATGCCCTGAGGCTCCGGCCCGACGACCCGCGCGCCCGTCGCAACCTGGAGATTGCCCTGCGCCAGCTCGAGCAGCAGAAGAAGGACCAGGAGAAAGACAAGCAGGACCAGAAGGACGACCGGAAGGACAAGCAACAGGAGCAAGAACAGCCCGCTCCGGCACAAGGACAGAAGGATCCACCGAAGACCGAGAAGGAACGCGAATCCGAACGTTTCCAGAAGGAAACCGGGATGACGAAGGATCGAGCCATGCAGCTTCTGAAGGCCCTCGAGCAAAACGAAAAAATGGAGCAGAAGAAGAAACTCGAAGTCGAGCGGGCCAAGCGGCGCAAGGGAAAGGACTGGTGAGATGGTGTTGAAAGGCGCTCCGCGTCGGGGGACGCCGCTGGCCGTCCTTCTTGGGCTCCTGGCCTCGATGGCCCTGGCCCAAGGCGGGTCGGTCCGCACCGAGATCGATGCCCGAAAGATCGGCATCGACGACACCACGACTGTCTCCATCGTCCTCGACGGTGAAGCGGCCAGCCTCGATGCGGCCCTTCCCCCCCTCAAGAACCTGAAAATTCTCGCCGGCCCCTCGGTGTCGACCCAGATCTCGTTCGTCAACGGCTCGATGTCGCGGCAGAAGATCCTCTCCTTCGTTCTGCGGGCAGAGAAGACCGGAGCCGCCGAGGTGGGCGCGGTTTCCGTGCCCGGGTATTCGCCGACCGCCCCCATCGCCATCGAAGTCGTTTCCGGGTCGATCCGCCCCGCGCCGCCCCAGGATCCTTTTGGGCGAGACCCCTTTGGAGGTCGCGATCCCTTTGAAGAGATCTTTGGCCGGCCCCAGAGGCGACCCCCTCCCACGGAAGGAAGACTCTTTGTCGAAGCCACTTTGTCGCGTCCCGCGGCTCGGGTGGGTGAACCCATTCTGGTGACGTACCTCGTCTACACCCAGGTTTCGCTTTCGGGCGTGGAGTTTGCCGAAGCTCCCAAGTACCCCGGGTTCTGGGCCGAGGAGATCGATCGTTCCGGCAACGACTCTTCCGGCGAGAACGTCTCGGTTCAAGGTGAACCGTTCCTGCGCTACCCCGTTCTCGAGCGACTCCTCTTTCCCACCAAACCCGGGCTTCTCGAAATTCCAGAGGCCCGGCTTCGTCTCGTCCCGGCCGGAGGCGTATTCGGTGTGGCCGCGCCGATCGAGCGCACCACGAAGATTCTCAAGGTCAAGGTGGACCCTCTCCCGGGGGGTGCGCCCGAAGGCGGCGCCGTGGGGAACTACGAAGTGGAGGGCCTGGCCGACCGAACGAGTCTTGTTCTGGGTGATGCCCTCACCTTCCGGTTCAAGGTGAAGGGCCGAGGCAATCTGAAATGGATCGACGCGGCCCCCAGCCTCGATATCGCCGGAGCCCGCGTGTTTCCGCCCCGCGCCGTATCCGACCTCAAGACCACAAGGAAGGGAGTCGAAGGCAGCAAAACGTGGGAGTTCGTGATCGTTCCGGAAAGGGTTGGAGCCTACGAAATACCCGAGATTTCCTTTCCCTACTTCGAACCCGAAAGCCAGACCGCGCGAACGGCCAGAACGGAGGCGATTCCGATTCTGGTCTCTGCAGGCACGGCGTCGACTTCGTCGGACGCGCCGAAGAGCTCGATCGCCCCGGTAGCCCTTCGCGCCGATCTCGACCACGCCAGTCGCGATGTGTCTTCAGTGGCTTCGGTCTTGGCCCTGGTGTCGCTTTTTGCCCAGGGTTACATGTGGCGTCGTCGCGCCGCGGTCCGCCCGGCCGCTTTACGAAACAAGTCCGCGGTTGACGCGGCGCTGCGGGAGCTCCGGGACGAGAGCCTGCTGAAGGGAACCAAGGAACGATCGGCGGCCCGGATTGCGGGGGCGCTCGAAACCGTCTTTGGACCGAGAGCAGGATGGCCCAGCGACGACACCGGAGACCTCTTGCGAAGCCTGGCTGAAGATCTGGAGTTTCTGCGCTTTGCGCCTCAGCTGGGCAGCTATGACGCGAAGCTCAAGGAGGTGCGCGACCGCGGCCTGGCCATCCTGGAGACGCGACGATGAAGCCGGGCTCTTTTGGACTCCTTCTGACCGTTCTTCTATGGGCTTCCCTGGGCTTTGCCCAGGCCGAGGCCCCCTCCGCCGTATTCAGGCGTGCGAACGAGAACGCGGCGCGTAGCCGCTGGGACGACGCCCGTGCTGACTATGCGCGTCTGGTCGAGAACGGCGTGCGAGCCCCTTCGGTCTACTGGAACTGGGCGCAGGCCGCCTCGGCCAGGGGAAGGAAGGGCGAAGCCCTTTGGGCGCTTCTGTGCGCCCAGGCGCTATCGCCCACGGATTCGAGCATCAGTCGAGAACTCGAACGCCTGCGTGCGGAACTCGGACTCGATCCTTCCGAAGTCTCGCTTGGCCTGGTGGGCGACGCGCGAGTGATCGCCCTTCGCCTCCGATTCGATTGGCTCGCGGTTGCCGCGTTCCTTCTGTCCATAGTCTCCTTGTTTCGGAAAGAGCCTCGCCGATCCCTTTCTCTGGTGAGCTTGCTCATCGGCGTTCTTCTGCTTTCCCCCGTTCTTGCGGCCTCCCTGGGGGAGAGGCGGGGCGTCGTGGTGCAGAAGGACGCGCCGCTGGTCGACCGTCCGAGTCAGGATGCGGTGGCTCTTGCCAGCTTGCGAGAAGGCGAAGTGGTGCCTCTTCTGGGCGAGGAACGCGATTACCTGAGGATCCAGGATGCCTCCGGGGCTCGCGGCTTCGCCCAGCAAAACGACGTTAGAAAGCTAGGGGTGCAGTGATGGCGGTCCACACGCTGAGCTTCGCCGAAGGCGCCCTTCACCTGCTCGACCAACGCGCTCTTCCATCCGAGGTTCGCTACGTGGTGTGCCGGTCCGCGGAGGAGACCGCCCGGGCCATCAAGACTCTCGTGGTTCGCGGGGCCCCCGCCATTGGTGTGACCGCCGCGTTTGGCATGGTCCTGGCCGGCCAGCACGCCCTGGAGGCGGGCTCTTCCCTCGCGGACGCTCTTGAGGATGCCGACCGAGTTCTGGCCGGAAGCCGGCCCACCGCGGTGAACCTCTTCTGGGCGCTCGACCAGATGCGCCGGGTTCAACACTCACTGCCCGCCGCTTCCGGCGAGGCTCTGGTGGCCGCCCTTCTCGCCAGAGCCCGGAAACTTCTGAGCGACGACCTGGCGGCCTGTCACGCGATGAGTGATTTCGGGGCCGCCCTGCTCCCCGAGCCCGCGCGGGTTCTCACTCACTGCAACGCCGGAGCGCTCGCCACCGCAGGCTACGGCACCGCGCTTGGCGTCATTCGATCCGCGCACCGGCGCGGAAAGCTCGAAAGAGTATTCGCGGGCGAAACCCGGCCCGTCTTGCAGGGCGCTCGGCTCACCGCCTGGGAGCTTGTGAACGACCAGATTCCCACCACCTTGATCACCGACTCCATGGCGGGGTTTCTCATGGCCCGAGGCGGGGTCAACTGCGTGGTGGTGGGCGCGGATCGGATCACCGCGAACGGCGACGTGGTGAACAAGATCGGGACCTACTCCCTGGCCGTCCTGGCCCGAGAGCACAAAATTCCCTTTTTCGTCGCGGCGCCTCGCTCAACCTTCGATCTTGCCACTCCTTCGGGGGCGGACGTGGCCATCGAGGAACGGGACCCGAACGAAGTCCTGACGATCGGCGGAATTCGTCTGGCTCCCCAAGGCGTCGACGTTTTCAATCCTGCGTTCGACGTCACCCCCGCAGCCCTGGTCTCCGCGGTCGTCTGTGAGGTCGGTGTTGCCAGGTCTCCGCTTGCGCGGGACCTGGTTCGCCTTCTCGCCCTTTCGTTTGAGCCCCCCAACCCCGATTCGCTCGATGGTTAGACTGGCTGCGAGTTGATCCGTCTTCTTTCCGTGCTCCTGCTCGCCGCCTCTTTCAGGGGTTGCGTGACCTACGAGTTTGAGCACGAGTTCTGGATCAACACCGACGGATCGGGCTCTTTCGTGGTGACGGCGCCCCCCTGGATCTGGAACACGGTCAAGAACGTCGGCGACCCGAAGAACCTGGACGCCACGGTCAACGAGCAGACCGTCGGCGCCCTGTTCCAGGACCCGGGGATCGTGAATCCACGCGTCCGGAAGGTGAGGCGCCAGGGCCGGACCTATATAACGGTCGCCGCCACATTTCCCAACCTCAACGCTCTGGTCGGCACCCGGGCTTTTCCCGATCTTGTGGTGGCGGTGCGGCGCGAAGGAGATCGACTTCGTCTCTTCGGGGTTTGGCGGCGACCCCAGCGGTCGGGGGCCGCGTCGGGCGACGAGAGCGGCCTCATGGCCGTGCGTTTTCACCTTTCGAGCGAGATCTTCGAGCACCGGAACGCGTCCTTGGGCGTGGAGCGAGGGAACATCCTTTCCTGGCGTCAGGATCTGCGGGGCGGCATGGCCGGCGCTCCTATCGACTTCGGCGCCACCCTCGGCACCACGAGCGTGCTTAGAACGACTCTCGGTCTGTTCGCTTTGGCGGTTCTGGCCGCCCTGGGCATCGTGGGGGCGGTCCTTCTTCTCTTCGCTCGCCGAGGAAAAAGAAGAGGAGGCTCCAAAGGACCGCGCTCCCCCGACAACTCCCGAGGCGAGAGCGATTTTCTGAGCTACGATCCAACCTCCAGCGCCCGATGAGCGCCGGTTCTCCCCTGTCCTCCTGAGGAACGAATGAATATTGGACTCTTCTCCGGCCCCGCCTCGAAGGTGGTGGCCGATCTTCTCGTCTTTCTCGTGGATGAGAAAGAGAACATGCACACCGTTGACGATCCCGCGATCGCAGCCGTCGTGGAGGATGCGGCGACCCGATTTCGCGCGCATTCTCTTTCGAGAGAACTCATCCAAAAAGAGGGCGCTCGAACCATCGCGGTTTTCGCCTCCAGCCAGATCCGTGGCCTGAATACGTGGGAAACCGTGAAGACCGTGGTCGCCCGGGCGGTGCGACTGGCCCGGGATCTCGGCCTGCCCCGGGTTGCCGTCTTCCTGAACCACCAGGACGCGGCACCCCTGGTCGGCAAAGCGGTGGAGGGCGCCGTACTGGGCGCCTATGCGTTCGATCGGCACCGCCAGGAGAAGCAGGTCTTCTTCAAGGAGAAGCTGGCCCTGGAGATCGTCGTGCACCCCGACCACCGGGCCGACGCGGAGGCGCGCAAAGCCCGCTACGCGTGGGTTTCAGAGAACGTGAACGTCGCCCGCGACCTCATCAACGAGCCCGCCAACGTCGTGAACCCGCTGGTCCTTGCGGAACAGGCGCAACAGATAGCCCTCGAGGGCGGCCTGCAGTGCGAAGTTCTTGACGAGACCGCGCTCAAGGCGAAGGGGTATCGAGGGCTTCTCCACGTGGGGGCAGGGAGCGTAACCCCGCCAAGGATGGTCATCCTCCGTCACATTCCCCGGCAGAGCTCGGCGGAGACCATCGCGCTCGTCGGCAAAGGGCTCACCTTCGACTCCGGTGGAATCTCCATCAAGCCCGCGGACAAGATGTGGGAAATGAAGGGCGACATGGCGGGAGCGGCCGCCGTCCTCGCCACCATGCGCACCATCGCCAGGCTTCAGCCCGGCGTTCGGGTGATCGGCATTCTGTGTTGCGCCGAAAACATGCCCGGGAACAGCGCCAACCGACCCGGGGATATCTTCGTGGCCAAGAACGGCAAGAGTGTGATGGTCGACAACACGGACGCCGAAGGCCGGCTTGTCCTCTCCGACGGTCTGGCTCGGGCGGGCGAAGAGGGGGCCACCCACGTCATCGACATTGCGACCCTCACGGGGGCCGTGGTTCGGGCCCTTGGGCCCTCGGTCGCGGGCATCCTCGGCTCCAATCGCGAACTGGTTCGGCGCGTCATCGCGGCCGGCGAGAGTCATGGCGAGGCGTTCTGGGAACTGCCGCTGATCGAGGAATATCGGGATTCGCTCAAGACGCCTTTTGCGGACATCAACAATATCGCCACCGGCGGGCTCGCCGGAGCCATCACGGCCGCACTCTTCCTCCGCGAGTTCGTGCCCGAGGGTGTGGCGTGGGCCCATCTTGATATCGCCGGTCCAATGTTTCGTGACCGGGACTGGCGGTACTACGAAGCGGGCGCCCTGGGTTTCGGGGTGAAGACCCTGGTTCACCTGGTCGAACGTTTCCGCGAAGCCGTGTAGGAAGACCCTGGTCTCCCTTCTTCCGGATCTTCTATGACCGGCTTCGCTCTAACGCCCATGCTCCTCGGCCTCGTCGCCGCCCTGGCGAACGTCGCCGGGGGTCTCATTCTCGTTTCGAGGCGCCACTGGAATGACCTCGTTCTCCGCTATTTCGTCGGTTTGGGCGCCGGCTTCATGCTGGCCACCTCCCTCGTGCACATGCTTCCGGTCGCGGTGGCGCAAAGCGAGCGCGGGCCGATTCTCATTCTGGCCGGCTACTTTCTCGTGCATTTCTTCGAGCACACGGTGGCCCCGCACTTCCACTTCGGCGAGGAGACCCACGCGCATGCCATGAAGAAGCCAGGCGCGCCGTGGACTGCTCTCGCGGGTCTCTCCGTGCATGCCTTCTTCGATGGCCTCTCCATCGCTTCCGGCCTCGCCGTGTCCCGGTCGCTCGGCATTCTGGTCTTCGTCGCGATCCTGCTTCACAAGCTTCCAGAGGGTTTCACGGTGGCTTCGATCGCTCTCGCCTCCGGCCAGGGTCGCTCCGGCGCCTTGCGCTCGTCCCTGATCCTCGCCGCGGCCACCCTGCTCGGGGCACTCTCCCTGGTCGATCCCGCCTGGCTGGGGGTGGCCTTGCCGTTATCCACCGGAGTGACCCTCTACGTGGCCGCCTCCGACCTCATCCCCGAGGTCAACTCCATCCGCGGGGCCAGGATGGCCGCGTCCGTCTTTGCGGGCGTGGCCCTGTCCCTCCTAGGGGCCGAACTCCTGGCCTTCGCCGGCCTCCACTAGACCTTTCGCTGAAAGGCCCCCATGAACTCCTTCAGCATCATGGGATTGTTGCTCTTGATCGCTCCCGAGATGAAGTCCATGGCGGATGGAGTCTTCTTTCCACTCCACACGTCCAGAAACATTTGCGACGTGGCCTTGAAGAAACAATCCGCCTCGTCGGTCTTACCGGCCTTGACCGCGCAGGCGTCCGGACCGATCGTCACCGTCCACTTCTCCACATCGTCGAGCGAGAAGTAGAACGTTCGGGGTGTCTTCACGCTGCCCTTCACGAACATCGCGGGCAACGCTTCGAACATCTGGGCGACTTCGCTCTTGGCCATGCTCTAGTTCTTGATCTTCGGAAGGGTGTTGACGAAATCGGTGACCAGCTTCTTCTGCGCCTCGGGCGTCATGGACGAGGCCACGATCTTCGAAGCGCCGAGAACGGCGAGGTCTGCCACTTCTTCACGAATCTTGGCCAGGGCAACCGTGGTCTCGCGCGCGATCTGCTCCTTCGCACGACGCACGATGTCCTCGCCATCGGAGCGTGCCTTGGCCATCAAGTCCGCCCTGAACACTTCGGCTTCCTTCGCGGCTTTCGTGATGATCTCTTCCCGTTCCGCGCCGACCTGGCGGACCAGATCCTTGTGCTGAGCGAGAAGAGCCGCGGCTTCGGCGTTGGCCTTTTGGGATCCTTCGATGGCTTCCCGTATCGACTTTTCCCGCGCATCGATCGCGGCCAGGAGAGGTCCCCAGGCGAACTTCGAAAGAACAAGCACGAAAAGAACGAACACCACGATGGTAAAGACCGAGAGCGTCCAGTCGATGTCCGTCAATCCCCCCTTCAGGAAGAGGAGGGGCGTCAAGTTCGAGAACAAGGTCTTACTTGATGACGAGCAGAATCATGATGACGAGCGCGAACAGGGTGGCGCCTTCGATCAAGCCGGCGGCTACGATCATGGCCCCGCGAACTTCACCGGCGGCGCTGGGCTGACGGGCGATGCCCTCCATCGCGGAGGCGGCAAGCTTTCCAATTCCAAGCCCGCCACCAATGATGGCGAGACCACTGCCGAGTCCGGCGCCGAGATACGCGAGTCCTACTGGGTTGTCCATGTGCGATTTGCTCCTGTTTAGAAGTGGTTTTTTGGGGCGGGGGGAATTCTAGTGTGAAGGATGAGCGTACATCCCGATGAACATCGCGGAAAAGAGCGTGAATACGTAGGCCTGAATAAAGGCCACCAGCACCTCGAGGCACATGATGAACAGCGCCATCCCCAGGGAAATGGGGATCATCACGATGCCCAGGGTCTGAGAAATCGGGTAGCACAGCGGCACCAGCATCAGAAGGGCCGCGATCATCATGTGTCCGGCCAGCATATTGGCGAAGAGCCGGATCATGAGCGCGAACGGCTTGGTGAACATGCCTAGAAATTCGATGGGGATCATCACCACCAACAGCGGGCCGGGCAACCCATGAGGCACCAGGTTCTTGAAGTGTCCGACGACACCGTACTTCGACATGCCCGCGTACTGCTGGGCCGCGAACGAGATAAAGGCCAGGGCGAAGGTGACGGAGAGGTTGCCGGTCGAGGTGGCGCTGAAAGGGAGCAGACCGAACAGGGCGGCGAAGAGAATGAAGAAGAAGAAGCTCAGGAGCAGCGGGGTGTACTTCGCCCCCTCCCCGTGGCCGATGCTCTTCTCGGCGATTTCGTCCCGGACGTAGGCGACCAGCGTCTCGACCACCGAACCCACGCCTCTGGGTGCGCCATTCCGGTAACTCGCGATGGCCACTCGGGCGACCCCGATGACGAGGGCCATGACCGCGAGAAGAAAGAACATGTGCTTGGTCGGGAAGGCGATGGGCAGGCCGAACGGACGATACTCGGCCTGGTCCGTGACATGGTGCATGAGGATTTGGGCCGGGCTCTCACCGCTTTCCTGCGGGTGGTCGCTCGGCGAAGTCGCGCCCGCGGGTGAAGGGGTCGAGACTTCCTTCGCGGCCTCATGCTGTGGAGACGAGGCCAGGGCGACCGCCAGAATCCAGGCGCCAAAGATCATCACGATTGAACCCGTGGAGAAAAATTCTGCCGTGACCACAAAGTCACTTCGGCGGCAATGAACAAACCGGTGTACGTCAGAAGGGCGGCCGCGAAAGCCATCGCGGGAAGGAGGAGAACCTTAAGGCCGATCACAAATCCCGCGAGGGTGGTCCCCATTCGCAACAGCATGCCTCCGAGGACGGCGCCGAAGAACGCCTTCGTCGAGGTCCGCGTCGCCCCGATGTGCGAGAGCCACAAAGCGAGAAGAGCGTTCACGGTTGCGAGAAGCGCCGAGAAAAGCACCGCCGTCTCCGCCGCCGTGTCGGAGGTCAAACCCACGGCGATCAGCGAAGACGCGGCCGCAAAGAGGGTCATGCCGAACGCCAGTTGAAGCGAGGTGATCAAGGCTTGAAAGGTTCTTGTTCGTTCTTTGAGATCCAGGCCTTGAGATCAGGGCCTGGGCTTGTTGAGGTTTGACGCCATCCTGGCAAACTGCACGAGGGCTGTGACCACCCCCAACGAGCCAAAGATGAGAGCGAGCCAGGGCTTTGTCCCCGCCCATCGGTCAAGCCAGAACCCCAGGGCGGAACACAGCCCCACGGTGACGGCAAGCGCAGTGCCCATGCCTAGATACGGAGCCGCTTCGCGGATGACTCGCTCGAAATCGCTCGTCGAACGGTTTCGCTCGGGACCCATGCCCTTATCTCACCCTGGACCAACACCTTTGACCGAATCGCGGAGACGGATCCGGCCAGGCACCCGTCATTTGCTGGGCGAGAGGCTACCAGAGGCACGTACCGGCGACAAACCTTCGCTTGTCCCGACCGCAGGTCCGTGTTCGGTGTTCCCGACGATCAAGTCAAGGGCGTGGAGCAGAACCGGGGACAGGGCCAGAAGCCCTTCCGAAACCCCCCGTGGCGACCCGGGCAGGTTCACGATCAGACTTCTTCCCCGGACGCCGCAAACCCCACGGGACAGGGCGGCGTAGACGGTTCGGTCCAGTCCACGGAGCCGGATAAGCTCCGCCAGGCCCGGCGCTTCCCGGTCGATAATCCGCCGGGTGGCTTCGGGTGTCACGTCTCTTGGCCCCAGACCCGTGCCTCCGGTGGTCACGACCAGATCGGCGCGGTCGGCCGAGAACACCAGGAGCTTCGAGATCATGTCCTCTTCGTCTGGAACCACCAGTGGCCCATCGACCTCGAGGCCGAGGCCCTCCAGGCCTCTTCGGGTCTCCGGCCCGGACAGATCCTCCCGCGTGCCCGCGTGGACGGAATCGCTCACCGTGATGACGACCGCGGTCTTGGCTTGGGCTATCACTATGGCTAACCAGGCTCCTCTCTGCTCCAAGGATCCAGTAGTCGCATGATAGAAGAGTCGGTGTGATTCCCTGCCTTCTTGTCCTATCCACCCTCTTTCAGCCGGCCCCCAGCACCTACTCGATACGCGCGGTCGTTTCCGACGCCAAGGGCGCCCCGGTTCGCGATCTGGAGGCGGCAGACGTCTCCCTGACCGAATCTCGGGTGACCCTCCAGGTCACCAGGTTCGAGAAGGACGATGGTCCCGCCCTGGTGGCGCTGCTCCTCGATTCATCAGAGGCCGCGGCTTCGACCTATAGGGTCGAGTTCATAGCCGCCGCCAAAGCCTTCGTCGCTTCGCTGCCCGAGACCACCCGGTTGTCGGTTTGGACGACGGGGGACCGCCCGGTCAAAGTTGTGGACGACATCAGCCTGGGAGAGGACGGCGCTTGGCGAGGAATCGAATCTCGGCTCAGCCGAATTGCACCCACCGGCGGGAACACGGTCCTGGACGCCCTGGTCGAGGCCTCCGCCGACCTCCAGAAGAAGGAAGGAGGCCGGAGGATCGTGGTTTTTCTTTCGGGGATCGGCCCGGGCTTTTCGAACGACAACCGGCAAGGGATTGTCGACCGTGTCATGAAGACCGGGGTTGAGGTCGCAGGTGTAGCGGTTTCGGCGCGAGGTGAACCCTCGGGGGGCGGTGATTTGTCCGAGGAGGATTACGACTTCGTCTTCGGCACGCTCACCGAAGACACGGCGGGGCGCTTGGAGCGGGCATTGACGGCGATGGGGGTGTCGGCCGCCCTGCAAAGAGTCGCGGCCGATCTCCGCTGCACGTATCGTCTGAGCTATCTTCAGACCAGGGACAGCCGACGATCTCGGATCGCGCTTCAGGTGGCGCGGCCCTCGGTGAAGGTCCGACTGTCCATACCCAAAAAAGAGACATCTTCGCCGTGACCCTTCGATATCGAAGCGGCCTTCTACTCTCCGCCGCGTTCGGGTGCGCGGCCGGCGCCCTGGCCTTCTCCCAGACCCAGGGGCAGCCCCCCCTGACGTTCGGCTCGTCCGTCGACATCATCAATCTCACCGTCACGGTCACCGACGCTCAGGGACGTCTGGTGTCCGGTCTCGACCGCGATGCCTTCTCCGTCTATGAAGACGGGGTCAAGCAGGAACTCGCCATCTTCAACCGGGACCGCCTTCCCCTGTCCGTAGTCCTGCTCATGGACGCATCCGCGTCCATGGACGAAAAGATGGGGGCGGCCCAGGTCGCCGCCAAAAGGTTCGTCTCCACTCTGGTCGCGGCGGATCGCGCCCGGGTGGTGGCCTTCAACAACCGAATCGATGTCCTGCAGGACTTCACGAACGACAAGGCGGCTCTCGAGGCCGGCATCGATCGTCTGCGGCCGGCAGGTCCAACCGCGTTGCACAACGCCTTCTATATCTCCATCAAGGACCTCCAGAAGGAGAAACTGGCCGGGCCGGCGGCGCGCCGACAGGCGATCATTCTGCTGTCCGACGGCGAGAACACCGCGTCCATCGTCACGGACGAGCAGGTGATCGAACTGGCGCGAAAGGCCGAAATCTCGATCTATTCCATTCGCTTGACCGCCGATTTCGAGGGAGACAAGGGCCGGGCGGCCTTCTCCCAGGCCACTCATCTGCTATCTGTTCTGGCCCGCGAGACCGGGGGCCAAGCCTTCTTTCCCGCTCAGATTCAGGAACTGGATTCTGTTTATGACCGCATTGCCGAAGAGATGCGGACTCAGTACAGCATGGGTTACGTGCCCACAAACCTGCGAAGGGACGGGCGCTATCGCCGCATCGTCGTGCGCCTTCCCGCGCGCGAGAACGTTCTCCTGCGCTACAAGCTAGGCTACTTCGGTCCCAAGGCCTGACCAGATCGGAAACGGAGAAGACCTGCCCCAATGACAAGCGCCATGATCGCCGGCAGCGGTTCCGAAATAGCGAAGAACTGCGTCACCAACGAGATGTTGTCGAGAGTTCTCGACACGAACGACGCCTGGATCCGGGAGCGGAGCGGGGTTGAAACCCGCTACTTCGTCGACCCCGGGACCTCCAGCGCGGACCTCGGTGTGGCCGCGGCAGAGCGGGCGATCGAGAGCAGCGGCATCGCCCGCGAGGAGATCGATCTCGTCGTTTCGGCCACCATGACCCCGGATTATTTTTTCCCTGGAAACTCCGGCATCTATCAGAACCGCCTGGGTCTCCGGCAGATCCCGTGTCTTGACATCCGGCAGCAATGCACCGGCTTTCTCTACGGTCTGCAGCTGGCCGACGCCTACATCCGGTCCGGACTGGCGAAAACCGTTCTGCTGGTCGGGGCCGAGGTCCACACCGGCTTCCTCCCCTTCTCCGCCAGGTCGTGGGACGTGATTCATGGACGCGACCCCGGCCCCATTTCCGCCGCGGATTTCGAATGGAACTCGCGGTTTCGCAACCTGGTGGTGCTCTTTGGCGACGCGGCCTCCGCGGTGGTCGTCAAGGCGGACCCCTCCGGAAATCGGGGAATCATCGAGACCATCCTGTGCGGCGATGGCAAAGACCTCGACAAGCTTTATGTGCCGGGAACCGGTTTCCGCCTGCGCCCCTACACGAGTCCCGAGCAGATCGAGCGGGGCGACCACGTTCCCGTGATGGACGGCCGGGCCGTGTTCAAGATGGCCACCACAAAGATGATCGAAGTGGCGACCGAACTCATGAAACGCCAGGGTGTCTCGATCTCCGACCTGTCCCTGGTCTTGATGCACCAGGCGAACCTGAGAATCAACGAGTACTGCGCCAAACAACTCGGGATTCCCTCCGAGAAGGTGGTCCACAACATCGAACGCTACGGCAACACCACCGCCGCCACGATTCCGCTTCTCTACGACGAGTCCTCTCGGGCCGGACGGGTGCGCAAGGGCGACCTCATTCTGATGGTGGCTTTCGGCGCGGGGATGAACTGGGGCGCGTCGCTGATGCGAGCCTAGTCGTCCTTTGGCGCTCTTCCAGCCCGGTTTCTAGACCGCCCGAGCTGCGGGCCGCGGGGTTTTTGGAGCCACACCCGGGTCGGTCTCCGGCCGTTTGATTTCGCCCGTGGTTTTGTGATCCTGGCTGTAATAGTAGTAGTAGTAGCCGCGAGTCCTGCTGTCCAGGCCGTTAATGACGACACCGATGAGGTTGGGAGTGACCTTTTGAAGGGCCTGGATGTTTCGCTTGATGGCCTTCTTGTCGATCTTGTTGTGCTGAACGACATAGACGGCCAGATCGCAATAGCGGGCGAGGAGCAGGGCATCGGTGACGGAGGCCAGCGGAGGCGAGTCCACGAGGATCCAATCGAAGTGGCGGCGCAGACGATCCAACAGGTCTCCCATCTGTTTGCGTGCGATCAGGGCGGGCGGATTTGGCGGCAAGGCGCCCGCGGTCAAGACGAACAGATTCGGCGATTTGGTGGGCTGCACCAGCCGGTCCAGATCTTCGCGCCTGGTGAAGTAATCGCTGAAGCCGGGCTCTTTTGACACCCCGAGCCGCCGGTGGATCTGGGCTCGTCGCAGGTCGAGGTCCATGACCAGGGTTTTCTCGCCCGAAGCGGCGAGCAACTTCGCGAGATTGACGATGGTCGATGTTTTTCCCTCCTGGGGCGCCGTGCCGGTGACCAGCACCACCTGACCGGTGTCCTCGCGCCGCGCAAAGATGAGAGAGGTTCGCAGGTTCTGGTAGGCCTCGGTGACCAGATGGACATTGGACGCGTCGTACTTCGGAACCGCGGCCAGAAGATCCAGGTGGAGATAGCGCTCGACCTCGTCCGGGTCTTTGATCGTGTTGTCGAAATAGTCTCGTCCGAGGACCAGGGCCGCGCCGAGCAGCAAACCCACGGCGAGGCCGACCAGGGCGGCCTGCGGCTTGTTGGGACGGATCTTGACGCCCTTCACCGCCTTGTCGATCAAGACGATGTTGTTCGACTGGACCGACGCGGCGATGGTCGACTCATTCAGTTTCTGGAGCAGGACGTCGTACATGCTGGAGGCCGAGTCCGCCTGCTTTTTCATGGTGTCGAGTTCCGCCAGCCGGCGGCTCTGGTTCGCGGCGACGCTTTTCTCGCCCTGGGTGGCGGCGCGCAACTGGGCCTCGCGTTTCTGAAGCTGAGACCGCTCTTTCTCCATCAGGCCCGTGATCTCGCCCGCTCTTTCGTCCTTCTTCTGCCGCAAACCCTTGATGAAGGTTTCGATCCGAACGACCTCGGGATGAGTCTCGCGATACCTTTCCTTGAGACGCTGCTTTTCGAGATCCATGGCCGCGACTTGCGCCTGCAAAGCCATCCAGGCCGGATCCTGGGCAATCTGGGGAACGCTTTCGAGACTCTCGTTTCGCGCCCTGAGGTCGAGAGCCTGCCGGTACGCGGCATCGAGTGCTATGCGCTTCGACTGAACCTCGACCAGTTCTCCCTGGAGCTTCTCGATAGACGTGTTGACCGCGGACGTCGTGCCCTGCGGGACGAAGTCCTGCTGCTGGTATTGCTTGTAGAGCGTGTCGTTCTTGTCCCTTATCTGAACTTCGGTGGTGGCCATCCTTTCCCGCAACCACTCGAGACCCTTTCGAGCCGATTCGAGACGCTGGTCGAGAGCGCGCCGAATGTAGACGTCGGCGATGCGGTTGGCCCAAAGAGCGGCTTCGCTCGGGTCTTCGTGGGAGACCTTGATGAACGCAAGCCGGCTCTCCGGGACGGGCGCGACCGCCACGTGGCTCAGAAAAAGGGCAGAGGGGTCGGCCGACTCCTTGAAAGGACTCTTGTCTTTCAGTTTGAGCTCGTCGATGACCTGGTCGGCCACCGCTTTCGAGGTGATGATCTTGAACTGGGTGTTGTAGAAGTCCGCGTTCTGCCAATAGCCCCCCCCGCCCGTCAGGGCCTCGTTGACCCCCATGAAGAAAGGAACGGGCGGCTCGATCTGCACCAGGGACTGAGCCTGATACTCGGGGATCTGCAGGTACGCGATGAGGGAGGCAAGAGCGACGCCGAGGAAAGCGGCGACCACGACCAGCCAGCGACCCCGCCACAGGACTCCCGCGTAGTAGCGGACATCCAGATCGGTCTCGCCAGGAGGCGAACCCGCTTCGCCGCCAATGGGGAGAACTGTGGTCGACATCGGGTAACTCTACGCCGGAGGGGGGTTTCTCAGAACTTGCGCCGGGATACGACCACCTTGTCGTTCTGGGCCATCACGACATCCTGGACCTTGCCCTTGCGGATCGCCTTGATGTCGATGACCAGGCAAAGGTCCTCAACCGCTCCGTCACATGGCCCGAAGCCGGTGAGATCCACGCCGTCGGCCTTCCTGCGAATGATCCGGACCTTGGACGAGGCGAATTTCGAGAGCCCGCCCGATTCGGCGATAACCCCGAGCAGGGTCAGGTCGGTCTCGACCAGGATCCGGCCCGGCCGCGACACCTCGCCATCCACGGTCACATAGAACCTCGGGGCCGCGGTGACGATGTCGCCGTTCTTCAGCACCAGCTCGGCGTTCAGTCGATCCGCTTCGTTCAAGCCCGAAGCGTGGCCCAGGCGGAAACGCACGCTTTTCGTCCCGTTTGGAAAAACACCCTCGGTTCGTTGCACCAGAACCTCACCCGATGCGCTGAGCCGGAAACCTCCGGATTCGATCAGCAGATCGATCAACCGGGTGTTGCCCCTGAGGGCGCGCCGGCCCGGATTCACGACCTCGCCGAGGACGAGGGCGAACTGGCTGGAGAATTCGCGCACCCGAACCTCGACCCTGGGGTTGACCAGGAACTCTCTGGAAAGCCGCTCGGTGATCAGGGACTGGATCTCGGAGATCGTTTTTCCCGCGACCTCGAGATCGCCCAGAAGAGGCATGGTGAAACGGCCGTCGGGCTGAACGGTGGTGGTTCTGGAAACGTCGAGCTGATCCAGCACGGAAACGTCCAGCACATCGCCCGGGCCAACCACATAGGATGCCGCGGTTGTGCTGGAGCCAGGGGCCGGAGTCTGACCCTGCGCCGCCGCCGCTTCGCCCGGGTTCGGAGCCCAAAGGCCCAGGCCAAAGAGAAACAGCGAGAGGACGCTTACCATGACAAAGGAGCCGCATTCCGAGGCTTGCCGAAAAATCCCAGACCCAACTGGAAATTGAGAGCTCGTGTCTTGATGTCGAACCGGTCGAGATTCGAGTTCCGTCGCTCGGACGTGTAGTCGAGTCTAAGAAAGGCCCACTGCGCGATGTTCCGCGCCAGTCCGAGCGTCCAGAGCGTGATCTGATCTTTTCTGAGGATGGGCGGGCCCGCGGCGGTGTTCGCCTGAGGGCTGGTCTTGTAGTTGTTGTTTTGCCAGGACGCATTCCCCCGCAGGAAGAAACCGAAGGGAAGCCTCGAACTCAGGTCACCGCGAAGCGAGTCCACGACATAGAAACCATTCTCCTCGTAGGCCGACACGTACAGTTTCCGATCCGCGCCCAGGCCGACCGTGGTGTCCTCGGAGATTTCTCGCATGAGTTGGGCCCCGTAGGTGATGTCTTCGTACTCCTGCCCCCCCGCACCCGCGTTTGGATTCTTCTGGGTGCGGTATCCAAAGAGAAGGCGACCGGTGGTGAGCGCCGTAATCGGGCCTTCGAAGGAAGCGCCATACGAATAGCCGCGGCCCTCGACCTGCTTTCGTTCCTCCTGCGTGGGCGTGTCGTGCACCCCGAACAGGAGGCCGAGGAAACGACTCTCGCCAAAACCGCGCCGCAGCGATGCGTTGAGGGTGCGGGTGTCGTAGTCGAAGAACGCCCGCTCTCCGTATTGAAAGGCCTCGTCCCCGGGCTCGTTGCCGTAGCGGACCGCGGTCTTGCTCACGTTCACGTCCACCTGGGTGTCGGCCACGAAGTCGAACCGGATGCCGAGGCCCAGGCTGTTTCGATGGAAGCGCTCGAGCGACGTGTCGACGACCCGGTTCAGGCCGATCCCGTACTCCCTGCCGGGGTCGATTTCTTCGGTTTCCAGCACGCCCGTCGAAAAATGGTAGTTCCCATAGATCGAGCCCGCCGCGGCGATGGGTTGATCGAGGCCGACGTCGAAGAAATGGGAGGTGAGTTGCGGAAGGTTCAGATCCACTTGTCTGCGGAAGCGTGGTGTGTAGTTGATCGTCCACTGGCCGCCTCGGCCTCCCCAGAAGGTGGGACTGAAGCCAAGGCCCAAATTGGGTTGCACCACCCAGTAGGCGTCGGCCGTCGTGAAATTCGACTGGATTTCCGTCGTCTTGCCGTCGACGTAGCTCACGGAAACCCATGGTCGCGCCTGAAGGCCGAGCCACAGGAAGTCGGAGTACCAATTCTCCGAATTTCCAATCTCTGTGGTCCCCAGGCCACCCGAAGGATCGGTTGTCGAAGGGAAGAGTCGCGAGTACAAGTCGGCCGTATCCGCGGCCACCGGGTCGGCGGCTGGCCGCGGGCTCGGTTCGGGCGAAGCCAAAGGGGCGGTTTCGGGTTCTCTCAACCCGGGAACGGGTGTCGCGGACGTCCCCTCCGCCGCGCGTTTTCGCATAATCAGACGCAGCGAAAACACCTCCCTCACCATTTCATGGGTCCAGCCCTCGGCCAGGTTGACCCGCAAACTGAAACCCGGTTCGGAACCGAGAGCCAGGGAGCGGACCGGATCTCTCGAAGCGGGGATCGAGAGCCCGGGCAGAACCTCCGCGGCGATTCGGACCAGAATGGCGTCGCCGTCCCGGGTCGCCGAGTAGGAGCCTGGCGGACCACTGAGGACGAAGCGCAGGACCATGTCGTCGCTCACACGTTCATTCAGGATCGAGACCACGTAGGTGGTAACGGGGACGGGAGCCGGTTGAGCGAAGAAGGTGGCGAACAGTCCGAGGACGGAAAGGATCACGACTTCACCACGGGGCGATTTCCCGAGAACATCAGAAGCAGAATAACTGCAACGAAGCAGAAGGCTTGAGCGAGGACGATAAAAGTCTCAGGCACCGAGGCGTCGCGGAGCGGCAAGGCGGAAAGCCCGAAACACAGGGTCACCAGATAGATGAGGAGCACGGCCCCTCGCTGAGAGAAACCGCGCGCCACCAAAGTATGGGAAAGGTGGCGGTTGTCGCCCACATAGATGGGCCGACCCTCCCGAATTCGGATGACCACCACCGTGGTCGTATCGATGATCGGAACGGCGAGAAGGAGAACCGGCATCAGCACGGGAAAGTAGGAACTGCTGGCGCTGGTGGCGTACCGGTCCAGCAGGAGAATCGAGGCGATCACGAAACCGACGAAATGGCTCCCGCAGTCGCCCAGAAAAATCGTGGCGGGGTTGAAATTGAAAAACAGAAAACCCGCGAGAACTCCGATGAAGGCCAGGGTGAGGGCGGCAATCAGCTGCTCGCCCGACGAAAGAGCATTGACCAGAAGAACAGAACTCGCGACCAGAGCGACCCCCGAAGCCAAACCGTCCATATTGTCGAGCAGGTTGAACGCGTTCGTGATCCCGACCAGCCAGAAAACCGTCAAGAGGACGTTCAACCCCGGATGGGGAAGGAAACTCGTGGAAACCCCGCCGATGACGACACAAAGAGCGGCGGAAATCTGACCCAGGGCCTTGCCCCACACCGGGAAACGGCTTCCGAAGACGTCATCGGTCAGTCCGGTCGCGAAGGCGATGGCGCTGCCGAGAAGCACGCCCAGAAGCTTCGGCCCGACGGACGGCGCGTCCTGAAGGCCCTTGCCCAGGAGCCCTTGAAAAAACGGTTCGGTCAACGCCAGGAAGCCGAACCCCACGAACCCCCAGAAGACCAGGGCGGGCGCAATGCCTCCGAGCCTGGTGATGGGCGCCCTATGGATCTTTCTCGTCCCCGGGTGATCGATCGCTCCAATTCGCTTAGCCAGCAATTGCGCCACGGGCACCAGTGCGGCGGCGCCGAGGGCGGTGAGCAGGGGGATGGCGAAGATGGCGGCTGGGGTCATGGAATTTCGAGCGAACCGCGAACGTTCTCGGGCACGACACCGACATGCGGATTCCCTGGTTTGGCGAAGTTTCCGAAGGGAAACAGAACGCGCGGTTCATTTTAGGGAATACTCGAGAGAATTGAAGCATCCCGCGTCCATGAAGAGGCCAGATCCCTAGCACTCGCCCGGGGCCACGCGGGATTCACCTTTCGAAGGCGCGACACTTCCTCGATGGCGGCGAACGTATCGCCCGACCACGCCAGCACCTGGGCATAACCGATCCCGATTCCCATGTGCGTCGGATCGGTGCTTGTAGCCTGGAGCATTAGGGTCCTGGCCTCGGCGGTCTTGCCTTCGTAGTATTTGACCCAGGCAAGGTCGGCTCGGGCTTCCCCCCACTGCGGCCGGGCGTCGACCACGGCCTGCAGATCGGCGTTCGCCCGCCGCAGTCGGAGGGGGTCGTACTCACCGCGACTGTAGGCAAGCGACATCCAGGCGAGGCCCCTTTGACGACGGGCGCGATCGAGATACGGGTGGGCATCGACGAGGCTCTGTAAAGCGTCGAGACGACTCTCCGGAGTTGTTCGGACGAGAGCCGCTCGTTCGCGGGCGGCGCCCACGCTTCGATAGGCGCAGGCGACCGCGAGGAGGCCGAGCAGGCCGACCAAAGCGCGGCAACGAAACGCACTGCCGGCCTTGACACCCGTCGAGCCCGCGGTGGCGATGCCGAGGAGAACCGCGAAAGCGAGCGCGTTCGCGGGGATTCTGAAACCGAAGTCGAAGAGAGAGTGAAACAGCATGGTGGCGCACGCGGCGAGAGCGCCGGCTCGCAGCCACTTCCCGCTCCGGTCCCGACCCTGGTCCATCTCCACCCTGGCCGATGTCCAGGCGAACCAGGCGAACCCAAGCAGGGCCAGGACGAGCCCTACCCCTCCTTCCACCGCGAACTCGATCAGGTCGGCCTCGGCCCGCTCGGAACGAACATCGCCGTGCCCTCTCTTGAACGGTGTCGCCGCATCGGCAAAAGCGCCAAGTCCGGAACCGAGAAGAGGCCGTTTCAGGAACGCCTGCCAGGAGGCGAGGCCGATGTCGACGCGATAGACCATGGATCCGCCCGGGTCGAAGAGGTGGACGAGTCGAGTGCGAGTCGAAGCGGGGATGGCCAGAATGGCGACCAGAAGGATGGCAGCACCCACCAGAAAGGCGGCCATCCGCGAACGGCGTCTGTCTTGCCGCTCCCGGTGCCTGAGCCTTCCTGAAATCCCCGAAAGCGCGATGAGGCCGAAGACCAGAGCAACGGCGCCGCCTCGGCTGCCGCTGGCGAAGACGGTGATGGCCAAACCACAGGCCAGGCCCATAAGGCCGAGGCCCCGGGGTGTCAGTTTCCCGGAACGCCTCAGGTCGCCGATGGCCATGGCAATGGCGAGCGGCACGGCGAGCGACACCAGACCCGCGAAGTTGTTGTGATTCACGTAGGAGCCGAAGGGCGCAGTCTGCAGTTCGCTCCTCTGCCCGAACAACGCTCTCCGATCTGTCGACCATTGGAACGCCGCGAAAGCGGACTCGGACGCGCACACCGCGAGGAGTGCTATGGCCAGCCGTCGGCTGGTGTTCGTCGAGGCCGAACCCACACGCGAATCGACCGCGGCCCAGACCATGGCCATCGAGAAACCGACGAGGGCGGCCTCGGTGGTGAGTACGGGAGCGACACTCTGTCGAAGGACTAATTGGACCAGGGCAAAGGCCGGCAAGGCCAGAGCGAAGCCGATTCCACTGGGGAGGTTTTGTCGTCGCAGGTCGGGCCACAGAAACAGCGCCGTCGCGGCCAGCACGATGGCGCAGAGAGCGTAGCGAACGCTGTCTTCGACCGCGCCATAGATCCAGGGGGCGACGATGAGGGCCGCGACCAGCAGGGCTTCGCCGATCAATTCAACCGGGACGCTTGCCCTTACCCGAACCGTAGGCCCTCCCCGATTGGCGTCCCCTTCCACGCGGTGGTTGGGCCCCTAGGTTTCGCGGGTCGGGCCGGAGTATGCCGCCACCGTCCCCCCGCGCAAGGGAACTCTCGGTTGCAGCGGGTAGACCGGCGATCGCGCTCGGGCTTGCCCTCGGCGCCGGTCTTCTCTACCGATGGCGGCAAAGGCGTAGTAAAAGCCGATGACCTGCGCCTTGTGCCGATAGAGCGTGCCCACGTTGCCCTGCCCGATGGCGTAGCCGAAAGTGACGGTCATGGTCACGAGCAGGACGCCGACCGATTCGAAGAGCCGGGTCCGGAACAAGTAAAGGAGGCCGCTGACGATGGAGGGAACCAGGGTGTAGAAGAAAAGGGCTTCGGGTATGGCCAGCGACTGTCTGATCGAGCCGATCTGCCAGGGAAACGGCGCGAAGAAGAAATACACCAGGCCGGTGGGAAGGACGCCCAGGGCTCCGCCGACCGTGGAAACGTCCGCGTCGCTGGCAAAGCCGGATTCGGCCACCACCGTACTCGAACTCCACGCACGAAGTCGCTGCAATTCCACGAGGTCGAAAGTCTGGATTTTCTCCGCGGTTCCTTCCCCCCTTGGCCGCGCTCCGGCGTAGACAAGCCCCAGGGCCAGAAAAGATCCGAGGACGAGATTTCGCATGACGTCCTTCGACCGGCTCAGGAAGAAGGACAAGGCGAACGGTCCCAGCACGGCAAAGAAGAGGTACGACCTGAAGAGAGTGATTCCCCAGATCAGGAGAGCCAGGGAGGCAATCCGGCTGGGGATGAGCCTTCCCTTCAGTTCGGCCATCTCTTTGGCCATGCGGACGAGAAGCCACTGAACCCAGACGTCGCGAATCATCAAAGACGACCACAGAATCATGGAAGGGAAGAACGCCATGAACTTCGCCGCCCGTAGCGCCGCGGTTTCACTCCCGCTGATGGTCCGAGTCAAGCGAAACAGTTCGAGAACGGCGAGCGATCCGATCCAGGCGTTGAGAAGTTTCGGAAGCAGCGGAAGCTGCCCGAAAGGAAAATAGAGGGCCGCGACAACGTAGTAGAAACCCAAAGTCTCTCCTTGCCACGCTGTTGTCGGGTTTATCGGGAATTCACCTCTCCAGTAACTGGCCAGGAGTTCTCCGCGGGAATTGTAGGTAGTTTCGTCGGGGGCGAAGATTTCTGGACGGGCGAAAAAATGTATGAGAACCACGGCAATCACGCGCAGCATGAAGGCGGCGCGCATCAACCGCGCCGCCGCTAGATCAGCCCCGCTCATTTTCAAAGCTTACGCGCCGTGGCCGACAAACCCGATCGACCCCAACTCGATCCGGCTCGCCCGATCGGAACAGGTTTTGACCGTTGCGACCCGCTGCTTTCGTGGTCTTTCATCAGAGAAGCCTGCCGGCGTGCCGGGCCAGGAGCTCGCGATAGAGGGTGGCCATGTCCTCGAGCAGGCGCGCCACCGAATAACGCTTCAACACCGCAACTTGTCCTTCAGCCGCCATTCGTAAGGCCGTCGCGGGCGAGTCAAATGCCGCCTGAATGGCCTGGGCCGTTTCTTCCGGCGACCGTGCCGGCACCAGAGCGCCGAAGCGCCCGCCTTCGAGAAGATCAGGAGTGCCGCCGACCGCGGTGGCTACTACCGGCCGGCCGGCCGCGAGCGCCTCAATGAGCGCCACCGGGGTGCCTTCATTCAAGGACGTGTTCACGACCAGATCCAGATCCCCGAAAACGCCGAGCGGGTCCTTTCGCCATCCGAAGAAACGGATCCGGTCGCCAAGGATGGGCTTGGCACGCGCCTCCAGTCGTGCGCGTTCCTCCCCGTCGCCCACCACGGCGAAGCGGACGTCATCCGTTGTCGATGCCAGAATGCATGCAGCCTCGATGAAGGTGTCGATATCCTTGATCGGGACCAGCCGACCGACAATTCCGACGACCCTCGCGGCGCTTGTCCAGCCGGCCTCGTTCCTCAGGGCTCCCCGGGGAAGGGAACCGGCGAGCGGCTGAAGGTCAAGGCCCAGCGGCAGAACGCGCACACGCTGGGCGCGTGCTACGCCAAGCCGCACCAGGTCGTCCTTGACCGAATCGGAGACCGTGAGCAGGACGTCGGTCCCCGGTGCGAGAGCGCGCTCGACTCCGCGAAAGAAGGTGCTGACCAGAGGATGAAAGTAGCCGGAGAGGACATGACCGTGATACGTGTGAACCACGATGGGAACCCGGGCCAGTCGGGCTGCGACCCGGCCCAGAGCGCCGGCCTTCGCAGTGTGAGTGTGAACGATCGACGGTCGTTCCCGCCGCATCAGGTGATAGAGGTTGAACAGCGCGCGCAGGTCGTCGAGCGGGCGGATGGCGCGGCCGAACTCCGGAAACACCGCAGGGACGACGCCGCGGCTCTGGGCGAGGTCGAGGAAATCGCCTTCGTGTTCGTCGGCCTGTCCGACGACCAACCGGGTCTCGAAGCCGTGACCCACGAGCCCCGCGCTGAGGTGTATCACGTGGAGCGAGGGTCCGCCGATGTTGAGGCGCGAGAAGACGCGCAGGATGCGAGTCATCGATTGCGTTGAAGTCCTGGGGCGAGCACCTAGAAGGCCCGTCGTCCCAACGCATGCCAAAACGGGGCCCGTGGCGACACCGTGACATCTGCGAGACCCGCAGCCCCCATCATGGCGACGAACTCCTCCCGAGTGAACCGCCGTTCAACCGCAGTGCCGAATCGGTCCAGCGCGTCCGTCCTTATGTCCCGCAGACTCTTGTTCTGGTAATAGGTCAGAGGAAACCCCTCCGTCGCCTCGCGGCGGCCCGACAAGTGCGCCACCGTTCGCGACAGCGTGATCAAGGGAACATAGAGCGAGAACGCAAGCGCATCGCAAACCCAAGCCTTCATCGGAGGCGGCAGCCGGGAGACGCGGCGGCGTATGCAGTCAGCGAGAAGAAACAAGCCCCGATAAAAGGGTCCCCGATGATCTAGGTTGTAACAGACGTATGCGAGGACGTGGCCGCCTAGTCTCACTTTCTGGACGACGCGGCGGAGGGCAAGTGTCGGGTCGGGCAGATGGTGGATAACGCTAAGGCATCGAACATTGGGCCGGTCCCGGTTGAGTCCCGAGGCGCCGAGCACGGCCTCGGACGGGTCGATGGACTCCACGAATCCGGCACGGGTCGACAGATACCGCGACCAGCGCCCAGAACCGCACCCCGCAGCGAGAGCGTGCCCCACATTCGCCAAAAGCTCTTTGGGAACGACGTCGAAGTACTCCGCGCCCGCTACCTCAATCGCTGAGTCGGAGAACCACGCGAACCGTTTCCATTCGGATCCGAACGACTCAACAATTTCGGTGTCCAGGTTTGGTCCGGCCGTGTCGAAACTGGCGATTGACGCGCCTCGGTGAAGAACTGCCCCGGTTGGTGGCGCTTGGTAAAGGAGCACGAGTTAATCCGCAACCAGTGCGTGGACGACGCGTGCAAAGGATTGGCCACAGATCGCTTGCGAGAACCGACTCTCGACGGTCGAGCGCCCGGCGGTACCCAACACCGCCCGAAGGGTGTCATCTTTGACAAGCCGTGAGAGCTCTTCGATCCATTCCCCTTCTGTTGCGGCGAGGACACCGTTCACCCCGTTCTGAATCACTTCGGTGTTGTGACCAACAGGTGAGCACACAGCTACACTTCCAGCGGCCATATAGAGAAGCGCCTTCATGGAGCACTTGCCGCGCGACCACAGGTCTTCATGCATCGGCATGATGCCGATATCGAACGCCGAAATCTCAGCCGCCTCGGTCTCCGCATTCCATGGTCTCCATTCATGGGTGATCCCAGGAAGTGCCGGGGGGCGGTCGGAGTGGACCCGCAACCGGGTGCCAGGATTTGCTGCGAGAAACCTCGTCAGCATTGGCGCAACGGCCTCCAAATAGGCCTGAGAGGTGTGACTGCCAGTCCAGCCCACGATCACTCCGTCCCGGGGGTGTCGTGTTCTGACTCTGACCGGGAAAAGACTCAAATCGACACTGCTGGGTATGACCGTCACCCGTGGGCTGTGTCCTTTCGCCCAATCTGCCAGGTAGGAGTTACCGACCGTGACGTGCGAACTGAGTT
Organism: Vicinamibacteria bacterium; assembly: GCA_031412915.1. Taxonomy (GTDB): domain Bacteria; phylum Acidobacteriota; class Vicinamibacteria; order Fen-336; family JAGNNV01; genus JAGNNV01. The sequence continues at coordinate 43,930 of JANODX010000054.1, read as the reverse complement.
TACAGAGCGTCTTGGTCTTCTTCGGAAACTTGAGCCACGACGACCACCGATTTGCGGGAGATGAGTTGAGGAGGAAGATGGCGTCATCGAAATCGAGAATGAACGGTATCTTCTTTCTCTTCAGCGTTCGCTCCAGAAGGGGGGGGCCGGCCAGCGAAGCTGCGCGGTACACGAGTGCCACGTCCGAATGCGGCAGCAGATTCAGTTGGCGCCACTGTCGCAGGCTGCCCTGCAGCACTCCGTAGGCTTTCGAGAGAGTGTGTCCGGGAGAAAAGAGTATCCGCATCAATGCCGGATCGGCACAAGGGAGATAAGTGCAATCGATTCCGTATGTTTCGAGCTCGTCCTGCCATTGCTCGATTCGAAATCGTTGCCCGGGAACATGGCCAGTCGGATAGGGACTCAATACCAGGAGACTGGTTCTTCGCTTCGCCATCGGTTAGCTCTTGTTTGTCGGAGTGCGTCACGATACGCTGCCCAGTCCGTGGCGACTACTTGACATCCGGCCGAGCCGCGGCCTGAAACGCAGTCACCGCAAAGGGCGCAACCCAGAGGAACGCCCAATCTGGCATATCAGGTAAAGCCAACGCGGTCCCATGCCATGGCCTGGGGGCCCCGACGCGAGTCCTTCGCGCGGATCTTACCGCCGTCGCGCCACTAGCATTAGGGTACACTCCTCACAACGCGGAGCCCATCGTTGGCCTCTATTCGGTCATTGAGTTCTGCAGCCGGAGCGGGGCCGGTTGACTCGAACTGGCATCCGTTCCCGCCGACTCTCCATTGAGTTGGACTCAGTCCCTCAGTCCCAACGTCTTCTACCTCAAATCCCGTCTTCGTCACCAGAGTCTCAGGACAAGTCTCAGGACCAGAGGGTGAAAAGAGCGCCCGATGATCCGGTGGCCCATTGACCCACCACCTCGTCCTCGTCCGAGGAAAATGGGCGAAGTGCTCGCCGCGGGTCCCTCGACCCGCCGGATCCAACCGGGGTCTATCTCTGCAGCTAGAATCGCGTGAAGCGCTGATGCTTCACTCTCCCCCCAAAGCCGTCCTTGCCTTCTCGCCCGTTGTGGGGGACGCCGATTTCGCCGGCGAGCGAACCCTCGCCCGAATGATCTGAGCCCTGCGAATGTGTGGAATTGCTGGCGACGTCTCGCTCGACGGTTCGCCGGTCGATCCGAGAAGAATGCGGAAGATGATCGGTTCGCTCAGCCATCGAGGCCCCGATGGTGAGGGTGTTTGGACCGGCGATGGTGTAGCGGTTGCGCACCGTCGGCTGGCAATCGTCGACCTCACCGAGGCGGCAAGCCAGCCAATGAGTTATGCGGGTCGTTACACGATCACGTTCAACGGCGAGATCTACAACTACATCGAACTGAGGGAAGAGCTGGCTGCGGAGGGGCACCAGTTTGAAAGTGCATCTGACACAGAGGTGCTCTTGGCAGCCCATGCCCAGTGGGGGGAGGCCTGTCTCGATCGGTTGGATGGGATGTTCGCATTTGCGATCTGGGATGCGGTGAAGCGCGAGTTGTTCTGTGCAAGGGATCGATTTGGCGAGAAACCCTTCTACTACTGTATTTGTGATGGTCACTTTCTCTTTGCATCAGAGATGAAGGCTCTGTTTGTGGGCGGGGTCAAGCTCAGCATCCGACACGAGATGCTCTACATGTACCTCCGTCACGACGTCGTACAGCACCCAGACTTCCCACAGAAGACCTTCTACGCGCCGGCACTATCCCTACCCCCGGCCCACGCGCTGACGGTCTCCCGCGGAGGCGGTTCGATAACACCACAGAGATACTGGACGCTCCCCATGGGATCCACCACTCTTCCGTTTGATGAGCAGTGCGAGGAGTTCCGCAAGCGCTTCTCGCTGAGTGTGACGCGGCGACTGCGCTCTGATGTTCCAGTGGGAACTAGTCTGTCGGGCGGCCTGGACTCAACATCCATTGTGAGCCTTGTTGCCAGCATCTCCACTTCGGAGAGACATAGCTTTTCTGCTCGATTTTCCGACGCGGCTCTCGATGAAGGGAGATACATCGATGTGGCGGAGAAAGCGACTGGGTGCATCCGACATGACGTCTTCCCCGACGGCGGGGGTCTGGCAGACGCTTGGAAGCAAGTCTTCTACCACCAGGAAGAGCCGTTCGGCACCGCGAGCATCTTTGCCCAGTGGGCGGTGATGAGGACCGCGAAGGAGCATGGCGTTGTCGTCCTCTTGGACGGACAGGGTGCAGACGAAACCCTAGCTGGATACTCCCACTTCTTCACGACCTTCCTGAAAGGGGTCTGGCGTCGCGATGGGACCGCCATGTACGAGAACCAGAGAGCGGCTCTAGAGGAACACTACGATGTTCCACCACTCCGGTTTGCTGAAAAGGCCCAGGCGCTCTTTCCTGCTGCTTGGAAGGCCGCGTCCTTGGCGCGTCATTGGCTCTTGCCTGATGCGACCCCAGGCTTCGTCAATCCAGACTGGCATCAGCAATTCGACCGCGCGCCGCGACCGTTTCGAAACTTTGCGACCCTTGACGAAGCACTGCGGTTCTTCACTTTGGACCATGGCTTGCAGGCGTTGCTTCGCTTTGCGGACCGATCCTCGATGGCCTTTGGGAGAGAGACGCGGTTGCCCTTCCTAAGCCATGAGCTCGTTGAGTTCATCTTCTCGACCCCTGCTTCATCCAAGATATGGGACGGCTCAACCAAACGCCTTCTGCGGGTTGGGTTGCGAGGCCTCGTCCCGGAAGGCATCCTGGGCCGACACGACAAGAGAGGGTTTGAGACGCCTCAGGAAGTTTGGCTCAATACCCCCAAGATGATTGCGCTTGTTGAGGCTGCCCACCATCGGATGACGAGCGAAAGGTTGATTCGTGGGGCTTGCCCGGGCGACGCCAAGGACAAGTGGAAGATATTGTGCGCTGCAGGCACCTTCGAATTCGTCTCGGGGTTTGCGGGGTCGGATGCGAGTTGAGCAAGAGAGTGCGGAGATGCGCGTCGCCTACCTATCCTACGACGGGGCCCTGGACCCGCTGGGTTCGACGCAAGTTGTTCCGTATCTGGAAGGGTTATCGCGCCGGGGAATTCTCTTCGAACTGATTTCGTTCGAGAAGCCCTCGAGACTCAGGGAGACCGATCGACTGGCTTCGATGCGGACACGGCTCGCGCGAAGCGGAATTACCTGGCATCCGCTCCGGTATCACAAGAGCCCCAGGGTACCTGCGACAATGTTCGACGTGGTCAACGGCGCCTCTTTCCTGAGGAGATTGGCCCGTCTGTCGAAGTTCGATTTGTTTCATTGCCGCGGCGACATCACTCCCGTGATGGTTCGTCTTTCCCGATTGCCAGGGCCGCTCCTTCTGGACATGCGGGGCTTCTTCTCGGACGAGCGTGTTGACGCCGGCTCATGGGCCGCCGGAAGTGCGGTGGATAGGGGGGTGCGCGCCATGGAAAGACGGAATCTCCAGCGCGCGGCGCGCGTAGTGGTTCTCACCGAACGAGGCCGCGCCGTGCTGGAAGAAAGAGGGGTCAACTTACCGATCGACGTCATCCCCACGTGTGTCGATTGCGAGCAGTTCACTCCCGCCGATCCGCAGGCGGAGCCAGTATTCGATCTCGTCTATTTCGGCTCTCTTGGCGGATGGTACATGACGAAGGAGATGTTGGAGTTCGTGAAGGAAATTCGAGCATCCGGCTCCCATCTCCGAGTGCTGTTCCTGACGAACAACGATGACGAAGCCACGCGGTCGCTCCTGACCGGGGCCGGGATCACGGTTCAAAATGCGCCACCCGAGGATGTGCCGGGCTGGCTGTCGAGGTGCCGCGCGACCTTCTTCTTCATCAGGGCCACCCCTTCAAAAATCGCGTCCTGTCCGACAAAGCTGGCCGAGGCGCTCGCTATGGGGTTGCCCGTCCTCACCGGACCCGGGGTGGGGGACGTGGACCAAATACTCGAGGTCGAACGAGTCGGCGTTGTGCTGGACGACTTTTCGGCGGAATCATTTCGGCGAGGCTGGAAACGGATGACCGAGCTTCTGGCTGATCCGACTGTCCGCGAACGGTGCCGTTCGGTCGCGAGGCGTCGGCTGAGCCTGTCCGGAGGCATCGCAAGTTATGCGAGGCTCTACGAAGAGATGACAGCAGCAAGGTGAAGCGCCGGGCCCGTGATCCCTTGTGGAGAAGCGCGTAGCAACTTCGGGTCTACCGCTTCACACCTGCCGCGGTCTCAGCTTCCGCCACAGCCGCACCAGGGGCCGCAGCGCCCGGTAGATCTTCAGGTGGGACCCGTACGCGAAGTGCGACCGCGGCGGCACCCGCATGTACGCCTCGAACGAGGCCTCGTCGAAACCTAGCTTCTTCATCACGAACTCCCGGTCCACCGCTAGCTGCCCCGGGTCGCAGATGGGCTTCGCCAGCGCCGCCAGCGCTTCCTCTCGCGTCATCTGTCCCGCGCAGATCAGCGTCGAGAAGTGGGACCGCCGCTTGTCGATGCCGAACTTCCGGGGAAGGATGTACGCTTGATAGAAGCGCGTGAATACCGACTCGTAGTGCTTCCCGCCGTAGTCCCGCCAGCCCACCTGCGCCGCCAGAGCCTTCTTCGCCTCGTCCTTCACGTAGAGCGTGTGGTCGAGGAGCGCCACAGACCGGATCCCGCGGACCTTCGTGTACCACCAGTGCCGAAGCACCCCCATTGTCGGGAAGGTCTTCAGGGGTACTGAGCCGTGGGCGCGGTGGATGGAACGGAGGTTTGTGAGGTCGAGCTTGTTGTGCACCCAAGAGGCCGGCAGAAACCCCTCCGTCGCAAGGTTGGTCCCGTTCAGCACGAACCGAATCCCCTTGGCCGCCGCGACTCGGTAGAGGCAGGCGAAGATCGCGTGGTCCGAGACCGCCTCAATATCCACGACCGAAGCCTTGAAGTAGGAGAGCTGCAGGTCCCGGAACTCCCCCCATGAGATGACGTATGTATAGAGGTCCGCGCTGAGGCGCTTCACTAGGTTCTCGATATTGCTGACCGCCAGTTCCGAGTTCCAGCCGTTGTCCAGGTGCACCACCAGCGGACGGAGGCCGTGCTTCCGGGCGAGGAGGAGCACCCAGGAGCTGTCGACTCCGCCACTGAGGCCGATGACGCAGTCGTAGGGCTGGCCCGTCCCCTTCTGCTTCACCTCGTCCATGATCCGGCCCAACTCCCCGGGGTCGATCGTTCGCCGGATCCGGGCGTCGTAGTGGCGGCAGAAGGAACAGAGTCCCTCCGAATCGAATTGGAGGTCCGGATCATCCTCCACCCGGAGGACGCAGCGGGAGCACTCACGGGTCACCGGGCCGCCTCGAGGTCGTTGGGCGAGGGGTACGATATGAGGACCGCGCGGTGGGGACCCTGGAAGACGAAGAGGCTGCCGGCTGCCGCAGCCGAGGCATGAGCGCCGATGGCGCGATGGAGGTCCCCGAGGCTCCCAGCCCCTCCGCAGGCGACCACGGGAACGGAAGCTGCGTCGGCCACCCGGCGGATGAGGTCAAGGTCGTAGCCGGAGAAGGTCCCGTCCCGGTCGATGGAGTTGAGGAGGATCTCCCCGGCCCCCATTCCCTCCATGGTCTTCGCGAACTCCGCGGGGTCGCGTTTCGAGTCACGCTTCCCGCCCGCGCTCCACACGGTTGTGCGGCCGAAAAAACCCGTCTTCACGTCGATGGAGGCAACGAGCGTGGAGGATCCGAACCGGTCAGCCGCCTCTTTCATGAAACCTGGCTCCTCGACGGCGCGAGAGTTAACGGCGACCTTCTCGACGCCGACCGCGATCAAGCGGTCGATGTCACCGAGGGTCCGCACCCCGCCGCCGTAGCCAAGGGGCATAAAGCACTCCCCCGCCAGCTCCCGGATCCGCTCGAAATCCGGGCCCCGACCCTCCGGTGTTGCCCGAATGTCCAGAACGAAGATCTCGTCCACCTCCTTCTCGTTGAAGATCCGCACGGCATTGATGGGATCCCCGACGTAGGTGGGCGTCTTGTACCGGACGGTCTTGACCAGTCCGTCCTCGGCGAGCAGCAGGACCGGGATCACCCGCATTCCCAGCATCAGGCGATCCCGGCGAAGTTCCGCAGCAGCCCCATGCCGAACCGATGGCTCTTCTCGGGATGGAACTGGACCCCGAGGAGATTGCCGGACCGGACGGCCGAGGGGAAAGGGCCTCCGTGGTCGGTCTCGCCGAGGAGGTCCTCCGGGCGGTCGAGGCGCAGGTGGTAGGCGTGGACGAAGTAGAACCGGGGGGGATCGGCCAATCCCTCGAACAGGCCGCCGGGCGTCCGGGGCCGCACGGTGTTCCAGCCCATGTGAGGAACCTTGATGCCCGGCCCCCGGAAACGGACGGCGGTGGCCTCCAGCCACCCGAGGCCGGGCAGCTCCCCCTCCTCGCTGGACCAGGCGAGGAGCTGCATGCCGAGGCAGATGCCGAGGAGGGGGACCCCGTCGCCGCGGACCCGCTTCTCCAGGACCTCTACGACCCCCCGCTCTCGGAGGTTCCGCATTCCGGTGTCGAAGGCCCCCACGCCGGGAAGGATGAGACGGGTGGCCGCGGCAATGGCAGCGGGGTCGGCGGTCGTGACGGAGGGGCAACCGATCCGCTTTAGCATGTTGGCGATGGAGGCGAGGTTCCCCATGCCGTAGTCGACGATGGTGATCACGGCGCACTCAGGAGTTTCAGGAACGCCTGTTCGAAGAGAGGCTCGCAGGCCTCCCAATGGTACCGATGGCGGAAGGCCCTCTGCCCGTTGCGGCCCTTCTCGACCAGGTCCTCCGGCTTGGCCAGGAGGCCGTTGATGTGGGCGCCCAGGGCCTCGGGGGTGGTGACCTGGTAGAGGTACCCGGCGTCGGCGTCGGTCAGGATCCGGCGGTTCTCGGGGGAATCGGAGCCGAGGACGGCGACACCGGAGGCCATGTACTCGGTGAGCTTGTTGGCCAGGGCGTACTTCTTCGAGAGGTTGATATGGTCGATGAGGATCAGGCCTAGGGAGGCTGCGCTGGCCAGGGGGAGGAGTTCGTCGTAGGGGACGAAGTCGAGGAACCGGACCTTCGGTGGGGCCACGGCCTTGAGTTCCGGGAGGAGGGGTCCGTTGCCGACGAGGACGAGAGCGTTGCCCTCGGCGAGATGCTCCGCGCTGCGGACGATCTCCTGGAGGTAGCGGCCCCGGCCGAGGGACCCGTGGTAGAGCGCGATGCGGGTGGCGCGGGGGAGTCCGGCGTCGTAGTGGAGTCGTTCGGTGCGCTGGACCTCCCGGTACTCCGGGAAGTTGGGGACGACGAGGCCACCTGCGATGCCATAGCACTCCCGGAGGTGGCCGAGCCAAGACTCCGTGGGGGCGAGGACGAGGTCGGCCTTCCGGATGAAGGCCCTTTCCCACCGGGTTGCGGCGGTCCTCATGACCCACTTAGCCAGGGCGTACTTGACCCTCTTGTGGAGGGGAGCAGTCTCGGGGAAGCCCTGGTTGATGGTCTCGATTGTGAGGTCGTGGACGTCGTAGAGGATCTTGGCGCCCTGCTTTCGGGCAATCGTCTGCGCCGGGTAGGCGGAGTGCAGGTCGTGGGCGTATACGATGTCGTACCTCTCGCCGGTCGCCTCGACGGCGTCGGACAGGTACCTCGTCTCGAAGTAGAAGAACGAGTTCCGGAGCGCCCAGTCGAGGCGGCCTGTGGCGTGGGGGATGGGGATGAGGCGGAAGTTCCTGCCAGCGTGGATGTCGCCACCGGTGTCGGCGGGGCTCTTGGGGACGAAGTAGAGGTGGACCTCGGCGTGGCGGGACATGGTGCGGATCGTCCGCTGGGCGCGACTGTCGCTCGAGACGGACCACGGGAGCAAGACGCACACCTTTTTCATAAGAGCGGAGGGTAAGGGATGGGAACCAGCAAGGAAGAGCGCTTCGTGAACCAGGTCAGGCCCGAAGGGACGGAGAGCCGGCCAGACGGGTCCTTCACGAGAGCGCCCGGTCCGATGGGAGTGGATAGGTCCCATATCCGGGTGGCTGCCGCGATCCATGCTGGAGCTTTGGGGTCGACCGGTTCTTCTCCCTGAGTTCATTCTTGATCACGAAAAATTCACCAGGGTCGATTCTATAGTTCACGTCCCCTGATCTAGAGAATGGGCTCCCCTTGAAGGCTGATAGCTTGATCGGAGATCCGCAGCCGTTCCCCAAGGGGGAAATGAGTGGCAGCGTCGAGCGGAGGCATCGAGCGGAATAGCGGGAGGGCCAGACCGTGCCAGAATCGTTTATGCCAAAAGCATATGACCGACAAGGATTCGACCAACGGGCACAGTGAGGTGGCACGCACAGCCCCCGTCCCCCGCTCTCTGTGAGGGCGCAATTGGCTTCCACCGATCCGATGAAGCACATCTGTGTGTTGCTAAACGGTCCAGTGGGCCTAGACGCCCGCGTGACCCGTTTTGTGCGGACAGCGAGCAGAATCGCGAAAGTCTCTCTGTTCTGTGAACAGGGACGGTTCGAGGGGGCGGGGCTGTTCGACGAACGCGTGATTCTGCGGGCGCTTGACCCGGCGCTCTTCCAACCGCGCGGCTTGCGGCGGTATCTCCTTCTCCATCGACACTTCGATGCCTTTGTCAAAGCGGCGCTCGATACGGGTGACTCCTACGATCTCGTCTATGCGAACGACTACCCAACGCTGTCGCCAGCAGCACGAATCGCGCGGGCGCGCGGAGCGCGCCTTGCCTACGACTCGCACGAGATCTACCTGGCGACTGTAAACCAGTTCTATCCGTCCGTCGCGCGGTTTCCCAAGTCGTTCATCTTCAGCCTGCTAGTCGACCTGGCCCGGAGAATTGGCGGGCGCCATGAGCAGCGACTCATCCGCGAGGTAGATCTATTCGTCACAACGAACGAAAGCTACGCATCGTATTTCCGCTCGACGTATGGAAGAGAGCAGGTCGACGTGATCCGGAATTGTCCCGAAACTGTCAAGTCGGTCCCTTCCCGCAACCGGATTCGCGATGCGCTCGGCCTGTCGCCCGGCGACCGGGTTGTCCTATATCAGGGGATGATGAACTCTGGCCGAGGGCTGTCGCAACTGGTTCTCTCAGCGGAGCACCTCGACGAGCGGATGCGCATCATCTTGCTTGGCGATGGTCCGCTCCGAGAGACCCTCCTTACGCTCGTCCGTGACCGGAACCTTTCAGAGCGCGTACGCTTCCTGGATGCAGTCCCTCAGGAACACCTCGTTGCCTGGACGGCTGGAGGAGACCTCGGAATGCTGGTGCTGGAGGCAATAAACGAGAGCAAGCGACTCGCTTCTGCCAACAAGCTATTCGAATACATGGCCGCGGGAATACCGATGCTTGTTAGCGACCTCCCAGAGAACCGGCGGGTCGTGGACGAATGTGATTCAGGCTTTCTTCTTCCCGACACCAGCCCCGAGGCCATCGCCGCCTCGATTATGGCAGTATTCCAGGACCCCGATGAAATGCGCCGCCGCGGTGAGAATGGACGGCGAGCGCATCTCCAGCGGTACAACTGGGAGGTCGAGAAGGTGCGCCTTCTCGCTCTCCTCGAGAGGACGTTTCGGCGATGACTATGCGCGGTATTGAGAGGGTGAGTGCCGACATCAAGACCTACCTCAAAATACGCCTCCTCTACCCTCGGCAATTTCCATCCTGCAGTATCGACTCCCTCTTGCCCCCCTCCGTTGCCGTGGGCAGGGGTGTCATCATTCGAGGCAACGTCTCCGTAACAGCCTCGCTCCGTACGATCGACCGTTACGCCTATATAGGGGAAGGGACGGCGATCCTGGCCTGCGCCCGCATCGGCGCCTTCTCCTGTATTTCGCAGGCGTGCCGGGTCGGGTTGGAAAACCACGCCCTTGGGCATCTGGGCACGAGCCACCTCTTCTCCAACCCAGGGCGGGGCTGGGTCACGGCGGACACCCGCGAGACCCCAAGCCAGGTCGAGATTGGTGCCGACGTTCTCCTGTCCGCCGGCGCACTTATCCTGGCCGGGGTAAGGATCGGCCACGGGGCCGTCGTGGGTGCCGGCGCCGTGGTTACCAAAGACGTACCGCCTTACGCCCTTGTGGTTGGTGTGCCCGCCCGCGTCAAAGGCTATCGCTTCGAAGAGCCGCTCCGATCCCAGCTTCTCGAATCGCGGTGGTGGACCTGGGATGACGCGGACATCCGCGCGCTAAGTGAGCACTTCCCCCATCCGATGAAGTTCCTGGAAGCCGCTCGTGTCCGTCGTGGGGAGCACCAACTCACAACATGAATGACGAGACGGCGCGGACCCCTCCTACCGGACGCGGAGTGTGAGGAAATCGTAGATGCTGCAACTAGGGAGAGCCCCTTCACACGCCGTATACCTTGGCTTGATGTGCTGGGTTTCCTCGTGGCGCGGCCCTTGCCCTGATCGCTCGGGCATGCCGGGTTGCCAGCTTTGCGAGCGCAGTCGCCGCACGCGGAAGACGCGCAAGCTCCTCTACTTGGCCCCTTTCTTTCCGGGCAACGCCGGATACGAACAGCGAGTGAATGTGTAGGCAGGCGTGCTTCGCGACCAGAGCTACGGAGGGCTTCGTGGTGCGTGTTCGCTCCTGCCTCCCCGCGCACCGTTTGTATCAACTGCTGGCGAGGGGCAGGTCTGGCTTTTCCACCTTGCCTACCTCTTCAGGCGGATTTGGCGCTGCGTGGAATCTGTCCACTACCACAGGGTCATATATCGTCGACAGAGTTACACCCAGAACACCAGCCGATACAATCAACTTTGTGGGCATGAGATATCGGGCGAATGCTATCTCCATCATCGACTGGTCCATCTTCTTGCCGAGCGGGTCACTCCCGCCTTAGACTCTCACGATCAAAGGCATGAAAGTCGTCATTCTCGCGGGAGGGTTGGGAACGCGCCTGTCCGAGGAGACACACAGGGTCCCCAAGCCCATGGTGGAGATCGGGGGCCGTCCAATCTTGTGGCACATCATGAAGACCTATGCCGCGCATGGATTCTCCGAATTCATCGTCTGCTGCGGATACAGAAGCTACGAGATCAAGCAGTACTTTTCCGGCTACGCCCTGCGTCATTCTGACGTGACCTTCGACCTCGGGACCGGAGCCACCCAACTTTGCAATGGCACGGCGGAGCCGTGGAAGGTCACGCTCGTGGAGACCGGGTTGGAGTCCGGCACCGGCGGGCGGCTCCTCTATGTTCGGCCCTATCTGGACGGGGACTTCTGCCTGACCTACGGCGATGGCGTGGGGGACGTGAACATCACGCGTCTGGTGCGATTCCACAAGGCACAGGGGCGCCTGGCCACACTCACCGCGGTCAATCCCCCATCGCGTTATGGTGTGTTGTCGTTGAAGAAGGGTCGGGTGGTGCGCTTCCGCGAAAAGCCGGTCAGCCCGGATGAGTGGATCAACGCGGGGTTCTTCGTTCTCTCGCCCCGAGTACTGGATGAGATTCGGAACGATAAGTCCAGCTTCGAAGGCGAACCCCTTCGAAGCCTCGCCCGCAAGGGCCAGCTGAGCGCCTATCAGCATCGAGGTTTCTGGCATCCTATGGACACCATAAGAGACCGTCAACATCTTGAGGAACTCTGGCGAAACGGGGCGCCCTGGAAGACCTGGGCGTGACCGAGTCGGCTTTGCCTTCATGCGCCTTCTGTCGAGCGCCGCTGGGCCGTGTCTTTGTCGACCTCGGGATGTCGCCTTTGGTGAGCTCGTATCTACTCGAGGAAGACCTCGTGAGGATGGAGCCCTTTTACCCGCTCCGCGCCTTCGTGTGCGACTCGTGCCTCCTTGTTCAGCTCCCCCAGGCCGAGACTCCAGAAAAGTTGTTTGGCGACTATCCCTACCTTTCCTCCACGTCCTCGTCGTGGCTCCGGCACGCGGAGCGCTTCGCCGAGTCCGCAACCGTGAAGCTCGGCCTCGATTCTCGAAGCACGGTGGTGGAGGTGGCGAGCAACGACGGCTATCTCCTCCAGCACTTTTTGCGACTGGGAATCAAGGTGCTGGGCGTTGAACCGGCCGCGAATATCGCGACCCTGGCCCGAGCGAAGGGAATCGACACTCGAACCCGGTTCTTCGGGAAAGCCGCCGCGACGCAGCTCGTGGCCGAAGGGGTTTCGGCCGACCTGCTTGTGGGCAACAACGTCCTGGCGCACGTGCCGAACCTGAACGACTTCGCGGTCGGCGTGCGGATTCTCCTTCGAAAAGGCGGATCGGCATCCTTCGAGTTTCCCCATCTGCTCCGCACCTTCCTGGGGAACCAGTTCGATCAGGTATTCCACGAGCACTTCTCGTATCTCTCCCTTCACGCCGTTCAGCGCATTTTCGCGGCCCACGGCCTAGTCGTGGTTGAAGTCGCGGACTTGTCCACCCACGGCGGGTCTATTCGGGTCTGGGCTCGCCACGCCGAAGACACGAAGGTCGTCGATCCGAGCGTCGCTGCCGTCCTCGCGGCCGAGAGCGATGCGGGGCTCGATCGACCCGGCGGGTACGCTGGTTTTGCCGGGCGCGCCACAAAGGTCCGGCGGGATCTCCTGCGTCTTCTCTTTGATCTGAAGGAATCCGGGCGGCGCATCGTGGGCTACGGCGCCCCCGGAAAGGGCTCGGTCCTGCTCAACTACTGCGGCATTCGCTCCGACCTGATCGACTACACCGTCGACTTGAGCCCCACCAAGCAGGGCCGCTTTGTGCCGGGAGTGCATATCGCCATCAAGCACCCCGACCGGATCAAAGAGGATCGCCCCGATTTCGTCCTCATCCTTCCTTGGAACCTCCGGACGGAGATCATCGAGCAACTGTCATTTATCCGGGAGTGGGGCGGGAAGTTCATCGTGCCCATTCCGGAACCGGTTGTTCTTCCGTGAGAGTTGTCCCGACGCGGCTCGCCGGCGTTTTCCGGTTGAGCGTCGATTGGCTCGTGGACGACCGCGGTGAGTTCGGACATGCCTGGACCGCGTCGGAGCTGCATCTTTCGGGTCTCCGATCGGACTTCGTTCAGGTGAACGTATCAAGGACCACGCGGGCCCTTACACTTCGCGGTCTTCATTATCAATTGCCGCCCTCGGCCGAAGCCAAACTGGTTCGTTGCACAAAGGGCGCGATCTTCGACGCGTGTGTTGACGTCCGGCCGGGCTCGGCGTCCAGGGGCGAATGGGCGGGTTTCGAGTTGCGGGCGGACCGAGACGACGGTCTGTATGTTTCCGAGGGGATCGCGCACGGCTTCATGAGCCTTCTTGACGCCACGGAGGTTCATTACTCGAGTACTTCGTTCCATGACCCCGAGAGGGAACGCGGCATTCGCTGGGACGATCCAACCATTGGAATCTCGTGGCCGGTCCGCCCGCTCCTCGTATCGGCCAAGGACAGGGCCTGGCCCGATCTAAGCGCCGCTTCGGAAGGCGAGCCGGTTTGAGTGCTCCAAGGATTCTCGTGACCGGAGGGGCCGGGTTCATTGGCAGGCATGTTGTCCGAAGCCTTGTCCAGAGAAATCTGGAGGTCCATGCCACTGCAACCCGACTAGGCGGCCGGCTTGACCCGGCCGCCGCCTGGCATGCCTGCGATCTTCGCGACGCGGGGAGTGTCGAAACGCTGGTCAAGGCGGTTCGGCCCTCGCATTTGATTCATCTCGCCTGGCCCGTGGTGCCGGGCGGGTGGGCAGGGGAGGGCCATGAAGCCAACCTCGCCTTTGTCCAGGCAAGCATCTCGCTGCTCCGAACCTTCGCCGGCCTTGGGGGGCAGCGCGTGGTGGCGGCGGGATCCTGCACGGAATATGACTGGTCCGGGGAGCGCCTCGCCGAGTCGGCGCCTCGCGAGCCTTCAACGTTCTACGGAGCCTGCAAGAGCGCCCTGGGAGATCTCTTGATTCGCTATGCGCGCGAGACTGGGTTTAGTCTCGCCTGGGCGCGGATCTTCTTCGTGTTTGGCCCCGGTGAGCCCCGTGAGAGATTGGTTTCCTCCATCGCCAGCCGCCTGCTCAAGGGCGAAACCGCGCCCTGTACGCACGGGCGTCAGAAGCGCGACTTCCTCTACGTAAGCGACGTCGCCGAAGCGCTCTCGTTGATAGGCCTCTCTCCCCTCCAAGGCGCCGTCAACGTGGGTTCCGGTCACGCTGTGGAGGTCGGGAGCTTGATCCGTGAGGTCGCCCGGCTTGTCGGCCGGCCGGACCTTGTCGCCTGGGGCGCGATACCGGAACCGTTCGTCGCCCCGATAGTGGAGGCCGATATCACAAGGCTGTCGTCGGAACTGAACTTTTCGGCTCGGACCACTCACGCCGAGGGCGTTGCCTCGACGGTTGAATCACTTCGAGGAGCGATGGGGGATTCTCCGGAGCGATCATGGAATCCCTCCGGATGACTTCGCCCGGGTGCAGCCATTTGGCGGCGAGTGCGCAGGCCCGACCGGCTCCGTACTTTGGGCTACTTTGATGGGGCCACGCCTCCAAACGCCCCCTCCTGACCCAGCTCGGGCGGTGAATCGCTGCTAACATCAGGGTGTGTTCGGTCAGTTCAACATAGGTCGCGGCGGGCGAGTCGGGGCCACGCTGGGTTCGACGGATCGTTCCTATCCGCTGGCCGCGGGCGGGTCTCATCGATGTCAGGGAGCAGGGCTGCCCGCCACTCCTGAGGACGCGCGCCCTCGCGCCAGGCGTTGAGTCAGACTCCGTCGCGCAGGCCTCGCGTGTCCCTGGGCATGCCGGTCTACAATGACGAGGCTCTGGTCGGGAGGGCAATCGAATCGCTCCAGCAGCAGAGTTTGGCCGATTTCGAACTGATCATCTCCGACAACGCCTCGCCGGACCGCACTGTTTCGATTTGCGAAGCCTATGCCCTGCGCGATCCGAGGATTCGAGTCGTACGACAACCGGTGAATGGGGGCCAGTCGACGAATTTCACGTTTGTGTTGGGGCAAGCGACCGGCGACTACTTCGCCTGGGTCTGCTCCGATGATTCGTGGCACCCCGAGTTCCTGCAGCGGTCTGTGGCCGCAATCGAGGCGCGACCGGATGCGATCGGCGCCTTCGGCCCTTTCGTGATGACCGATGCGAACGATCGCATCATCGAGGAACGCCACTTCGACTACAGCGGCGAGACAGCGCTCGCAAGGCTGCACGCCCTGGCCTGGCATTGGGACGACGGTCACGAGTACGCCCTCTTTCGACGGGAGGCGATGGCGGATCTGACCTTCCCACACTGGCTGGGTCCTAACTCCGAGTCGCCCTACTACATCTCAATGCCCGTGCTCTTCTTCCTGCTCGCCCGAGGGGAAATCGTCCCGGTCGAGGGTCCTCCCCTTCTCCGGAAGCGTAAGCGCGGTGGCGGCTTCCACTACCACGCCGGAAGTAACAGTCCCTTTCTTTGGTACGCCGCTCAACTCCTGCTCTTCTCGAACGTCTTCTTCACGCTGCTGCGGTGGTGCCACCGAGGTGGGCGATCGGTTTCGTTGGTCGCTGCGATGATCCCTGCCACGGCGGCACGGATGGCGATCGATGCCGTCCGTCCAGTTCCTGGACTTGGCCGATATGCGGCAGCACGTGCAGTGCGGCTCCTTGTCGGGGAGTCGTGCTTTGCGGCGCTGAAGCGACGAGTCTCCGAGGCCAGACGCGCAATGTCCCCTGGAAATGGGGCTGTACCCTAGCTGCCAAACTCGCGGTGCCCCTCACGGGATTGCGCTGCCCAGGATGCGAGCGAGCTACTAACAGTCTCGGGCCAGGCGCTATCGAACGTCCGAGAAGGAACGGCGCCCAGTCACAGCGAATCCGTTGGCGTCGTCGGGAAGAGACGAATCCCGCACATCATCGAATCCAGCTTCGAGGAACCATCCCCTAACCTCCTCGAAGTTGTGTTTCCAGTCAAATGGCGGCGCCAGCGAGTCGAAGAGGCTCGTGGTTCTCTCTCGTGCGGTCTGGTCATGCCGTCTTCCGCGGAGACGGGCGGCGGTTGAGTAGAGGGCGTGGAACAGGTATGCATACGCGCTGATGAGCACGTAGAGGACCCGAGGGGGGAGCCGCGTCGTTACCTGTCGTAGATCGGAATAGCTCATCAATGCCCACCGAGCGCGCACAAACGGAAGCCACGGCACCCCACTCAGGGGATTCTCGTTTTGCTTGTAAAGCCACACACCGAATGAACCCCCAGGCCGCACCAAAGGCGCCACGCGCTCGAACGCTCGTCTCGTGTTCGGGGTGTGGTGAAGAACTCCCGTCGAATGGATACCGTCGAAAATGCCTGGCCGGAAAGGCGGCGCGTTGAGGTCACCCTGAACGATGTGGACCCGGTCGGCGTGCGTGCCAGCGAGGGCATCTCGTTGAGACCACCCCCGGACGCATCCAGGAGCCAGATCCATGCCAACCACTTCGCCGCCCCACGTCGCCATCCCACAGGTTAGCTTGGCTGTACCACAACCGGCGTCGAGGATGACCTTGCCTCGAGCCTCTTCCCTCGTCCACCCCAAGTAGCGAAGCGCGTGGTCAAGCCGGGCAGCTTGCCCGAGGCCCCAGGTGCGTTCCTCCAGAGGATGGCGCTGCCATTCCTCATTGAAGCGGTCGAGAGTCGGCTGAATGAATGCAGCGAACTCTTTTGATGGCGGCCGGAAGGCAGAATCTGGAAGCGCACACTCGGCGATTTCCTTCGCCCACCGCTCGCGAAACCCCCCGTGCGCGTAGAGCGCGCCATCGATCATGCGTGGGACGCCCTCCACGATTGGATAGGCCCTCCCACACGCGCAATTGAGAAGGCCGTCTGTAACATCGCTCGCCCCGCCCGGGCTGCTGCTGGGGTCCGTTCGGAATGGTCTAAGTCCAGGCGGCTCCCTGCAGACCGGGCAGGCTAGCCAATCCAGAAGGCGCAGTTTCATTCGTCGCGAGCTTACTCCACTGGGTGAGTCGCGCCCCGGAGGCACCAACCTCACCCTGCTGCAGCGGCGAGATACTTCGGAAGCCGGGACGCCCTTCGTGAAGCGACGAGGGATCGCTTAGGGCGTTGATAGAATCTCTGCATGACTTCACCCTTCGCGCGGGCATTCGGCGGCGTCTACGCGGGCCGGCGGATTCTGGTGACCGGACACACCGGGTTCAAGGGCTCCTGGCTTTCGCTCTGGCTCCTCAATCTTGGCGCAGAGGTCAGCGGTCTTTCGTTGGATGTTCCGACCGAACCCTCCAATTTCGAAACACTTGGGATCGAGGCGCGGATTGACCACCGATTCGGGGACGTTCGCGATCCAGGCATCGTCCAAGACGCTATCGAACGAACCAAGGCCGAGGTTGTGTTCCACTTGGCGGCTCAGTCGCTGGTGCGGCGCGCGTACGACGAACCGCGGCTTACGTTCGAAACCAACGTCATGGGAGTGGTGAACGTCCTCGACGCACTCAAGAACGCGTCGAACGTCAAGGCAGCGGTCATTGTCACCAGCGACAAGTGCTACGAAAACGTCGGGTGGGACTACGGCTATCGGGAGGACGACCGACTGGGCGGCGCCGATCCTTATAGCGCCTCAAAGGCCGCAGCCGAGGTTGCCTTCAGCGCCTACAGCCGATCATTCCTGAACGCACGGCCGAATCTCCACGTGGCCACGGGTAGAGCCGGGAACGTGATCGGAGGGGGTGATTGGGCGGCGGATCGCATCGTGCCCGACTGCATCCGCGCCTGGGCTCAGGACCGTGCCCCCTTGGTTCGCGCGCCTCTGGCGACGCGCCCGTGGCAGCACGTCCTCGAGCCGCTGAGCGGATATCTCTGGCTCGGTCACGGGCTGCTCGCAGGTCGGCCTGGGTTGGCTGGAGAGGCTTTCAATTTTGGTCCCGCCGCGGAGAATGACCACACTGTGGCGGACCTCATCGCACAAATGCGGCAGACCTGGCCCGCGCCCGACTATGACAGAAGGGAGGCAAGCGACAAGCCGGAAGCGAGCCTGCTGAAGCTCAGTTGCGACAAGGCGCTGAGACGGTTGTCCTGGCAACCCACGCTCACCTTTCCTGAGGCCGCCCGCTTCACCGCCCAGTGGTACCGGGGTTTCTATTCTGGAGAGCCAATGACGGCCCTCGCGGGGAACCAGCTGGCCGAGTACCTCATGCTTGCGGAAGAGCGTTCGCGAGCCTGGATCCTCGCGTGACCGACCGAACGAGCGAAGCGATCCGAGTGAGTCTGGGGATGCCGGTCTACAACGACGTGGAACTGGTCGCAACCGCCATCGCTTCGCTCCAGGCCCAGAGCTTTCGTGACTTCGAGCTGATCGTTCCGACAATGCTTCCACCGACGGCACCGCGGAGGTGTGCCGCTCTCTGACCGTCCAGGACTCACGAATCCGTTACTTCCGACACGAGAGGAACACGGGCCAAGCTCAGAACTTCGAGTTCGTTCTGGCCAAAGCACGCGGAGATTTAGTGACCGCAGGGTCCATTGGGGACCGCCTGGCGCCTTAGCTCATGCTTACCGGTCCTTCATCTCAAGGGATAGTCACAACTCCGATACCAAACCCATCCTGGTCCGGGTCATCGATAAGCTCAACCGCAGACGAGTTGTTCTCCTTCAGTTCTTTCCAGAAGCGATGCACTCCCCCTGAATAGCTCGCGCTCTTGCCGCGACCGCGGGTTTCTGCGTCTGGCACAATGTCGTGAAGGGCGACAAGTCCGCCACTTCGAACAAGGGGCGAGAAGAGTTCGTAGTCGAGTCGCACCCCGTCGTAGCTGTGATCTCCGTCTATGAATAGGAAATCGAGCGCCCCTCCGGACCACTCCGCGACTCGCGCGGGCAACCCGCGGTCGTGAGAGTCTGCCTTCCAGCACGCGACCTGCTGCGAAGCCCTGCCAAGTCTGGGGTTCGCGGATATCTGGGCGCGAGAGAAGGCCATGTCCATCGAGAGAATCCGAGCGTTGTCAGCCGCCGCCTGTGAAAAAAGGGCCAATGTTCCCCCCCGACGCGCCCCAATCTCGCAGAGGCGCGCCGTGTGTAGGGCCCGCACGGCTCTTAGCAATGCCAGAATCTCGGAAGGCTTCTGTTCAGCTCGAAACGTTCGGTTCTGCAGGACGGTAGTCACCACATCATCCAGAGATCCCAGACGAGCCAACTGAAGCCGAAGAGCGCTTGTTTCTCGGAGAAGGTAGCGACGCTCACGGATGTGACCCGTGAATTCGGGGGCGATAAGCCCGCCCAAACCGCTTACGAGCCGAAGGACTGGGTTCAGGGCTGAACCCTGGGCAGCGGATCAACGCCGAGAAAGGCGAAGGGCCAGCATGACTGGCGCACGGGGTCACGGGGAGAGAAGCACCAAGCCCCGGCCAGCCCGACGCCTCCCAACCGTCTTCCAAGTTTGACCACCTTCATTCTATTTGAATTCTAGTGCTCCGAAACCCACCAAGGCAAGAGACGCCCGCGGGGGGGCGTGCGTCATGTTGTGGGTAATTGTGCGATTGCTGCGAAAGGCTCCCCTTTCCGAGAGTATTATTCCTATCGGAAATGGAGACCCGTGCCTGAACCCATTGCAGCCCTCGAAGCCAAACGTAATGACCTCCTTAAACAGATCACCCATATCGGTGACATGCGTAAGGGCTCGATCACCGAGGCCTTTCGCTGTTGCGGCAAACCCACCTGTAACTGTCACGCGACCGATCACCCCGGCCACGGGCCGTACTACGCCTTCACCAGAAATGTGGGAGGCAAGACCAGGACGGTGCACATGCGCCCCGGGGCCAAGCTAGACAAGTTTGAGCGAGAGGTTTCAAGCTACAAGGAATTTCGCAAGCTCAGCAATGAGCTGATCGCGGTGAACGAGACCATCTGCGAGGCTCGTCCCGATCCAGCCGAGGCGGAGGGCACGCCGGGGCTAAAAAAAAGCCTCCTCAACAGAATCTGTGTGTAAATATTGGCTCGGGTAGGCGGCCAAGCTGGTGATAGAGGGCGGTTTCCATGACTTCGTAGGTTCGAAACCCGCGGGCTTTTCTGATGGCGAGTTTGGCGTTGGTGTTCATTCCCTCGACGACGCCGAGGGCGATCTCCCCTTTTGCGGCGAACCAGTTGAGAAGAAGGGGGCGGTGGCGGCGCAGGGTCCTGGCGAAGCGCTTCATCGGCTCCAGCCGCGAGCGCATCGCGCGGGTACACCACTTATCCAGAAACCAACTCGCCCAAGTGGTGCTTGAGTAGCTCCAAAAGGCATTGAAGGACTCCTTGAGCAGGAAAGCACGGACACTTCGCAGATCGTAGTGCAGAACATCCTTGAGCTTCCGGCGTTGGTCAACGGTCTGATTTTCCCTGCGCTTGAGGAAGCACCAGCGCGTGTGCTTGAGGACGGGCGCGTAGCCACGGCGCGCCAGTTCGCGGGCTTCCTTGGAGCGGACTTCATCGACGGCTTTGTTGAGCTTGGCCACGACATGGAACCGGTCGAGAACATGGAGCGCTTGACCCGCCTGCTGCTTGATCACGTCCAGGTATGGCCTCCACATGTCGCTGGCCACAAACAGAAGGGCTTTCGCTCGCGCCTCTCCGAACATCTGGAAGAACGCGCGGATGGTTGCTTTCGTTCGTTCCTTCCCCACCCAGAGCAGACGCCGGTTTCCTTGATCGAGTTGGTAGACGACGGTCAGGTATTTGTGTCCTTTCCACACCGCAATTTCGTCGACGCCGATTGCGGTGACATGGTCGATATCGCGGTGGATCAGGCCATACTCAACCACCCAGCGAATTGCGCGGTTGACGACACCCCAGGTCACGCCGAAGATCTGAGCGACCTCACTCCATGAGATGCGCCGCGCCCAACGCGCCAGGAACAGCCGATAGACGTTGCAGCAGCGGTTCTTACCATCAGCCCATGGAACTCGTTCGGTGCGCACACCGCATGGCCCGCAGTTGATTCGCCGCATGCGGTAGGCCAGGAACACGAGGAACCCCCAAAGCGGGACAAACTCGAACAGCCGGGGATTCCGCGACGTATCGTAGGTCGGCCCTCGTTCGCCGCATTCTCCGCAATGACCAAGAGAGCCCTTTCTCGCTCGAACAACGACATGAATCTCTTTCCCGACAAACCGAGCGTCGCCATAGACGAAGAACCTGATCGGATAGCACCGGTTGAGAATCGTCTTGATGAACATGAGCCATTGTGACCGGACCGCAGCGGCCCGAAAGGTTTCTTGCCATGCCTGCCTCAAAGCGTCAGCCCACAGCTATGGAAACGGCCACCCTTATGGAGGACTGGCCCAGGAGCTGGGCAGGCGACGATGAGGACGAACCCGTCGGCCGCGATCTCGTGGCCCTTCTCAGGCCCTTCATCACTGATCTTCACAAGCAAGGACTCTCCGACGGAACGATTCGACACCACCTCGACAACCTATGGCTCATCGGTGGCGAGATCATCCGGGAGATCAACTACCAACCCGCCACGCGCCGCAAAGAACCTCACGCCCTGCTACTCCATGCAATCCGGGATGGCCAGGCCCCCTTTGTGCGCGACCTCACGGAGCAAGAGCAGGCTTCTGTCGATGCCACGGCGCGAAAACTGTTGAAGTTCCTCGCCCCGTCAAACCCGACTCTCCCCTAACCAGCCGCCGTTGTCAGTAGAGGCCGTGGTAGAGGCATTTTCTGCCCCTTTGTGACCATAGATTTCGTTGGAGAGCCAAAAAAAACCTCGCGGAGGTCATCCAGGAAGAGACCGCGGGCGAGATAGCTCGCATCGTCGCCCGCGTTCTGACCCGGAGGCCGGATGCGGGCCTGGATCTGGAAGCGATCGAGATGGCGCTCCAGGCTTCTATGCATCAGCTGGGCGGCGCCATTCTGGAAAAACTGCTCGACTCCGACCGTGGCCATCGTGGTCCACGTATTCCCTGCGGCAAGGGTCACGCAGCCGAATTCGTAGACTATCGAAGCAAGGAGGTGGTGACGGTTCTGTCGAGGATCCGGGTGAACCGTGCCTACTACCACTGCGCGATTTGCAGAACGGGTACGCTCCCAAAGGATTCCGACCTGACATTGTTTCCACTTCGTTTTCCCCGGGTGTTCGCCGCCTCATGGCCCGAGTCGGTGGCAAGGAAGCTTTCGATGAGGGCCGCCAGGATTTTGAGTCCATGGCCGGTATCTTCGTGAAGACCAAAGAAGTGGAGCGCGTCTCAGAGACCATCGGCGAGGAAATCGAAGCGGTCGCTCGTCGCGAGCGCAAGGCAGTGCTTTCCAGAAAGATCGTTCAAATCACGCCCGTTCCCAGGATGTATGTCGCGGTGGACGGTACCGGCGTACCCATGGTGCCCCACGAGACCGAAGGACGGCGGGGCAAGGACGAGACCGGTCGAGCCAAGACCCGAGAAGCCAAGCTTGGCTGTGTCTTCACCCAGGTCGGCGTGGATTCCGAAGGGCGGCCCATTCGTGATGAGGGATCGACTACTTACGTTGGAGCGATCGAGACCGCGGAGGAATTTGGTCAGCGGATCTTCACGGAGTTCATAAGGCGCGGAGGGAGATTCTCAAAACAGATGGTCGTCCTGGGTGACGGCGCACCCTGGATCTGGAACATCGCCTCGGAACATTTCCCAGGCGCCATTGAGATCGTCGATCTGTACCACGCCCGCGAACACCTATCGGAGCTTGCCAAAGTCGTCTACGGGCCCGGCGACAAGATGGCGAAGCAATGGGCGGACGCGCGTATCGCCGAACTGGACCTCGGTAATGTCGAGGCAGTACTCACCGCGCTGGCTCGCCTGCGACCCGGGAACGAAGCCGTCAAGGATGAAGTCCGCCGAGCCGCCGGATACTTTCAGACCAACGCAGCGCGGATGCGCTACCGGGAGTTTCGAAGCCAGGGTCTGTTTGTCGGATCGGGCGTCATCGAGGCGGGCTGCAAGACCATCGCCGGGCGAAGACTCAAACAATCCGGCATGCGGTGGACCGTCAAAGGTGCCAATGCCATCCTTGCCCTCCGCTGCTGCGAACTTAGTGGACGGACGGAACAGTACTGGGAGCATCGGGCCGCCTAATCGACCCCACATTCATGACGCACACCCCGGCGGGGGTAACCGGCGGTCCGAACGAGGTAGTATCTAAAGATGCCATGCCCTTGGCGGACCGTTCGATCACACGACCAGTTGGCGATGGGCCACCCCCTTAGGGCGAGCCCCAGGGGGCGCCCACAGCCGGTGAGGCAAAGCACGTTTTGAATCTCCGATCAGCGTTTACTGAGCGACTCGATGCCCTATTGGCTTTGACAACCGCTCGAAACGCCCGGCGCTTCTTCGCCCGTCAGGTGGCTGAAGGGCGTCTCACGGTCGGGCGCCACAGCTATGGGGCGCCTGTGGTCATTACCGCCCGCGACTCATCGGTGCGGGTCACCATCGGCAACTTCTGTAGCATCGCGGAAGGCGTCTCGTTCCTCTGCTCGGGAGACCACAGGACGGACTGGGTTTCCACCTTTCCTTTCCGGATCATTTTGGGCTTGCCCGGGGCCGGGCAGGACGGCCATCCAAGACTTAAGGGGAACGTGTCGGTTGGCCACGATGTGTGGATTGGTCACGGAGCGATGATCCTCGCCGGAGTCAGCGTGGGCCACGGGGCGGTGGTGGCGGCCAGGTCGCTCGTGAGTCGGGATGTGCCGCCATACGCCATCGTGGCCGGCACTCCCGCTCGAGTGCTTCGGTTCCGCTTCCCCCCCGACGTCGTGGCTGATTTGCTAGCAACGGAGTGGTGGCACTGGGATGACCAGACGATACGGGAACGCGTCGCCGACCTCTGTTCGAGCGACGTGGCACGCTTTGCTAAGAGGTACCGGAAGTCTTCGGGCGCAGCAGAGTCAACGTCCTCCTAATATCTCCTACGCTTGCCAAGCGCGTCATCACCAGGAGCGCCCCGAGAAGCGCCCCCCCGACGAGGATTCCGACAACACCAGACAGGGCCATGGTGCCGGCAAGGAGAGTGCCTAAATAGGTTGCCGCAGCGGCCGCGAAGGGATAATTCATGGGTAGATCACGTTCGGCTAGCGCAAAAACGACCAGGTTGTACACGACGAATGCCAAGACGGTCGCCCAAACCGCCCCCCAGACTCCGTGGCCCGGGATCAAAAGTAGATTCGCCAGGAGGTTCACAAGAGCGGCTGCGATGGAGGCCGCAACAACCGCCATAGGTTTCCCTGAAACATAGACCGCCAAGCTTCCGATTGTGACCAGAGAGTTTAGAGAGAGGTAGATGGTCAGGGCAGGTGTGTATTGCGCTGCGGGTAGGAAGGCCTGAGCACCGACCAGCCTGAGGAAGGGTAGAGCGAGAGCAGAGCAGAGGAAGGAAACGATGGCTGTGAGAACGACGTAGAGCCGGAAGATTTCCCGAAGAACCTGCCTATCCTCGGAGTTCGCAGCCAGGCGCAGACCGAAGGCAGGAAAGGCTTGCGAAAAGGCGGCGCCCAGCAGGCCCACAGGGAGGGCCATCTTCTCGGCCATAGAGTAAAGGCCGATCTCCTTGAGGTCACCGCCGTTGACGATGGCAAGAATGTAACGATCCGACGACCTCATGGCGAGTATGGCCAGTGATCCGGGAATGAAGGCCGCAGAGTAGACAAGGATTGCGGTTACTCGACTTAGACTCTTGGAGAAGGCCAGATCGCTCCAAACTGCTGAGAGTCCTACGCACAATGCGGTGATCTGCGCTATGACTGCCGCGGCAACAAAGCCTGAAACTCCCCAGCGCTCGACACCAACAAACCAGACTGCGAATGCCATCTGAAGAACGGTGGTGCCGACGGTAGTGGCTACATATGCCGCCTTTCGCCTCTCAAGGTTCAGCCAGGTTAGGACGATGGAGTTCACGGCAATAACGGACCCGAGCAAAAACAAGGACCATGCGAATGCGACACCCCGACCGCCAAGAACGGTCGCGGCCATGATCGGGGCAACGAAATAGAACGGGAAACAGAGCGCGCCAATGGACCAGGCAGACGCCACCAGAATCGCACCCAACGAGGCCGCGCGATCCTCCGCCGTAGGTGAACAAAATCGATAGACGGCCTGATAGAGAGAAGCCCCGACTACAGGCGGCGCCAGAAGGAGAAAGATGTTGATATTCTCAATCGCTCCGTAGTCGGATACCGAAAGCCTGCGAACGTAAAGTGGAATAAGCAATGCACCGGCCACACTGGATACGACTCGGGCCGAGCCGTAGACAGCAGCGTCGGACAGCAGGTCTCGAAGTCTCATCTTGACTCCCGCGTCACGGTCAGTTGTACGGGATCTCCTGGATCAGACGAAGCTCGTGGACGGAGGCCCCCTACCAGTTCCGGAAGCGGAAGTGCAGCGCCTGCGACTCTATTCAATCAAACCCTTCAGAAGGATGGCCAACGGCTGGGCCCGTGCTTCGCGAAAATACTTCGTGCGGTCCGTCTCACTGGCGATGATGTCCGGGCTCTTGAATTCGCCATGAAGGTCGGCCAATACTTCACGAAGGTGGAAGCGTCCCTCCTACTGCCCTTGGCGCGGTGCCTTCCGCCATCCCTTCCAACACCCGTTTATCCACTCCCACTAAGTCTAGCTGGTCGCATGTTTCTCTCAGCCAGCCGCGCTTCGGCGAGGCATTGACCCCAGAGGCACGGCACGGACGCGACAGTGCAAACTCTCACGATGAGTGTCTGAGAAATCGGGGTGGCCGTGTCTCATCCTCTTGGCCATTCTATGGGTCTGGCAGAGAGGTGACCCCACACGGTACTTGGCGGGCGGAGGCCTTCCTGGGTTCGAGGGCTGTGCGGAACGTGTCAACAGGCGTGAGACACCGAGGGTGGGAGTTTAGGGAGCGGATCGAAGAGAGCGGACTCGGGAGAGCCGGTTAGCCGCGAGATCTCGGCAGGGTGTGGGGTGGACACGGCTGGCTGCGTCGATCCTGGGGCAACTGTGGAGGCCGAATTCTTCGGCCGATTGATCCAGACCACGGGCTGAGGGCGTTTGGGAATAGAGACGCCCTGGACGAAGCGATTTGGGTTGAGCTCGAAGGCGCGGGCGAGGGTGATCGCCCGCTGGTCGAGAACGGGACCGTGAACGCCGAAATGGACCTGGGCCGGCGTGAGGTAGCCGAGCGAGGAGTGGTGATGCTCGTCGTTGTACCAGGGAAAGAGTCGTCGGCAATGCGCGAGGGCATCGTCGGGCCCACCGAATTTGTCTGGGAAGGCGGGTGAATATTTGAAGGTCTTGAACTGCGCCTCGGAAAACGGATTGTCGTTGGAGACTCGCGGCCTGGAATGGGACGGTTCGATATCGAGTCGCTGAAGCAGGTCGTAGGTATTTCCGGCGGTCATGGAAGAGCCGCGGTCCGAATGGAGAATCAAGGTCCCCGGCCTGATGCCCTGCCTCCGACAGGTTTCTTCGATGAGACGGACGGCGATGCCCGAGGATTCCGTTGACGCGAGGGTCCAGCCGACCACGTAGCGGCTGAAGATGTCGAGGATGACGTAGAGGCAGAGGAAATGACCTGCGGCCTTCAGCTTGGTGATGTCCCACGACCAGACCTGGTTGGGCGCCGTGGCGAGGAGTTGAGGCGCTGGGCGGTACGGATGGCGGGCGATTGCCCGCCGCTCGATCACGGCCATGACGGAGGCCAGCACCCGGTAGAACGTGCGTATAGAGCCCAGATACTCGCCGCGGTCGAGGAGGGAGTGGAAGGCCTGGGCCGGGGACTTGTCGGCGAATTCGTCGGAGTTGAGAGCGACCAGGATCGCGGACCGCTCGACAGGCTTGAGCGCCCGAGGAGACGGGACGAGTAGCTTCACAGCCGGAATCACCGAGATCTTTGCCTTGAGATCCCGGTACCAGGAGGCGTGCGAAACGGCGAGCGCTACGCACGCCTCCCTTGTGCCGATCAGTAAACCGGCCTCGATAACCGCTGGCGTCAATCGTTTTCGTCGAGATCGCCGGGCAGATACGGTTCGCCCAGGAGCTTCGCCACTTTTTTTTGGAGTTCGATCACGAGCTCCGCCTTCTTGAGCCTCGCCTCGGATCGGGCCAGCGCCTTCTGAAGACGGCGATTCTCCTCGGCCAGCGGATTCACGGCCGCCGCCTTGGGGCCACGCTTCTTAACCAGATGGGTCTTGGCCACCGCCTCGCGTTCTTTGCGCCAACGAACCAGCAGCGAGGAGTAGATCCCCTCACGCCGGAGAATGACGCCGATCCCGCCGCGCTGGGTACAAAGATCCGCCTCGCGGAGGATGCGAAGTTTCGTCGCAATGTCGAAGTGCCGACGGGTGGGCCGGACCTCCGAACCAGGCCGGTCGAATTTGGAGGAGGCTCCGGGCCTTACGGTCGCCCGTTGGGCGACCTCCAGTCCCGGCCCCTCCCCCAAACTCGAGGGCAACGGAGACGGCAACGGATCTGGACCGACCGACGACCCCGTGGGGGCGGGTACGGATGCTGGGGATTCCATGAACGGCTTGTCTTTCTACGCCCTGTCTTGCTGCTTAATTAGACGAAGAGCGGTGTCTCATTCATGTTGGCACACAGGGGTGGGAGCTGGCTTGTCGTTCCCGTGACCCAATAGTTGACACATTTCAACTCGATCGAGGACAATCATTCACTAAAGCCCTTCAATGGACGACCTTAAGCCACCGTGCCGGATCTGTCGCTCCGAACGCACGAGCTTTTGGCGCAGCAAGGGTGCCTTCTACTTCTTTCGCTGCCGGGTTTGCTCATCCCTGACCGTTCCGGTCAGCCCCGAGCAGGAAGTTCCACCGAATTTGTACGATGACATTTACGGTGGACCCGGTTTCCACGTTCCAGAGGTGTCGAAGATCCAGCTGGCACGGCTTGTTTCATCCTTCGAGTTTGCCAGGCAGTCGGAAAGGCTGCTCGACGTCGGCTTCGGTGGTGGCGGGCTCTTAGAGGCTGCTGCGGAGAGAGGCTGGAAGTGCTTCGGCCTCGAGGACTCCGAAGTGGCACTGGCGAGAGGCCGCGCTCGAGGTTGGAACGTTTCCAGCCGGATCGATGACCCGGTGTTCCCTGCGGGCTCCTTCGACGTGGTTGCGATGATCGAGCTTCTCGAGCATCTTTCGGATCCCCGAACCGTCCTCGATGGCGCTGCGAGACTCCTTCGGCCCGGAGGCCTTCTCTATCTCACCACGCCGAATGCCCTTTCCCTCAACCGCTGGTTGCTCGGAGCCCGCTGGACCGTCTTTGGGCCACCGGGACACCGCACTTTCTTTTCACGCCGGGGGTTGAGGCTTGCGTTGAGTCCCCTAGGTTTTGAGAAGGTTCAGATCCATACCACCGGCCTGAACCCAGCCGAGTTTACGAGGCATTTCTCCAAGGCCGACTCGGAAACGACCCGCTATGTGGAGACCGGGCATCAACTGAATGAGATCATGATTGCCAGCCCCAGGCGCCGGGCGATCAAGCACGTTGCGAACCGGACCCTGTCGCTTTTCGGCATTGGCGACACGGTGAAGGCCTCGGCTATTCGCAGCCATGTCGACGCGACGGTCGCAAGGTGAGATCCGCAATCCGGATGATTCCTGCCCATAGGCCGCGCGCCTGAAACATGTCGGCACGTCAAGTCATGGCTGAAGCCCTGAGCGGGTTCTTATATCACTCCGGTTTTTTGACCATGGGGCTCATCGCTCGCCGGCTGTTGGCAAGGGGGGGGCATCCGAGGATCCTTTGCTACCATCGCGTCGCCGATGATCAATGGCCGGGGACGTTGGAGCGCAAGAGGTTCGTTGCTCATCTGACGTATCTTCGTCGACACTACCGGTTCGTCGGACTGCCGGCATTGGTCTCGATGCTTGAGAATCGAAGACTCGAGCGCGACGTGATCGCCCTGACCTTCGACGATGGTCACCGGGATGCTCTGGATGTTCTCGACGATCTTTCCCGCGCCGGAGCGCCCGCCACCTTCTTTGTCCTGACGGAGGAGCTGCCGGAATCGGGCACCTTGCTGGGAGATCGACTGGTCGGTACGAAGCACGAAGGCGCTTTTCGCAGGTACGCCGGCCTCTCCGAGTGTGAGCGGGACGAGATCGCTCGAGACCTCAGGAGACCAGAGGAGATTCCCCGACTCCTATCTACGAACGAGCTACGGAGCCTGATCAGTGGAGGGGGCGAGGTTGGCTCGCATTCCCGCACCCACGCAGATCTCTCCCGTGCAGATCCGTCTGCACAGGAGACCGAAATCGTCGGTTCACGTCGTGATTTGGAGCGAGAAACATCCATTCCGCCACGCTATTTCGCCTACCCCTGGGGCGCAAGCGACGCATCGGCCCGGGCCATAGTGCGCGCGGCAGGGTATCAGGCCGCTTTTTCCACGGGGGATCGCGCCGTTCGACCAGATAGCGACCAGTTTTCGATCCCTCGGATTCACATTTCCGGCAACGCGTCGGTCGCACGCCTAGCCCTGGAGGCGTCTGGACTGATGGAGATTCTGCGACGAATCGCTTGAGCGTCGAGGTTCGACTGGCGACCGCGAGCGACATCGATGCCTTGGCGGTTTTTCGCGAACGCATGGAGGGTGGCTCAGTGCTAGCCGAGCTACGCGATCCGGCCTACTATCGCTATAAATACACGGTCGCGGGGTGTGCCAGCGTCGCATACGCTGGCTCCCGGCTCGTTGGTATGACAGCCGGGACGCCGCGCTCATTGACGATTGGCGGCAGGCTTCTATTGGCTGCGGATCTCGGCGACCTGTTCGTCGACCCGGAGTACCGGGGTCGCGGCGTTTTCCGACGACTTCACGACAGCACGTTGAGCGCCCTGCAAGCGCGAGGTGTTGAGCTGGTTACGGTCCAGCCCGGACCAGCGGCGGTGCCCGCGCTGACCCGCTCGCTTGGCTACACGCCCCTCTTTGGAATTACCGAGTCCATTGGGATCGTTGACCGTCGTCTTGCGCTCGAGGCCACCCCCTCCTTCTGGAAGCGGGGCCTACTGAGCCTGTTGCCGATATTGAGGCCGGACCAGGCGAAGACTGGTGCCGTCGAAATCCTCGCCGAACCTCCGTCCGGTCTTCCCCCCACTGCCCCAGCAGCCTGGCCGGAGGCAAGCACGCAGCGCGACGACGAGTGGCTTCGCGTCCGATATGGTCGTAACCCGGTGCCGTACCGTTTTGCCGTCTCCCGCGACGGACACGCATTCGCCGTAGTCGTTTTCCTGACCCATCAAGTGACGCCGAATGCCCCCCTGAGGGGCTGGCTGGTCGATGGCTGGTCCACCGATCCGGAAGGCCTTCGCCGGATGAGACCGGTCTTGAAGGCGGTGATCGATGAGATGAGAATCGCACAAGTCGGAATCGTCGAATTGTGGAGCGCGCAGGGGGCCGCCACCGCAGACCCCCTCGTTCAAGCAGCCCGCGAGATCGGCTTTGTTCGAAAGAGGCCGAAGAAGCGCCTTCTCTGCAGGCGCCTGACGCCGAGTGGTCTCGCGATGGAGATGCCTCCCGGCCGGGGCTGGATGTTCCGCATAGGCGATACGGATGGTGTCTAGCACCCGCTTCTCGGCCAGCGCTGAGTACCATCTGAAACACCGCGCCGCCGAACGTTCATTTCGGTTGCAGGCCGAGGCCATCCTGTCGCGGCTCAGCCCGATCGACATGCCGGTCTTGGACCTCGGGTGCGGAACCGCTCCCCTGTGGCCCTTTCTGGACCGCTTGGGGCTACAGGGCGTTGGTGCGGACTACGACCTCGCTATGCTACAGGGAGCAACACGGCGGGCAGGGCCTCGCTTCGCGCTCGCCGCCGCCGAGCACCTGCCCTTCAAAGACGAATCTTTCGGTGCTGTTACCAGCCTGGGCCTGTTTGAGTATCTTCGCGCGCCTTTGGTTGTCCTTCGCGAACTTCGTCGAGTCTTGAGGCCCGGTGGTCGTCTTCATATAACCGTTCCCTACGCGCGGGCTCGCTATCGCCGAGCCCTCAGCGTTGTGAATCCGTTGGTGTCGCTCCTGCGACGCAACGACCCATTCGATCTGGCCGCGGGGAGCCCGCCCGACGTTCCCGCCGCCTCGACGTGGGCCGCATCTTGCCGATTTGCTCTGGAGCGCCCGGACTTCATCGTGCCTCAGGTGCTGCCCTGGCCTTTGGACCGATACCTTCCTCGCCTTGCCACTGTTCTGGGCGACCGTGCAAGTTCAGCGTGGGCCACAATTCTGCTCTTGACACTGGTCAAGGTCGACAGGGTCGCCTAGCCATGTGCGGTATCGCTGGCATTGTCACCTTCGACGACCGGCCAGCGGACCGGTCGCAGCTCGCGACGATGACGGATGCCCTCCAACATCGGGGGCCTGACTCGCAAGGAGCCTTCTTCGACGAAAGCGGACGCCCTGGCATCGCGCTTGGACACCGACGGCTCTCGGTCATTGACCTATCCTCCAGCGCCGACCAACCGATGGCGAACGAAGACGGTCGGATTCAGTTGGTGATGAACGGAGAGATCTACAACTTTAAGGCGTTGCGATCAGATCTTGAGCAGCGCCACACCTTCCGATCCCAAGGGGACGCGGAGGTGATCGCTCATTTGTTTGAAGAACGTGGCGTCGAAGCCATTGCTGCGCTCGATGGCATGTTCGCCCTGGCCATCTGGGATGGACGGACCCGACAACTGCACCTCGCCCGCGACCCTCTGGGCAAGAAGCCCCTCTACTATTGGCACGATCGGAACCGTCTCCTGTTTGGATCCGAAATCAAGGCCATCCTTGCGGGGGGAGCGCCCGCTTCTTTAGACACAGGGCGGTTGGGCGAGTATCTCGCCTATGGCTATGTGCCGACGCCAAACACGCTGTTCTCGGGAATCAAGAAACTCCCTCCGGCCACCGTTCTCACTGTCGGCCAGGACGGCCTCGTCCTTTCGCCCCCGTATTGGAAGCTTGAGCTGCCCCCCGTGGGCGCGACGAAGCCGGTTCGAATCGAAGCCGCCGCGGAAGAAGTCCGAGGGCTTCTCACCAAGGCCGTTCGCAAGCGCCTCGTGGCGGATGTACCCTTGGGCATCCTGCTCTCCGGAGGCGTGGATTCCAGCGCCGTGGCGGCGATCGTCAGCCAACTGAACGACCGGCCGGTCAAGACCTTTACCGTCGGCTTCGAAGGTCCATCGTTCTACGATGAGCGTGCTCCCGCGCGAGAGGTTGCGTCTTTCCTGGGCACGGAGCATCACGAAGTCTTCGTGAAGCCGGATGCCGCCTCCTTGATGGAAAAACTCCTGTACCACTACGACGAGCCTTTTGGCGACTCTTCTGCGTTGCCGACTTATCTTGTGGCTCAGGAGGCGCGCAAGCACGTCACCGTCGT
The DNA here is from genome assembly GCA_031412915.1 of Vicinamibacteria bacterium. Taxonomy (GTDB): domain Bacteria; phylum Acidobacteriota; class Vicinamibacteria; order Fen-336; family JAGNNV01; genus JAGNNV01. The sequence goes on along the minus strand of JANODX010000054.1, from coordinate 11,762 downwards.
TCTGAACGGCGACGGCGGCGATGAGGTATTCGCCGGCTACGGACAGTTTCAACTTGCCCTGGCCGCGGAGCGGATTCCGCGCGTGGCCCGAAAATGGCTGGGAGCTCTTGCCGGGTGGCTCCCGACCCCGCGAAACCCCAGGGGCATGGCGCGAAGAACGCGCCGGTTCTTGCTCAAGGCGAGCCGCCCTCTCGACGAGCGAATCTTCGCGTGGAGCAACTACGTGGATCTTCCCGCTCTCGAGCGCCTCTCCTGTCCACAGTTAATTGACAAGGAAAAGATTCTGGCTTCCTACCGCCAGGCACTGGTGGAGAGCGAGCACGCCTCACTTCTCTCAAGATTGGGTTATGTAAGCGTACGCACCTTCCTGCTTGACGATCTCTTGCCCAAGATGGACAGAATGACGATGGCACACGGCCTGGAGGCCCGCAGTCCGCTGCTGGACCGGGACTTGATGGAAGCCGTGGCCAAGCTCCCTGATGGGGTTAAGCGCCGGGGGTCCAAGGGGAAAGTTTGCCTGAAAGAAGCGGTGCGGCCGTTGCTTCCGGCCGGTCTCCTCGAAAGGCCGAAACACGGCTTTGGCGTTCCCATCGACGCCTGGTTTCGAGCCGATCTTTCCGAGATGGTCAACTCCACCCTGCTCGACAGGCCGCGCCTCGGTGACTTCATTCCTCCAAGCGCCTTGCAGAGTCTGGTGGCTGAGCACCGAGCCGGCTATCGCAACCTGGGCAGCCAGCTCTGGATGTTGCTCACGCTTGAGCTTTGGCTTAGGAGTTTGGGTGGCCGGAGTGGCACCTGACCCGCTTGCGCGGCTCTGTCTAAGACCTTCTCAACCGTCCCGGCCCTCTGAAACGCTGTCGCTCGTGCTTTACGTGAATCTTGTCTGTGCGTCTCGTTGGCTTGCTTGGCTTGGTAACCACACGCGTCATAGCCAGGACTCACCCCAGGTGAGCCACGGATTGAGACTTCACATCTAGGTCCTGATCCGCCGCCCCGCGAGGAGCAGATCCAGTTCACTTGCCAACTGTTTGGATCGCGACCGGTAGTGAAAGCCCGACAGCGACTCCGGCTTCCCACAGGGAGAGGACTCATCTCGTAGCTTCGCCTGGGCCAAAGCTTCGATCCAGCCCGAGATCTCGGCGGTCTCGTGGGAGCGAAAGGTCCTGCCGAAACTGCCCTCTCTGATCAAATCGGCACCTTCACCGTCGGGGCCGATATACAAGATGGGTCTGCGAGTGGCTGCGTAGTCATAGATCTTGGTAGGGACCGTGACAGCCTGTCGACTTTCGTCTGGAAGAAGGACCAGCAAGAGATCGGACGCACAGGCTTCGGTGACAGCTTCGGGCTGAGACACTTCACCCCGATAACAGACGGCATCTTCTAGATGCAGGACCTGTCGAAGCTCCCAGAACTCCTGATTCACAGAACCAAAAAAGTCGATCCGCATACCCCGGAAAAGCTCCGGGTTTCCCATGCGGAGTAGACAGATTGCTGTGAAGAATGGCCGAGGGGTGTGCCCAAGGCCGGACCACAAGCGTCCCAAGAAAGCAATCCGGAAAGGTCCGGGAGGCCGCCGGGAGTAGTTCGGCTGATCCAGAAATCCGTTGTGGATGGCCGTTACCGCCTGATTCTCCCTTGACCGCTTGACCTGATCGGCGAGGCCTTGCGTCGCTGTGACGATCCGACCAGCGGTCGAAAGCCAGCGGTCCTCCAACCTCTGATCGATGAAATACCGGATTCGACCGTGCCGGTACCCAAAGTGGTTGTTGGTCCATAGATCGCGCAGGTCGGCGATCCATGGAATCCCGAGCTGACGTGAAAGGTCCGTGCCTATTCGCAGCGAAGTAAAGGGGGTGGATGTAGCCACGATTGCTGAGACAGGATCCTTCTTGGCAAGCTCACGGGAAATCCTCATCGCCGGTGCATAAAACGCGCGATAGCCGTCAGGGATGGCCACAAACTCGTGATACAGACGATGCAGGGTGCGTTTTATTGGGCCAGGCCATCTCTTGGCTCCTGCGACGAGGCCCTTTCGAAAGACCGACTCCGGTGTTCTGAGGACCCCGCGCTCAATCTCTGGGTCGTCTGTCGGCGGCCCAATCGTTACCAGCGTGGTCCGATATCCCGACTCCGAGAGGAACTGGTGGAAGCCGCGTGCACGTTTTGCGCCGGCCTCAATCGATGGGGGGTAGAAGTAGGCGATCAGGAGAACGTGTCTGAGTTCTTCGACTCTCTTCACTTCCGCCACACCGGTCCTTCCGGGGCCCACGGCGCATAGCGGCCGTTCAGCACCTCCGCGTCAAAGCGAATGCCAAAGCGACGCGGCTGATCTACGGTCTTTTCGGAGAACCAGCACGCGCGACCATCAATGGCCTTCGCCTCTAGGTCGATAAAGGTCTCACCGTCGCCGGCACCGGCACCGGAACGACTCTGTCTAGTTCCCAGAATGATGACCCTCCTGGGGGCATACGAGAAGGGCTTCCCATCAAACTCTGAGAGGTAGGCGCCATGCGCGTACAGGGCTGTTCCCGTACCCATTCCAACCTCGCGGTCCGGTGTTACGGGATGGGCCGTATTTACCAAACTCCTGACCCCTAGCCCGGACTATTCATGAGGAATCGTCGCGAGACGTTCGAGACCGTGCCAATGGCGGGCAAGCACAGCGACGAGCGACGCAACAGTATTGGACATACTGTGAGGAGACGAGGAGCGAGCACACCCGCCAGTGGTGCGGTATCGGACGTCGCAGCAGATTCCCTCATGAATAGTCCGGGCTAGGTGATGCCAGGGTCCCGCATTGAGGCTCGAACGCGGTTCGAAGCAACTCCCTCCACCGATCTTGGCTTCGGGCAGAACCCAACCCCTTCGACCGATTCGAATGCTACGGCCCGCAACTTCGCTACGGTCATGGAGAACGGTACCTGAGCCCAACACCAACGAAGTTCTTACACGTACACTGGTCCGGTTGCCTAGACGAACATCCCTCCCAAACCACACTTCCCCGCAGGCGAGCAGCACACCCCTGCCGATAGAACAGCCTTCACCGAGATGAAGTCGCTTTGCCCTAATCCGAGACCCGCAGGCTTCCCGAAACGACTCATCATTGGGGACCCCGAGGCCGACTGAACCGCCGACAGTCGACTCATCGCAGACGGTCGTCACCTCCGGGCCCATCGACAACCAGGCAGGGTCTCGCTGGATGACGTCAGCTCGGACCAGGGCGCCGTTTTGGAAACGAATCTCAGACATCTCTAAAACATTCGCCTCAGAACCGCGAAAGCCTCGGCTAGCATTGTGCCTCCTTGAACGCTGCGGATACGGGCCAGTCCGCGCACAAATTCTTCCGACAAGTACCGTCGAAACGCCTGAGAGCGGTGTAGCACCGAAGGGCAGCCAGCTTCTTCTCGATGTGTCGTTCGAACAGCGATGCAAAGCAGGCGTGACTAAACGTCAAACTATCCATCGGGAGCCTGTATCCCAAGACTGACGAAAACTTGAACGCCCGTAGCCCTTCCTCGGCAACGACGTGATGGTCTTGATGAATGTCCGACAGAGCGGGGACGAGGACAAGGTCTGGCTCTAGCTCGCGACGAATTCGGACCAAGTCCTCCAAGATCTCTTGGCGAACAGCGGGAAAGCGCCTTACGGGGTACCGTCCGACACAGACATTGCCGGGCGTCAAGCCCAAGACCCGGGTCGCCTCGCTCGCTTCATGGGCGAGGACATCGCGCTCAAGGCCGTCCGGCACAGACTCCTCACAGATCGAAAATACATTGTAGGTGACCGCTGCGCCCTCTTCCATCAGGCGGAGCAGTGTTCCGGTACAGCCAAATTCATCGTCGGTGTGAGCCCCAAGGAAAAGGACCCGCTTGAAGGGAAGGTTCTTTCGCATCAAACCACGATTCTAAGAGCATTTAGAGCAATCACGACGGGCAAACAACCCCTGGTGGCAGTCTGAGGCTCCCAGAGAGTTGACGGGCGCTGGAGCTGAGCCCAACTCGTAGCTGGCTCCGGAATCGCCGGCGCTTACTCCGATCTCTCGATTGGCTTCAGGTGGGAACAACCTGGTGAGAAACTAGAACTGGGCCGCAGCCTGATATCGCCTTGCTGCACAAATTCGTTTACTCTCTCACGCATGCGCGAGATCGCGGCCCTTGGCTTGAGCCTTGTCCTTTTCGGGAGCACCTCCCACGGCCAGACCTCCAACCCTGCCGCCCCGCCAGAGCCCGACACGCACAGCGGCACCCCGCTCGGCCAATTCACGCTCGGCCCCCTTGTTGTCACTCCCACCTTCAAGATTGGCAGCCTGGCCATCGACACCAATGTTCAGTACGCGCGGACCAAGACCACGGATTTCGTGGCCTCCGCCGGCCCAGGCCTCGACCTGGCTCTTCCATTCCACGACCAGTGGAAATTCGAGGTCGAGAGTTCCGCCCAGTACCTCTACTTCCTCCGCACCGAAGAACTCCGGCGATGGACCGGCCTTGGTTCTGCCACGCTCTATTGGAAGGGGACAGGGACCCGCGTCCAAACGGGATTCGGATACAGGCGGGACTTCGACCGGCCGAGCTATGAAGTGAACGTTCGGGTGGCCAGAACCACAAAGGACGTATCCGCACAGATTGAGCGCGATCTTGGGCGCCTTACCCTGGCGGTTCGTGGCCTGTACGGGCAGACGCGGGCTGATGAGGGTCAGCGCTATCGGGGCGCCAACCTCTCCACGTCTCTGAGTACGGATGACCTTTTCACGGACCTGCAACTGCGCTATTCCCTGACTCCTCTTTCGGCTCTTCTCATCGAGGGCGGATACAAAGAGACTCATTTCCCCGACGCCGCCGTCCGCAACTTCGCCGAGGAAAACGCGGGCGCGGGTGTGAAGACAACGGGGTTCTTCAAAGGGCAGATCACCGCCGGGCTGCGCCGAACCCATCTTCTGGCGGGCTCCATCTCGAAGACCCGACCGTACCTCAGAGCAAACCTGACCCAGCAGCTGGGTCGGCGATTCCAGCTGACTGAGCGCTATGAAAACAATTCCTCGGTGTCGGCGTTCGCTGGGGATGGCTTTCTGCCTACCTACGAGAATAGACAACTCGGGGTCGATCTCAGGATCGAGCTCACGAAACGCTTCGACATGACGCTCGGAGGCACCCGCGCCCACAACATCAGCGATGGCGAAATCCAGGTCGTGACTGATTCCGGAGAGGTCGCTTTTGCCCTGCGCGATGACATTGTCTACGACGCACACGCCGATCTCGGCATTCGCCTTAGTCGTGCGCGTCTCGCCGCTTTCGTCTCCTATACGACTCGCTCCTCCCTCTACTTCTCAGACTTCGGCATCGAGGGCCTCCAGACGGGCCTCCGCCTCGAGTACGCTCCCAGTTCCAAGTAGGAATCCCTCAACGAATGTCCAGCATCTTCCAGACGAAGACCGTCGATCAATTGCTCGTGGGTTCCGGCCCCAACGCTGCCGGAGCCGGTATGAAGCGAACCCTCACCACCTTCGACCTGGTGATGCTTGGAATCGGCGCGGTTATCGGCGCCGGGATCTTCTCCAGCATCGGCACTGCCGCGGTTGGCGAAGTGGCCCAGGATGGAACCGTGGTTCGATACGGTGCGGGGCCGGCCCTGACGCTCTCGTTCGTCCTCCTGGGTGCGGTGTGTGCTCTTGCCGGACTCTGCTACGCGGAACTCACGGCGATGATCCCCGTTTCGGGCAGCGCCTACACCTACGCATACGCAACGCTTGGCGAACTGGTGGCCTGGATGATCGGCTGGGATCTCATTCTTGAATACGCCGTTGGCAACGTCGCGGTCGCCATCGCCTGGTCGGGATACTTCGCGTCCTTCCTGCGTTTCTTCGGCATCGAGATTCCGTTCTGGCTGTGCCACAGCTACCGCGATGTGGCTTTCTCCTATCCCGAAAGCATGGACAAGCTCCCCATCCTGTTTGGCCACCACATCGCCATCAACATTCCCTCGATCGTGATCGTGGCCTTGATCACCTGGCTACTCGTCATCGGCGTCAAGGAAAGCGCCCGGGTCAACAACGTGATGGTGGCGTTGAAGCTCTCGGTGCTGGCCTTGTTCATCGGGGTTGGTTTCTTCTACATCAAGCCCGAGAACTGGGTTCCCTTCGCGCCGAACGGCTGGCGCGGTGTGATGAACGGCGCGGCCATCGTGTTCTTTGCCTACATCGGTTTCGACGCCATCTCTACGGCGGCCGAGGAAACCAAGGATCCGCAGCATTCGATGCCTCGGGGGATTCTCTGGTCGTTGGGAATCTGCACCATCATCTACGTGATCGTCGGGGCGGTGGCGACAGGCATTGTTCCCTATGCCCAGCTCAAGGGCTCCGATCCTCTGGCTCGCGCCTTCGAAATGGCCGGCATCGGCTGGGGCCAGGTGATCATTTCCTTCGGCGCCATCGTGTCCATGAGCGCGGTCCTGCTCGTCTTCCAGTATGGCCAGCCCCGGATCTTCTACTCGATGAGCCGGGATGGGCTTCTTCCCCCGTTCTTCCGACAGCTCCATCCGAAGTATCAAACACCGCACATTACGACGATTGTCACGGGGATCCTTGTGGCCCTTGGCTCGACGATCCTCGACGACGACGAGACCTACGATCTGACCAACATCGGAACGCTTTTCGCGTTTCTGATCGTCTGCCTGGGTGTTCTGGCCCTTCGCCTGAAGGACCCGGCTCGTCGCCGGCCGTTCCGTGTTCCCTTCGTCTGGGTCGTGGCTCCGCTTGGCGCCGCCGGCTGTCTCTATACGATGTACTACCTCCCCACGGCGGCATGGGAGCGCTTCGCCGTCTGGCTTGCCATTGGGGCGGTTCTGTATTTCGCGTACGGTCGGAAACACTCGCATCTGAGTGCGGAACGCGACAAGGCGATTCCGAAGTTGTGAGTTGAGAGGCTTGCGGAACCAAGGGTGTCGTTGAACGCGATCGTCGTCGTCCCCACATACAACGAGATTCAGAATATCGACGCACTCCTGGAATCGCTTCTGGCGCTTCCGAACCGTGTCCACATCCTGGTCGTTGACGATGGCTCCCCGGATGGCACGGGAGCGCGGGTCGACGATTGGACCACGAGGGAACCGCGAGTGGGCGTCATTCACCGCGCGGCCAAGCTGGGTCTCGGCACCGCCTATATCGCTGGTTTCACACGCGCACTGGCCGAGGGTTTTGAAGCTGTCCTCGAAATGGACGCGGATTTCTCACACCGACCGGCCTACGTGCCGGCTCTGCTCTCAAAGGCGGAGGATTTCGACCTCGTCATCGGCTCGCGGTACGTCGAAGGCGGCGGCACGAGTGGCTGGGGCTTCCACCGCAGGTTGTTGAGCGAGGGCGCCAACGTCTTCGCCCGAGGAATGCTTGGCCTCAAGGTCCGCGACTGCACGGCCGGTTTTCGCTGCTACACCGCCGGGGCGCTGCGAAAGATCGATTTCACCAGCGTTCTCGCCGAGGGTTATTCATTTCAGGTCGAGATGCTCTTCCGGATCCTCAAGAGCGGCGGTCGGGTCGCCGAGATTCCGATCGTTTTCGAAGAAAGGCGCCACGGGAGGTCGAAGATATCCAGAACCGAAGTCTTCCGAGCGATCGGGACGGTGCTTCGGCTGTCTCGCGAGCGGTAGAAGCCATTGCGCAAAGGAGAGATTGCTTCGTGCCCCGAGGCCGGCTTCGCGCTCGGTCAGCCTTCCGAAGCCCTCAGCAAGGCCCCAACGCTTGGCTTGGCCTGAAGCAATCTCTCGACTCGGTTTAAACGGCGGGGACGATCACGAAGGTGACGTCGTCGTTGGCGAGGTGCTGCTCCGCCCGCTCCCCCAGCGGCTACGGCGGAAAGTGTTCCACGCGAACCTTGCCATAGGGCCCACGCTTGACGATTCCACCATCGGTCGTGAGAAGAACTTCGCAGTCGGTGATCTGCGCCGTCGCTACCTGAATGGCGTCAACCATCTTGAGCCCTTGGTGGGCGCGCACCGCAGTTGCCATCGCCAGAATCTCGGCTGTCACACTGATCATCTCGATGCCGCTTTCGGAGAAGAAGGCGAGAAACTCCTGGTAGCGCGCCGTGTTGTGCTCGCGAATGGGGATCACCAGGCATTCCGCGCGGGCGAGTTCAGAGGCCACGACGGCGCCGCCGGGGCCGTGTTCGGTCCGCCGCAAGACTTGGACGACGGCTGCCCGAACCTCGGGAAGTCCTTCGACGCCCCGCATCAGTAAGCCGGTATCGAGGCAAAGCCTCATTCGGGCCAGGAGTCTCTCTCTGCCTGCACCTGACGATCAATCTCTTCACCGGTGCGGTTGCCGGGCGGGAGTGATTCGAGGTAAGCGGCCACGGAGCGGGCCTTGGCCGAACCGGAGGTCGAGGCCACCCGCGCACGCACTTCGACCCATTCAATGTTCTTTGGGAGCGGCGCATCCAGGGCGATACTGCCGTTCTCGACATGGGCGGGGATGGTGAGAGTTTCGGTCACTCGGAGAACCTCGGTTCCCCTTGAGGATACAACGGAGCTTTAGTCTCACGGCAACGGAGAGATTGCTTCAGCCCATGTGAACGGACAGCGGCCTTGCTGAGGATGACGGTCGAACACGCCCCATATTGGGCACTTTTCGGAATGGCGGCGTTCCCCCAAAGGTCACGTCCGACGGACGTGTCCCGGCTGCAATGACGGCCGTGGGGTACCCTCCAACAGTCCCGGACGTAGTCCGTGCCCCGCTTGCAATGGCGGGGTGTGCTCTGCGGCGGTAGCCCCGCGGCGCCCGCCCTGTCGTCAGGCCACGCGGACGATCGCGAAGGTGGCGTCGACGAGGGGCGCTGAAGGAGTATCTCGGGCTGACCGCCCTGCGCCTGCAGGGGCAGTAGGGCAGCGGAAAGCCTCCCGGCGGCGCCATCAGAGACGATGTTGATCCACAACCTGAACCCAATCACGGTTTACGGATTTTGCGGCGTGTTTTGGACCTTGGCCCTTGGAAGAGCATCTGTATCTCGCCTACTTCCTGTTGGTCAGCATGCGCCAGCGTTTCGGATGGCCGGTGATTCTTGCCGTCTGCCTCGCGACGCGCGTGGTTGGGTTGGCCGCACACTGGGCGCTTAAACACTACGGATCGCGGTACGTCGAAGGCGGTGGCACGAGTGGCTGGGGCTTCCACCGCAGGTTGTTGAGCGAGGGCGCGGCACGGGAAGTCGAAGATCTCCCGGGCCGAGGTCTTCCGAGCGATAGGGACGGTGTTGCGGCTGTCTCGCGAGCGCTGAGCAATCTCACGCGCCCCGGAGGGAGCCACACGGCGCGGACGATCAGCAGCGAAGGCGCCGGTTGACCAACGCTTCTTCAATTGTCTCGCCCTGAGTAGCTTGCCGACCTGAACCTTATAAGGTACAGTCGCCCCTCGGGGACGGTTCCACGATGGCAGACGACCCACAGGCGCAGAAAATCCCACTGATCTTCTACGAAGAGGCGGCGGGGAGCGAGCCAGTGAGGGAGTGGCTGAAGGGGCTGGCTGAATCCGAGCGCCAGGCGATAGGGCGGGACCTGTTGCGGGCGCAATGGCGGTGGCCGGTGGGAATGCCGCTGTGTCGCCCGATGGGAAGCGGTCTATGGGAAATCCGGACGGACCTGCCGACGAAACGGACAGCGCGCGTAATGCTCTGCCTGCATCAGGAGCACTTGGTCGCGCTGCACGGGTTCATCAAGAAGACTCGGGCGACGCCGGACGAAGATCTGGCAACAGCGCGAAGACGTCAGAAGGAGTTAAGGCGATGAGCAAGAAGCACATGGGTTCCAGCATTGATGACTTCCTCAAGGAGGAGGGCATCTTCGAAGAGTCGCAAGCGCAGGCGGTCAAGGAAGTTGTTGCCTGGCAGCTCGCCGAGGCCATGAAGAAAAAGAACATCTCCAAGAACAAGATGGCCACGCTGCTCAAGACCAGCCGCACCCAGGTTGACCGTATCCTTGATCCCAAGAACGACATAACGCTCCGCAGCCTGCAACGCGCCGCGGCGATGGTGGGGCGGCGCTTGACCATCGAACTGGTGTGACAGTTCACCAGACAGGCCAGCCGTCAGCAAGGCCCATTCGTCTCGTGGAGGCCTGAACGCACCAGCCTGCCTGGGGGGCGCGAAGCCCGGCCTGGGCCGTAGCCAATCCCCCGAGAGGGTCGCTTTCCTGCCCCCGAAGACAAAACGTCGGGAGTCGCGTACAAGTCCCGACGCTTTGTACCATGCGCCTGCCTTGGCAACACTCTCCGATGATTCCTAAGTCGCTGGTGAACAGCCGGCTGACCGCCCTGCGCCTGCAGGGGCAGTAGGGCGGCGCGAAGTCTCCTGGGGGCGCGATCAGAGACGAACGACCACCCGGGCTGATGCGCCGGTCGCTCCGCGCGTTCGCTTCTTGAGAGGGGCGGTCCCGATGTCTTGGGCGTCATACAGAGTCTCTGGAGCAATGTCGGCCCCGTTTGGCCAAACCACCGTGCCCCCAGCCAGAAAGAACCGCCGAAAATACGCCACGTCTTTGAGCGGGGCGAAGACTGGGCCTCGCAGCCAAGGCCTGAAATCAACAGTCTTCTTGGAGTTATCGCTGAAGACCAGACGGATGCGGTACCGGCCCCCGGGTTTTGCTTCAATCACACTCGGCAGGAACATGTTGCGACCTTATCAAGGGGGCTGCTGGGTGGCGCATTGCCCGACGCGCGCCCGCCTGACGAAGCCGGGCAGAGCCCGCCGTGTCGTCAAACCACGCGCACGATCACCAGGGTGACATCGTCGTTGGCCAGATCCTGCTTTGCCCACGCCCGCAGCGTCTTCTCGATCTCCTGTCCCAGGTCCCCCGCGGAATTGTGGGCGTGTTTGGCGACGAGCGCCGCCAGACGCGCAGAGCCAAACTCCTCCTTGCCGTTCCAGGCCTCGGTGACGCCGTCGGAGTGAAACACAAACATGTCTCCTGGCGCCAGCGGGATGGAGACCTCGTCGTATTCAACGTTGTCGAAAAGACCGAGAGGAACGCCGGGAAGGACGATGGGAACCGCCGTCTTCTGAGAGGCCTTGAAGTGAATCGGGTAAGGCAGGCCCGAATTCGCGATTCGACCCTCGTTCTTCTCGAAGTCGAAGACTGCGAAGGTCAGGGCGCAATAGAGCCCCTCCACGGCGCGACGGATCAGCGTGCGGTTCGCGCGAAACAGAATCTCCTTCGGTGCGGCCTTCTGAAAAGCGCGCGCGCGGATGGTGCCCGACGTGAAGGCCCCGAAGAGCGCCGCCGGGACGCCCTTGCCGGCCACGTCGCCGATGGAGAGACCGAGACGATCTTCCGCGAGATCGTAGAAATCGAAAAGGTCGCCGGCCAGTTCTCGCGCGGGCAGAAAGTGCGCCGCGGCTTCCCACCGGGCACCCTTGGGAGACTCTTCAGGGAAAAGCCCCTCCTGAATTCGCTGAGCGATCAGAAGCTCCTTTCGATAGCGCGTCTCACGCTTCGTGATGTCTTCGTAGAGTCTCGCGTTTTCTATCGCAACTGCAACCTGTGATGCGAGCGGCGTCAGCACTTTGATGTGCTCGTGAGTGAATCGATTCAATTCCCTCGATTCAAGGTCAAAAACACCAACCACCCGGCCCTTGAAGACAAGGGGGATGACCAGTTCCGATCGCACTTCCGGCTCCACTGCGAGGTACCGCGGGTCTTCTCGAACGTCCCCCACGATGACCGGTTCTTTTGAACTGGCGGCGGCGCCGGTCAAGCCCTCGCTGAGTGCGATCCGTCGTCTGGGC